>CAUHML010000007.1 GCA_959606905.1 uncultured Bacteroides sp. | reverse complement strand
GCAGTCCTGACCGTCCTTATGTGATGGGGAGCGTGTTCTCCACCGATGTGGGACAGGGCGGCGGAGAAGGAAACAAGAGCAAGTCTCTTGTTTCGCGTAGCGGCAGTGCCTTGAAACTGGATGATGCGTCAGGGAGTGTCAGGCTACAAGATCCCGGTAAATCCAGTATGGATATGGACGGTGCAGGTACAACAAAAATAGATTCATCGGAGAAGATAATACTCACTTGCGGCAGTTCGTCTTTGGAACTGCATACTGATGGTAAGATACTGATCAACGGTAAGGACCTGAAGATAGATGTCGAAACGACGATTGAGGAGGAGACAAAATCGCACTCGATAACCGGTATTGACTCCATAAAGCTGAGGAGTGATACACTGATAGAAGAAAAAGCTGCGAAAGTATCCACTGAAGCCAGTCATGTAACCGTGCATGGCAAGGCGGGCGTTGACATAGAATCACCTGCGATTACGACAATCAAAGGTTCGACATCTCTCAACTTAAATTAGCTGTCTTATGACGAATGAACATAACCCTATAGCTGTCCGGATATCCAAAGTGCAACAAAAATGGATTGACAGCCTGCTTGGAAAGCAAGATGTCAAACTGGTCCGGTGGCTGATACACGATAACGATTTGCCTCTAGTGAACGGTTTCTATAAGTTGGAATCATCCGTTTACAGCCAAGTGAACGAACTTATAGTTGTCATGCTGACTGATTTTGTCAGTGCGGATACCTTCGCCTATGACATATCCAAGGATTGGATAGCGGAGTATGAGAAAGGACTGAAAGACTATCCCGACCTGCCCTGGGAGGAGTTTTCCTTGTTCAAAGAAAAAGTTGGGAACGTGATGGAGCCGCGGCATCAGGACGGGCTTCTGGTGGACTTGCTGGGGAGTTTTCAGAAGTTCATTCCGAATGCAAGCAGGAGGCTGTTCCTCGTTGGGCTGCTCCCCCGGGCCGTCTCCAACTACAGTGAGCTGAATGAATGGCTGGACCGGCTGCTGGAACAGCTCCCCCGACAAGCGGGCATTACGCTGATTGATTATCAGGGGAGTGAGCTGTTTGCCGGCGTGAGCCGTAAGTACGGGAAGAGGAGCGTGTCCATCCCCTTGGAGAATATGGATATGCAAGGGGCGTATGAGGAACTGATGCGTCAAGGCAATGCCCAGGAGCCTATGGTCATGCTGCGATGCATAGTGGTTGAAATGGGCAAGGCGGCCGCCGCAAAGGACCGGAGCGGGGTTCACCGTCTAGGAAAGAGAATGCTTGGGATCGGACAAGCTTCCGGTGACGCCGGCCTGTGGGCTTACGCTTGCCTGGCTTATGCCGGCTTCCTGTTTTCGTTCAAGGACGATCAGGTTGTCCCATTGTTGGACAAGGCTATCGTGATGCTTGAGCAGGAGGGGAAGAGCGGCCATCCGGGGGGTGGCACGATGCTGCTTCCTGCGTATGGATATAAGGCGGCATATTATAATCTTACGGGTCATCCTGCTTTGGCCTTCGAGTGGTTTATCAAGCAGGTGACTGTCGGTCTGGAACAGAACAATACTTTCGGTGCGGTCAGCGCGTGCAAGAATGCCATTATCGTAGCAGAAAGCCATTCTATGCGGGAACGCATGACCGAGTTCCTGGACAGTCACTTCAGCCGCTTTTACACTTTGGACGATGAAGAACTCCGACCTACGGAAATGTACTTTATAGTTGCGTTCTACTTGAAGAACGCGACGGGAGTGCCCGCCGTGGAGCGTAAAGAGATGAGAGAAAGGATGACTTTACTTTTCGGAGAGAACTGGGAACAACGCTCCATTTCTAAAATCAGCTGGTTTACAAACCCTCAAACCCTTATGGAAGATGCTTTTCGCCGCTAACCATTTCACGCCGATATTGGGACTTGACATACACTTCACGGTGTTTCCTCCGCCCATTCCCAACAATCCCTTCCAACCCTTTATCGGTTTTGTGCTGGACCCGATGGACTATATCCCGTTCCTCGGTGCGACTGTCCATATTAACGGGATGAAAAGGGGGGTGTCGGATACGAGCGGGATTATTATTCCGCTGGCGCATATTCCTATTCTCGGTACTTTTGTGATGGCTCCCATCATCGGGCATGAGTCCATGAACTTCTTCGCATCGAAAACGGTCTTTGCCGACGGTACCAGACTGAGCCCTAAGGGGCATTCCGTGATGACGTGCAATGACATAGGCATCCCTCTGAGCCTGGAACCTGGAAAAAAGAAGTTCTGGAAGGTCGTTCCTACGCTTTTTGCCCCTACCTCTTACTCGATTCCTGTTCCCACGGGTTCTCCGGTGAATGTGGGCGGCCCTTATGCTCCCGATTGGGGCGGCATCCTGACGGGACTGGCGATGAGCTTCGGTTTCGGTGCCGTGATGAACTTCGCGCGTAAGAAGATGAATAAGATAATCAAAAAGATAGCGGGGGACGGGAACCCGTTCAGCAAAAAGCTGTGTGACATGGGCTTTGAGCCAGTCAACCTGGTCAATGGCGCGGTGGTTTACGAAGGTGTTGACTTCACCCTTCCGGGTGTGATACCGCTGGAATGGAAGCGCAGTTGGAGCAGCATAAATAACTACAGGGGGATTCTGGGGCATGGCTGCCAGTCCAACTATGACTTGGATGTTAACATAGTGCGTGAGGAGGACGCCATAGCTGTCCGGCTTGAAGACGGCCGCGTGCTGGGCTTCTCCCTGATTCCGGAAGGTGCTGAGGAGTATATGCGTCAGGAAAAGCTGACGCTCCGCAGGATGAAAGGGTCTTTCGAGGTATTCCACCACGAAGAACAACGGACTTACCGTTACGAGCATGAGGACTCTCCTGACCGATACCGCATTTCGAGAATTGAAAACGCCTCCGGATTCTATCTGGAATTTGTCTATAGACACGGTGAACTGGTTCAGATTGTGGATACTGCCTGCCGTTCCGTCCGTATTGACTACACGGACAATGGGCTGGTGGAATCAGTATGGCTGGATACTCCCGACAAGAAGAGGGAGGTGCTGGTGCGATACGGGTATGACGGGGAAGACGATATGACCGCCATAACCGATGCGATGGGGAAAACGACGCGTATCGAGTATGAAAATCATTTGATGACCAGGAAAACAGACCGTGACGGGCATGCATTCCACTGGGAATATGAGTGCGTCGGGCAGGGCACCCCCCGTTGCACCCATACGTGGGGTGACGGCGGGTGGCAGGAAGGGTGGATAGAATATCATCCGGAAGAGGGCTACAATATCGTTAGGGACTGTACGAAAGGGGAAACAAAATATTGCTATGCTGCCAGCCAGCTTATCGGCCGGATTGAGGACGCGCTGGGAAATGTAAAACGATTTGAATATACTGAGTATGCCGAGATATACCGCGAGTGGGATGAGGAAAACCACATGACGGGCTATACCTATGACGCGATGGGCAACCGTACGGGCATTGTACATCCGGACGGAACCACGGAGTCATTCCTGTATGATGAGCAGGGCCGTCTGATAATGACTGTCAGCCCGGGCGGTGAGAAAAGGCTTTATGTTTACCGTAAGGACAGGAACCTGCTGGGTAGTGTCATAGAGGCTGACAACTCTGTAACGGCTTTCGGCTATAACGAGAACAACCTTGTCAGCGAGATACGTCACAATGGGGAAACGATAGTGTTGGAATACGATGAAAATAACTCCCTGGCTTATCTCCACGACGCGAAGGGGGGTACTACCCGTTGGTTGTACGATTACCGTGGCAACGTGACTGGTATGGTGAACGCGTCCGGCGGCTACCGTAAGTTTGTCTATGACGCTCTGAACCGTGTGACAAGCACCAGCTCAGGCGGGCGTATCACGGAATTCCGTTACAACTCCTACGAGGGGATATTGGTGGCCGAGGAGAACAACCGTAAGGTGGAATTCACCTATACTCCTCTGGGGAGCCTTGCTACCCGTAAGGAGAACGGTGTTGAGATACGCTTCTGCTACGACCTTATGGAACGTTTGCGTTATCTGACGAACGAGCATAAGGAGCGTTATACGTTTATCCGCAACCTGCGTGGCGACATCGTCAAGGAGACGGGGTTTGACAACGTGCAGCGTGAGTACGTCCGTGACCGTTCGGGCAAGGTGGTGAAGGTTTTGCGGCCGGATAACCGCTACACCGCTTATGAATATGACCTGAACGGTCGAATCCTCCGTGCGGCCTACAGCGACGGCACTTGGGAGGAGTATGCTTACGACAGTAACGGTCGTATAAGCCGTTGCCGCAACGTGCACAACTGCATAGCCTTTGAGCGTGACAAGGCCGGGCGTGTGGTGAAAGAGACCTATAGCAGCGGGATTGCCGGTGATGCGGGCATCAGCGTGGAAAGCCGCTATGACGTGAACGGTAGGCGCATGCGCATGACGAGCAGCCTGGGTGCTGATATTTCTCAGAAATACGACTGCCTTGGCAATGTTTCGTATATAGAGGCCCTGAACGGCCTGGAGCGGCAGAGCTGGAATGCCGAAATCCGCCGGAACGTGTTGGGGCTGGAGATAGAAAAGGGAGTGACGGGAGGCATTACTGTCTCCCGCAGCTATGACGACTTCGGGCGTCCGGTGACGATGAGCGTGCGTCACGGCATGGTTTCCCGTCAACAGGAGACCTATAACCGGCGTTATGCGTGGAATGCGAATGACCAGTTGCGTTGGGTGCTCAATGGGATAACCAACGGATATGTCCATTATGCGTATGATGCGTTGGGTAACCTTGCGCACGCTGAATATGAGGACGGGCGCTTTGAATACAAGATGCCGGACGTCCTTGGTAACATCTACCGCAACAAGGACCATTCGGACCGTGAATACGGTGCGGGCGGTAGGTTGTTGCGCGACACGGATTACAACTACTTCTATGACTGTGAGGGTAACCTGACGCTTAAGACGAAGCGCAGTAGTCCGGGCATAGCCTCGCTGGACTATATTCGTCCCCGTCGCTGGGGAAGGGATGAGGATGCGGCATACACCCCTCCCAAGAATTACACTGATGCGGAAAGGAAATCGTTGCTTACGGAGTGGGCAAGGGAGCGTGAGCACCCGGTCTGGAAGCGTGGTGACTATGCTTATAGCTGGTCTGGCAACGGCATGCTTGAATCTGTGAAGACCCCTGACGGCGGAATCGTATGTTTTGAGTACGATGCTCTGGGAAGAAGGAGTGCCAAAGTTGGTAAAGACGAAATAAAGCGCTACCTTTGGGACGGCAACGTTCTTTTACATGAGTGGAGTTATAATAAGGCTGATCGTCCTACTCCGGTAAGTGATGAGCTCGGTGGCGTTAAAGTAAAAAATCAGGAGCCTACGCCTGATGTAATCACATGGGTTTATGAGGATGGTACTTTTGTTCCGAGTGCCAAACTGGTGGACAGCGAGAGATACAGTATTGTCAGCGACTACCTTGGCCGGCCTGTGCAGGCATTTGATGATAGCGGAGAGATTGTCTGGCAGACGGAGTATGACATTTACGGTGGGCTTCGGCATCTGGAAGGTGAAAAAGGGTTTATTCCTTTCCGGCAGTTGGGGCAGTATGAGGACGAGGAAGTTGGGCTGTATTATAATCGGTTCAGGTACTACGACCCAAATACTGGAATATACATCAGTCAAGATCCGATAGGGCTTGCGGGGGGCAATCCGACGTTGTATGGGTACGTTTTTGACACCAATACACAGATAGACCCGTTTGGGTTGGATTGTGACAAAGTAAATAAAGCAAGAGAAAGGCAGCATAAAATGTTGCAAGATAATAAGGGCTTTAATATCAGCCCAACAGATTGGGATGCATATCCAAGCATTGGTAGAAACGGGACTTTCATTACAGACAGAAACGGAGCATTGGGTTATTTTGGTAACTTCAAAAAGGGAGATACTATAACAATTTCATCAGCAAAGGCTGCAAAAATAGAATTTGACATGGGACTAAGTTCTGGTAGTCTTCAGGATGGTTTTAAAGTAAGAGAAGTTAGTGGAATTTCTTCTATGAATCCCCGTAGTCCCTTAAGTGGTAATGAACATTTCTTAGGAGGTGGTCAGCATTTGCCTGGAGGTGCTCCAGAAATGGTTATAAATTCAATTCCAACAACAGACAATGCGTCTGTAGCAACAGTATTAACGGTTCTTGTGAAATGAAAGAAAAATTAGATAATAAAATTGTAGTAGTTGAATTAGCTGGGCGCAATATTCTACTTAATAATTCCAGTGATAATTTTAATAAAGAACTTATTGCTATGGGATTTGTGAAAAATGGGAAATATTATGCATTGGGTTTGCCCACAAACGATGTAACTAAACGGGTAACTTTGATAAAAAAATTAATTGCATTAGGAGCTATTTTTTCTGATGGGAAAGATTGGTCCCCATCAGAATTAGTAGATTACTACAAAGAAATAGGATTAATTGATAGTACATATTATAAGATTTCATGGAAAGGTAAAGATGATTTTTATATTGTTCTTAAATAAAATATTTATAAATTCCTATATCTGCTAATATTATAGAAGAAACCATCACGAAAGGTGGTTTTTCTATTTCTAACAGTGCTACAATCACCTTTCTAAAAAAGTTATCAACAGATATTTTGTCTATTTCTTCATTGCTCTTATTGTGTCTTTCAAAAGACACAATAAGAAGGTGGGAAAACGGTAACTTCTCAATCTGGCGTGTTAATAACTTGATTTTCAGATCTTATTTAATCTGTTTTACTTTGTGCCTGACAATTAAAAAATTACGGCATGAAGAATTTACAGATTACGAGCTCCCGTTTTATCACCTATACGGATAGCTTATTGACGGTTGATGTATTGGGCGGTGTGGATACATCACAAGTGGAACGCATGGTATGTACGCTCCGTATCACCTATAAAGATTATCCACCACAACGTTCCACACTGGATCTATACAATGACAACCAGGTGGAAAAATTGCAAAGAACCCTTTGCGACAAGTGGGAACTGAAACTCATCGAAGTCAGCCGAACCTTGTATGAACTTACCTTGCAATTGGAGGAGTATCGGCTACAACAACTTCGATACACTGGCAAAGCTCCCATTCAACAATTCGAGTTATCGGAAGATGAACGAAAGAAGGCTATTGCTTTCCTCAAAAACAAGAATCTGCCCGGTAACCTTGTACAGCAGTTGAACACTACGGGAATTTTAGGAGAGGACGATAACGCTGTTATCCTGTTCCTTGCTTTGGCATCGTACAAGTACAATAATCCGTTTTCAGTTCTTTGCTTTGCTAAAAGCGGTATCGGTAAAAGCTATATCCTGCAAAAATTGTTAGAGTGTATGCCTTACGGCTCTTATTCATTCCATACACAAATTAGTGCCAACGCATTATACTACTTTGATAGCAACGACATACAGAACAAAGCCCTTTTTATAGAGGATTTGGAATGGACTTCGCAAATGCTCCAGCCATTGGCGACCCTGCAAAGTCAGGGACGATTGGTAAAAACACGGGCAGCCAAAAACAAAGACGGGGTGCTGCACAGTACCACTTTTGAAATTGTAGCAAAGCTATGCTTGGTGGCGTGTACTTACTCGGACAAGAATTTTGAAGAGATTAGTTTACCCTTTCTTTGCCTGCACCTGAATCACACCCCTGTACAAGATATTTCCATTATGGAGTATCAAAAGCGATACAAAGCGGGAAAGATAAAGACGGAAGAGATAAAACAGGCTCAACATCTGCTGAAGTGTGTGATAGCCACTCTCTCTGATGTGCATATTGTCAATCCTTATGCCACCTTAATCAATTTACCTCAAGATACAGCCAATCCCCGTAAGTCTCTACTGTTGCTGCTCAATTTTATCGAGGTCATTACTTATTTTTTTCAATACCAACGGACACAAACCGTAGATAAAATAACAGGAGAAGTGCTCATACAAACACATCCCGATGATATAGAACTGGCGTTCAGACTACTTAAAAAGAACCTGTTCAGACGTGTGGATGAACTAAGCGCCAGCGCACAAGGGTTTTACCAGTGGCTCGCTCCGTTTTTATCAGAAGCAGGAACTTACCAGTTTACGGCAATGGACATACGCAGGGCAAAGCCGATACACCCCCGTACCTTGAATCGCTATTTGCAGGAACTCAAACTGTTCAGTTACATACAAATTGTCGGAGGAAATAAGCACCGTGAGGGATTTATATACAAACTTACGGACTTGGGAGACCAAACGGATATGCAGAATCGTATCCAGCGAGATATAAAAGCCACTCTCAAAGCAGTGTGGAGCGCTTATGGAAAGAAAGCAGTAGGACAGTAGGACAAAACACGGTGTCCGACACGTAAACCCTGATGGAATATGGGTTTGACAGTAGGACGACACTAAAATCAATTTTTATCATGCAGACATTTAGAATGTATTTACAAGAAAAAGGTTACAGCCCTGCGACTGTAAAGGAGTATCAAAGGCAAATCGGACTTTTTAGCGTATGGTACGGCAGCGGTGAGATGATGAACTGTCAAAAGAAAGATATTTTAGGCTATTTAAGTTACCTGAAAAACAAAAAGAAAATGCAGGTAATCAGCCGTAACAATGCTTTAATAGCATTGCGTCATTATTTCGATTACCTTCTTGAGCCGAACTGGACAGCAGGTAATCCTACATCGTTAATCAAGTTAAGAGGAGTGAACAAACGAAAGTTATTCCATGTCTATAGTACGGATGAACTGACGGAACTTGCCGACACTTATTACCAGTTGGAAGTCCGGAGAGCGGAAGAAGCCTTGACACTAGAATTTCCCCGAAATACCGCCTGCAACAGTTATCTGGCACAAATGCGCAATTATGTGATGCTGTTGCTCCTTATACATCAGGGCATAACCACAAGAGAACTACTACAGCTACAAATAGATGATATACAACTACACAAAGCAACCGTATATATCCCAAAGGGAACACGAAGGGGGAACGCCCGAACTTTGCCACTTCACGCTACACAGATGGGAACTTTATTGATATACCTGCAAACCATACGTCCCCAACTTGCGAACCCTTGCAGTGATATGTTGTTCTTACCAGTAAAACAAAGTGGCAAAATAGCATTGACAGCAGCGACAGCACTTGTGAAATTATCCCGCCAACTCAAACGAATAAACGGTAACTTTAGTTCGTTGGCACAATTACGGGCATCGGTCATAACCCATTGGATCAAAAGCCACGGACTGCGCAAAGCTCAATATCTTGCAGGACATAAAAGCATAGTCAGCACCGAAGAGTATTTGCCTAATTACATCGAAGACTTAGCCGATGACATGACTAAGTTTAACCCGTTTTAAACTGATGGATGCAAGTTACAAAGTAATACATGAGCAATATCTTTTTTGGCTCGACACACTCGGCTTTGCCAGTCAGACCGCTGAAAATTATGCCAACAGGGTAAGTGAATTCTTTAGCTGGCTTACTGTTCAGGATATAACTTCCATCGATCAACTGAAACCCAAGCACCTGACTGACTTTTTTAATTTTCAGGAGACACGTCCGAATACCAAGTTCAAAGGTATGGGATTAAGTGCATCCTATTTGAACGATTACTATACCGCCATTGACAAGCTTATGGAGTTCCTGCACCAGATGGGTGCGGATTATGTACCTATACCACAGAATCGGCGGATAACTATTAACGAAGAGGATCGCGTCCGAAAGATAGAACCGTTCACCATAGAAGAAATAAAAAAACTGCAATTGCTGATATGGGACACCTATCCCAATTACGACTATGCACACAGAGAATTGAAACATAATCAGTTGAAACTTATCTTTACCGTCTACTACGCTTGTGGACTACGTTTGAGCGAGGGTATCAGGCTAACTGCTAAAGATATTGATTTTAATAAGCGTACATTGTTCGTAAGGCAAGGGAAGAATTATAAAGACCGTATCATTCCTTTGAGTGAGAACGTTTATAATGCCTTATGTGATTATGTTTATAACTTCCGTAATCTGATAAAGTGCGGGCATGACAGGCTGTTTGTACAACCTCACATTACTTTATCGTTGGATTTAAAGTATCTGCATCGGTTTTGTGAAGACGAAAATATACGTGTGAAACGTCTTACGTTTCACATCCTTCGCCACTCCATAGCGACCCATTTACTACAAAACGGTATGTCAGTAGAAAACATCGCCCGTTTCTTGGGACATAACTCTTTGAGTAGCACGCAAATTTATACCCATATTATTGAAAAATGACTGATTATACTATTATCTTTGCAAACAGGAGCTTTTTGGATGTTCTATCAAACTTTAAATACTTGGTGTTTTGTAAAGAGATAAGTTATAATCGACAAAAATCTCCCATATCCCCTGCTATAATAGAAAATTTTACCTACTTTTGCGGAAAAAGTGATTTATAATGGAAAAAAATCTCCGGATACAGTTACAAGAACTTCTGTTCTCCTCTTCCGATAAAGCGGAATCAAAACGTATAGCCAAACTTGTCAAAGAAGGTGTCATAAGAAAAATAGCACCTAAGATTTACACATCAAATTTGACTGACCAACCTGAAAATATTATCAGGAGAAACATTTTCATCATATTGGGGAAACTATATCCTCAAGCTGTCATCAGCCATAGGTCGGCTTTTGAATTTAAACCCACCCCTGGTGGCCATATCTTTTTGACTTATTCTTATACGAAAAATATTTCTTTGCCGGGTATCACCATTCATTTGATGGAAGGAAAAGGTGGGATGCCGGAGGACACTCCGTTTATTGAAGGATTGTATCTGTCCCGACCGGAAAGAGCCTTTTTGGAAAACATGCAAATATCCAGAAAGCAAGGAGATGAATCTAAAACATTGCCGCAACAGACCATAGAGGAAAAATTAGAGATCATCATTCGTACAAATGGAGAAGCTGCTATTAATGAATTGCGGGATAAATCACGGGAAATAGCATCCGTTTTGGACATGGAACCTGAATTTGAAAAATTGAATACGATTATCAGTGCATTACTTGCGACTCATCCTGCCCAAATTTTAAAATCCCCTTTGGCGGCAGCCCGTGCTTTTGGAGAACCTTATGATCCGGGACGCTATGAGTTATTCGGGGTATTGTTCGCTGCTCTTCAGCAAATGGAATTCAAGTCTTATCCGGATAAGAACATAACGGAACGTGCCTATCGGAATTTTGCGTTTTTCGAGAGCTATTTTTCCAATTATATAGAAGGGACAGAGTTCGAGGTGGAAGACGCACAACGAATCATAGAAACTAATCAGCCGATGGAAGCCCGTAATGAAGACTCACACGATGTTTTAGGCACATTCTATATCGTATCAAACAAGCGGGAAATGTCAATAGTTCCGGGAACGGCAGAGGAATTGATTCAGATTCTGCAATCCAGGCACCGGATTATGTTGTCCGCACGGCAAAGTAAGATGCCCGGCATGTTCAAAATGCAGAATAACCGGGCGGGAAATACCAATTTTGTTGATTTTACTCTTGCCAGAGGTACCTTACTGAAAGGATTTGAATATTATCAGGCTCTACGAACGCCTTTTGCGAAAGCATTGTTCATTATGTTTATGATTAGCGAAGTACACCCCTTCAACGATGGAAACGGGCGTATTGCCCGCGTAATGATGAATGCGGAACTATCGGCTGCAAATGAATCCAAAATCATTATACCTACCGTTTTTCGCAATGACTATTTACTGTCTCTTCGCAAGCTTACCCGACAAAATGATCCGAACGTGTACGTCAATGCCATGTTGAAAGTTCAGAAATTCAGTTCTGCGCTATACGGAGAAGACTTGAATGCAATGAAAACTTTTCTATACGAAATGAATGCTTTTGCAGATCCGGAAGAAAATATTCTAAATTTAAACAAATTGCCCGATAGCTTATAATTGTCTTTCCTTAATGCCGATTGACTATTTCAACTTGTTATTGGATGGGCACAGAAGGGCTGTGAGAAAAAGTACCGCGTTCAACTAAGCCTACTGCTCATAAGTCTTTAGATGTAAGACAACACTGAAATACCTTTTTAATAATAATTTCTAATGAACATGATTTTTTGTTCAACAGAATTGAGGTAAGTCTGGTTAATATGCATTATATTTGCAGTGGTAGATCTTTGATTTTGCAGGGCTTTTGTTATTTGATGCTTGTGAGGTTTTTGCCGTTTATTTTGAACTTGTATAAAAACAATGTTTTAAAAACGCTGACCTCTGAATAAAGTGTCTATAATGCATATAGATATAAACTCTTCCGTTTCTACGACCCCAATTCAGGGAGTTACCTAAGTCAAGACCCTATACACTTACAGGGGGGATTGGCATTTTACAAATATGTAAATGATACCAACTCTTGTGTCGATTTCTGGGGATTAAAATGCGCAAATGTAAACAACAATGTTTTAGAAATTCAACAGAAGTTTCCTAAAAACAGTAAAGAAGCGAAAGAGTTAGACGAATTTGTAAAAAAATGGAATGAACAGATTCCTACAGGAGGATTAACTCGTCAGGCGGTACCTAAAGATGTGAGAAAAGCTGCAAGTGATGCTGCAACAGCATATAAAATAAATAATCCTGACTTGTTTAAGAATGGAGAAGTTGCGGGACATATTCCAGATGTTGGCTGGGGAGGAAAAACAGATGGTCCTTTTATGCCACTCACTCCATCGGTTAATTCGTATATTGGAGGTGCAACTCAGGCTATTCCGGTAGGAACGAATTATACTTCAGTAGTAATTATAAAGTAATTAAGAAATGGATCAATTAAAAAAATGTATTGAAGAGGCTATTAAAGTAAATAAGACTTTGACAAGTCTACCAGCTCCTATTGGAGTTGCAGATAAACAGTTTGAGAAAGTACCAACGCTAGAACCTGGAGTTTATAGAAAGGCTTCACCTATGCTTATGAGTCGTTTTCAGATGCTGGGCTACTGGAAAAATGCAACTCATGGTGACTGGCTAAGTTTAACAGAGATGGAGAGTTTATGGGCAAATAATGATTCTTCATATATAGAGAATATTAAGGAACAAATTGTTGCTGTTTCTGAGAATTGGGCAAATGATGCGTGCGCTCTTTTTAAAAAGAATCGTATAAGTATTTATGCCGCAGAAGGAAACGGATATGAAAGAATTTATATCGTGTGGTTTGATGAAGTAGAAGAACCAGAGTTATGGGTATATGATACAAATGGCATGGCACGATATAAGAATCTATTATGTTATTTAAAAGCCTATTTAAATGATGATTTGAGTGCCTATAATAATAGCTGGATAATTGGACTATAATAGTCCTATATTATTATTTTTGTAGGCGGGTGTTCTTTGAGTGTTGTATCAAGTTTTTGGATGTTTGGTCTTTTGTTGGGATGCAGGTTGTTTGTTTTTGACTTTGCGTAAAAAACAACTTGAAAAAACGTTGACCTCTGAATAAAGTGTTTATAACGCATATAGATATAACCTCTTCCGTTTCTACGACCCTAATGTAGGGTGCTATATTAGTCAAGACCCGATAGGACTTGCTGGAAATAATCCTACGCTTTACTCTTATGTCTCTGAACCTAATAGTTGGGTAGATGTATTGGGTTTAACAAAGGAAATTCCTTTACCTTCTACAATTGATTTAAAATCAGGATCTGATCATGTGTTAGAAAGACATGTTGGAAACAATCCGGATTGGGAGCATAAAAGTAAATGGTCTGGAAATAAATCAGATTGGAAAACTATAGCTAGAGATACATTTAGAAATCCTGAAAGAGTGGTCCAAAGTGGAGACCGGTTTATATACGAAAAAACATATAAAAAACCAATAGGAGTTGACTCGGATGGGATAACACCATTATATAAATCTCGTGTTGTGGTCGAGGCAAATGGAAAGATGGTTACTGCTTTTCCAGAAAGCGAATTCAAAGAACTTGCAGATCATGAGAAAATAATAGGATGTCACTAAAATCATTAAATATTATGGGATTAGATATTTTGCTGTTTAATAAAACAGGAGAAAAAAAAGGAATTTTTGAAATTGATGAGAATTTTCATTATTGGTTATTTAATAAAGCTGGTTTAAATAAAAATGAGTTTCCAGAGATATTTAAAATACAAGATTATTATAAAACTAATGTCCAGTTTGTTGATGAAGAATTACAAAGATTTATTTGTGAATTAGAAAGTTTAAGAAAGAGATCCTCAAATAAAAATATTGATTATATACTTAGTAAACTTAAACAGGAATATATTACAAAAATACGAATAACAGGTGATTGATTTATAAATAGTAAATTTTTGATTTTGCAGGACTTTTATCATTTGGCGTTTGAAGTGGATGCGTTGGGTTTGTTTTTGGAACTTGCATAAAACAATGTTTTAAAAACACTGACCTCTGAATAAAGTGTTTATAATGCACATAGATATAAACTCTTCAGGTACTACGACCCAAATACTGGAAACTATATCAGCCAAGACCCGATAGGGCTTGCAGGGAATAATCCTACTTTATATGTTTATGTTCCCGATCCTAACACTTGGGTAGATATCTTTGGTCTTTTCGGAATTCTAACAGAACTAGCCAAAGAAATAAGCGAATCTGCTGATCATTTTTTAGCTGAAGTTTGTAGAACAGTTTCCGTTGGACAAGATGCAACAGGTGGTTTATTTGCAGCATCAAGTAATGGGTTGGATCCTGGACAAGTGGCAAAGTGCCAGGAATTAGGTGTAACTCCACTTAATACTTCAACAATACATGTAAATGGTAAAAACCTTCATGCAGAAGAAGTCTTGTTAAAGAATATTGATAACCTTGAAGCTGTGGCTACATGGAAAAGAATGCCTTGTGGTCCTAGTGAACATAATTGTATGCAGCAATTAACAGATGCAGGAATTAAAGTAGAATGTCATTAATTAGGAATAATATTTATATATTATGTATGATTTTTATAAAAAACAGATTATTGAAAAGACACAGAGTTTCACAATTCAACAGTCGGCTCTATTTTCTCTCTATAATTGTGAGAAAATTATAGAAATGTATAAAATGATTGTTGATCAATACAATGTTGGGAACTATTTTCTAATAAAACAAATGTCTTATTATTTATGGGATAATATCTATAAATACAAAAAAAATGAGGCTTTTGAATCTAACTTTATACGGATGAATGATTACGTTCCAAATTCAGACTCTTATCCAGGAGTAGCTAATGCTGTAGCATTAAATGTTGTAATATGTTTGGATATTGCATTTAAATGTATAACTGGACATTCAAATAACTCGAATTTATCAGGATTGTATGTTTATGACACATTAAGACAAATTCTTTTGTCTAAGCGTACAGATATTAAGTATATTACAAAAGATGTTGTGAACGAGGTTGATCAGACCCCAATTATTTTAGATCTTAAAATTGGTGAGTTAAGTCTAATTGAAGACATAAAAAGTGAAGTCTTAAATAGAAGTTTTATTTGGAATATTTTTAGCAGAGCACAGTCTGAAAAATATAATTATGATTTGATAAAATGGGATAATGTCCTACTCTGATATGGGATGCCTGTTTTCTGTAATACATAAACAAGTAGGAGAATGAGATAAAGTCCCATGTTCTACTCTTAAACCTGCTGTTCATCAGGGTTTCGATGTAGGACGATACTAAAATGCTTTTTTATAAAACTTGTTTTTGTAGGAGTAGCTCTTTGACTTTGCAATATTCTTGTTGCTTGGAATAGATGCGTTGGGTTTGCTTTAGGAACTTGTATAAAAAACAAAGTTTTAAAAACACTGACCTCTGAATAAAGTGTTTATACCGCATATAGATATAAACTCTTCAGGTTCTATGATAGCTCAACGGGAAATTATATTAGTAAAGATCCTCGATTTAAGAGAATATATTGATGAATTTGCTTCGAAAAACGGGAATGGAAATGGATATAATCTTAGAAACAGGCAATGTGCTAGTTTTGCATATGGAGCAGCCCAAGCCGCCGGAATTGATGAGATAAAAATCCCGTGGTATAAAAAGAATATTTTATTTGGTGTAACTCCTTCTAATTTGGCAAATAAAATAAAATCTTTAAATGAATGTAAGTAGATGAAAATAGAGCTAATATATATATTTATGAGTATGTTTATTTTTTCTAAACCCTCTGTATCTTCGCATATAGAAACACAGAGTAACCTTCGCTTAATTGTGGTCTGTGGACTGAATAATAACGGTTTTATAGATATTAACAAAGAAAAAAAACAGGTGAAATATTATTTTTCTTGTGGATGGGGTAATGGAGGTAAAGGAATAACTGATTTGGATAATATCAAGTTTGATCATAAGGGCCATTATTTAATTATGGTTTATAAAACAACAGAAAAGACTATTTTTAAAATTAAATGTAACCAAGTAGAATTTGATGTAATTAAATCATTTTTAGCGAAGAATGTCTTACCCTAATATAAGTTGACTCTTTCAATTCCCTCTCAGGCAGTTGGGGCAGTATGAGTTTTAAAAGAGGAAATTATAAAAGGCCCTCTATTTTAAGAAAAAGGCAAAAAAGCCCGCCATGTGGCGAGCTTCTCCTGTCTATCTGATTAGTTTTTGCGTCCGACGCTTTACTTGTCCCGTATCGTCACAAGGCATTAACCCTAATAATGTCGTTTTGTTTCCATTTGTCAAACCGTCTTGATTTCCACCCGTATATGTGTGCTACATACGGATATAGGGAACGGGTACGCTTTCTAAAATTCTGCTCGTCCATCTGACATTCATAGATTTGTTCTGCAATTCTCTCAGCATCTTCCCGGTTCTTTGCCACTCTGTAGAGGACGTGGTGAGTGCCATCATGATGCGTATGCCTGCTACGGATATTAAAGCCATCTCCAAACCATTCGTTATCATCTTCCGATATGCTGAAGATGTCATTGACATTGCAGTTGAGAATCTTGTAGCCTTGCCGTCTGCCATACCAAAAACCAAGATCGGCAAATGCCACTATGACACCGTCAATCTCTTTGTTGAGATTTTGTCGCTCGTCGCTGAGGTATTCCTGAATAATCTCTGCCCACTCGTTGTCGCTGACGCAATAGCCGTCATCCTCAAGCCTGTCTCTCGTCTCTGCTTCATAGGCTTTTCTCGCTTCATCGTCGAAGAAAGCCTCGCTTGTCCATATTATTTGTTTCATATTTACGCTGTTTTTACTTGTTTCCTTCGTCGTAGCGGTCTTCAGTATTGTAATAGTGACCGACACATATCCTCTTAATTAAATCATGGGGATTGATTTTTCATTGTCTTTAAGAAAGTCCATAATGGCTTTTGCCTCGTGGTGGGATGCGTTGTTCCGGTCGTCATAGTGTCTGCTTTCATCAGCCATGACACGGAGACATTCACGTATAAGGCGGTACAGTGACTGCTGGTTGGTAGGGTGCATCATAGGAATTGATGCGGCAAAGACTCTCGGATTGAAGCTATAGCTGTTCAACTCCATTTCTACCTGCTTTGCAAGTTCAAACTCTTTGGTTTGCATGATGTTCGGATATTCTTTCATTGTTAAAATTTGTTTAGTGAAACATTTTGTTTTCCCTGCACTTGCGATCTTTGTCATCGCCGGGCGGGAATTTACGGATGCTTCTACACAGCTGTTGAAATAGCTTGATACGACGGCTTTTCTTACCAATTACGCTCCGACAGGAGGAAGAATTTGTAAGAAATGCACTTCAAGATGTCGCAATCAAGAAGCAACAGGTGAAATTTGCATCTGATAAATCCAGACGGCATGACATGACGGAAGGGGGCTTGCCGATGTAAAAAAAAAAGAGTGTAAAAACAATTATAAAAGGTGAGGTCTTGGTCTGAATTCCGACAAATAAAAATCCTTTGCCCGTTTTCACAACCAAACAAAGGAAAGTTGTTCTGAAAAATTAGACATTCTATTTTCAGTATAAATAGTGTATTATTTGTAAATTCCACCTAATCTCAGGAGAGTGTCGAATCTGGCTTTCGCCTTTTCATCTGAGATGATTTTGATTCCGACTATCCATATCCTTGCGGATAAGTTCAGCCTCTGAAGCTGATAATCCGGGTATTTTTACCGTATCAGGACTTTCATTCTGATAGGCTTTAACTTCGTTAATGAGTAGCTGGAAATCGTAAATGAATTCAGCACTACAGCCGTTCTTCTTATAAATACTTAATGCAGCCTCTAAAATTTCAGGAGCGCATTTGTCATCTCCCTGAAACACTACGGCAGGGATGTCATTCTTGATGCATGTACTTAACAGTTTTCTTTGATCTTTCATATTTCAAATATAATGATGTTTTGGGTATAAAAAATATATTAACCGAGTGATTGTTCTTTTTTTTAATAACCTTTCTATAATCGTAAATTCTATATTTTATATTTCATACTTTATCATAATGAATGGAATGAGTTTGTTTGTCATCTCTTTCATTATATTGATTATCGGGAATTAATCTTTTTTTTCTGCTCTTTTTCTTTGAGTTTAGAAAGAAGCGATTTATTTACTTCCAATAAATGGTCATTAGCTTGAAGTATATCATATAACTCCCTAAGAGGTATTCTTACAATACTCTCTTTTTCCTCTCTCAGCGCTTGCACTGCATTAAAATTAAGTGCTTCTTCCAAATCGTCAGCACTAACCATTAATAGTTTATCTCTATAGTTTCCTCCCAAGCTGCTATCATCTACATAGGAAAATGTAATGTAGCGATGTCTAATCAAGGAGCATATATTCTCTTCTGTTGTGCCAAACTTATTAGCGGCATCTTGTATAGAAATCCATTTAGTCATATTCAGGTCTTGTTTTTTTATTTAATAATTTCACTTCCTCAGAAGGTTCTTTATAATCTGAGTGGGTGGATAGAAATGCTCTGCTTAATTTATCACGAATTTCATCACGTATATTTTCAGATACATGGTGGCTATCTGCATTATGGTTCTCCATAAGCGCTGCTTGCAGGCTGCCTTTGATATTCTTATGATCGAGGAATATGCTGAATTCTGTGTACATTCTATTGACACCTTCTGCATCTTTCGCTTCCTCGTCAGTCTGGAACCGGACAAATACAGTGTCTTGCATTCGTTTGAGGAATTTTTCCGCATGTTCTCCGTTTTGCTGGCAGTTTTCAAATACGATTGAAATGGCTTCCCGCTTTCGTATTTTATTCAAGCGTGCCCAGCCGTAATATACTCTTAATTTACTCATTGTCATATCTATTTATTTTCCCTCCGATTCTTCATTTATCGGAAAGACTAATTGTTTTTTTCTGCTTTTCGGATTATATCCTATTTCGTAGTGCAAGATTTATATAGAAAATACTCTTTTGGAAAAAGGAAGATTTTCCATAGAAAGCCTAAGGCGTATCTTGCACGGAAATAGGTTGATATAATCATCTTTGCGGAAAAAAGAATTGGGCTTTCTGTGGTTGAATGTAATTGAAAGTACAAAGGGGGCGGGAACTATTAAAAGGGGACTGAATTGAGGGTTATAAAAGGTGAGAAATCGAATTCCAGCAAGTCTGTTTTTACTCGTTGACTTACTGGAATAAACGGAGAAAAGATTCTTCGGTCTCTTTGGGGGAATAGAAAGCACAGGTTGCTAGTGGTTATGATGAAAACTCGGTTCTGTAATCTTGGTTGTGTTTAATTTGATAAATTAATAGTTTGATTAGACTGCGTTTGGAACCTACTTGTGAAATGCTGAATATAAATTTTTCATTCTGTTGTTTCGTTGCGATGAAAATAAAGCCATGTTTAGCTTCCGGTTGGAACGGATGAATCTGACTTTTGAGTTTTCTAAAATTGATTGTCATAATTTTATAGAGTTATGGGGTTGATGTATATCTTGATGATGTGAATATTGATTTTGCAAACGGATGCCTCTGATTTAACAGAGGCGTTTGTCGGGCATTACAAAATAGAAAATAGCGGTTTTGTTTTCATCATCGTATTTTATTTTGGCGGGCTGTTGACCGTTGCAGTAAGTGGTGGTTGCCGGTAAGTCCAGGGCGTCAAACTCTTCTTGGGAAACTTGTTGCTGATGTTCTCTATAACACCAAACTACAAATTGATTTTCCCAATGTCCATTGAAAACTTCTCCTTTGAACTCGCTGATGAATTTTTGATATTCATTTTCGGTGCAGAAACTTACGTTATCCATTGAATAATACAGATTTCCTCCAAAGTTTTTTCGGTTATTTTCAGAAATACGGGAGATGTATAATTTACGCCATTTTTCGGTCGTGTAGTCTTTGTATAGCGGTTTGGGATGTATATATTCCCATACGCTAACTTCAGCTTCGAAATGAACGGAAACGTTGCCGCATGCTCCCGAATGTCCCCAATCACAGAATGATTTTTGTTCTTTGCCGATATATTTAAGGCTGGAGGTTTCTAAATCGTTCCACGCTCCGCCATTGGTTGTACAAGTTATTCCGTCAGTTTGGGAATTGATGAAAGGCACATAAGGATTTTCACAGATATTACAGATTCCGTTACGGTTATACTCGATGTGTGCATGTGGGTAATAGTTGCCATGTGCATCAGTGTATCTTAATAAGTCGCCGGCTTTTGGGGAAATGTTGGATCTTGTTTTTTCTATCAAAGTGACATAGTTGTTAGCCATATCGACATCGGATTGTGTAACCGAATGTTCTGTATTTTGGTTAAGGTTTAACTTTATCAATGACTGGACATTGTATTTTCCATTTTTTGAAATTCCTACCGTATTCATTGCTGTACATTTATGGGTTAATTAATATTTAGTTCCCTTTCAGTCAACCTGTTTTTACTTATTGTTACTTTGACTGTTTTCTGAACTTTTCAAGTGCTCCAATGAGCTAAAGCAACGGATAAAGCCAGCTTTTTCCAGAAAATACGAGCTGTAGGCTGGAGATTTTCTACGGAAACCGGTGGAGTCTATCCACAAGTTGGCATGTCCGGCTTTTAGCTGAAATTTGCACACGAATAGGGCGAATGGTCAAAGTAATAATAATTAATAGGTGTGCCGGGGAGTGCTGGAGGGTATAAGAGGGAAAGATTACTTTTTTAATTGAGCCATTTTTTCTAATTTCATAATTTGCTCCTTACTAAGATGATTAAAATTTATAAATACAGTATTTAATTATAAATGTATATATAATATATATACTATATAAGTTTATAGTGTTGTATATAAATAGTCTGGCTCCAGATATTGATACTGAATGATTGTATTCCCCAATGGGTATAAAAGGGGATTCCGTAAGTTTATAACAGGTTTTAGTTGGGGTATAAAGGGTTGGTGTAAAGGCAGATAAGAATTCAGGATACTCTCTATAGTCGGTATCCTGAACTCTATAACATTTGTTTTTTTAATTATCGTTTTGAAATATCAAATGTGGCAATCATAGAAAGATATGAGTGTATCGTCGGGAAGAGATGTAAGCATGTTCCAAACTTTGTTTCGCCATTCTTCATGGGGCATCTCGTTGGATGAAATTCCGCACCAACCCATATCACCGGAACCGTACCATTCTCCGTTTATAACAAAAGCATAGGGAATGAAGGTATTCAATAAACTGCGATTGACGAACTCTTCTTCCGTACATTGGAAGTCTTCAAGATACGGACCGAAGAAGCTGTTTTCAAAGCCTGCATTTTTC
Source organism: uncultured Bacteroides sp. (assembly GCA_959606905.1). The sequence goes on along the minus strand of CAUHML010000007.1, from coordinate 73,159 downwards.
CAGCGTATTACACTATCTTGTGAATGATATAGGGTGCGCTTTTCATCAATAGAAAGTTGGGCAAACGCTTCTCCGTCACGAATTGTTTCCCAAGAAAGTTCGAGTTTAGGGATGCTTCCTCCGCATTGAATGACAATTTCTTGATAATATTTCCGAGCTTTCTCTTCTCTTTCTTTACGGATAGTGTCAAAGTCAATATCTCCTTTTAGAGCTGCGTCTATCCCAACTTCGTTTTCAAATGCGCCGGCTTCTCCTAAAATTCCGCTTGTTGCATTGGGTTTTAATCGGATGAAGTCGCCTGACCAACGACCTCCAAGAACATACCAGTCCCATTTTGAGTCCGGATTGTATGTTGAGTATTTGCGCCATATTCCATTTTTATCTTTGCGACACGAATTGCCATCCCACTCTTTCCCAAAACGTGCATAGCATTTGCTGAAAGATGTAAATAGGTGTCCCTGTTCAGTGTAATATTTCATCATCCTTAATTTTTCTTCCTTGGATACCTCTCCAACTTCATATTCTTCAACTTGGAGATTTTCGTTATACGGTTCTAATTGTTCTTCAGGGTTTTCACCAATAACCATTACTATAAAGTGACTCATAGACTTTGTTGTTTTGTGTGAGTTAATACTTTGTTTGCCTTCTCTCTGTTTAATAGTAAAAAGCTTGTAGCTGGTACTGCCATTGCTTGCTTCTCGCTGCATGGGAAGCTGTCAATTAACTTATTCATATACATGTTATTTAATTAATACTTTTCCCTCCTATTATCGATTGCGAGGGAATCAATCTTTTTTCTGCTTCCTTGATTGCAATCTTATTCCTGCAAGGTTTCCTTGAAAAATACCTTTTGGCAGGAGACAAAAGGAAGATTTTTCAGAAGGAAGCCTTTGGCATACCTTGCAGAAGAATAGAGAGATAGCAATTACCTTTGCAGAATAAAAGAATGATGTCGGAGTTATCGTGAATAGGGAAGAAGGGGAGTATAAAAGTGATGTTTACTGAAATGGAATAGGGGGAAGCAGATAGAAAAGGTGGTTTGGGATATACAATATGAAAAAAGCTATCTCTGATTCAAGAAGATAGCTTTTGCTTTCCAGGAGTCTCGTTAGAGATTATACAACCTTTGTATGTCATGCTTGCGTAACTTTAGCCTGCCTGTTATGAAAATGGTAGATTCTTCCCACCAGAACCAATGGCGGCGCTTGCTCAAAACATCGTATCCTTGGGGGGATATGTAGCCTCCTTTTTTCAAAGTTCGGAGGTAGTACTGCATTTTACGATTACTGAGAAAAGTTTCATGATTTTGAGTGCATGAACCAAAAAGATTATCGTCTATCAGAAAAAATATTTTATGTGGATATCTATATGCCTTTTTGTAGGCTCTTTTTTTGATTTTACTTTTTACTTTTTGTTTTGAATGTGTCTTTGTAAACTTAGTCATACGTATTCCTTTCTTTATTTTGAATTAGTTCTTACCTTTGGACCAAACAGCTGTTCCATTAATGGTATAGCCAACCCAATTATTTAATAACGGTAGTATATGTTATATCCCATTCGTTGCCACATATTTATAAAAATGGAACGGATGTTTTCATAATTATTGTATGGCAGATTGTACAGACAAGATTCATACATAAGTATTTCTCCTCTATTGTGACGTAGCGTATGCTCTTGTGTCTGTTTATATGTAATAATATCTTTGTGTTTCATATTATAACCTATGATTTTACCTTGAAGTCGTGAAACTGTTCCTTTATTACAATATTCTGTTGTAATTGGGGAGTTGGTTAATGTGTCAAGGTCTTTATCAAGTTCTTGCAAAATTACCCAATATGGTTTTATTTCGTCATTCCTTGTATTTGAGAATTTCTTGGCGTTCTTATTTTTCATTATTTTGTTTTTTATTTAACGAATTAATCCGTTTTTATTCGCTCTTCTTCTGTCTTCTTCTGTGGCTGGTGATTTAGGAAACTTGCCATGCCATTTACCCGGTATCATTTTAGGATTATCACCTTTTTCATCAAAGGTAAGTTTTCCGCATTCCGAGCATAAGGGCTCACCTTGATATTGTTCCAAACTCGTATCATATTCTATCGGAAAGATATTGTTAACAACACTCCAATAACTCGATACGGCTGTATTCTCAATGCAACCGCATTTTTTGCATATAAATAGTCCCATAATTTTTATTTTGATAGTTTATAATAGATAATCTTCAAAGTATTCCGGTGTATCACTATGTTTGTTCAATATTAGTTCATATTGAGAGTTCTTAATTGCTTCTAATTCCTTTTCTATCTCTGCAATATTCTGTAGATGATAGTTTTGCTTATCATTACATCCTAACGTCCAAATGCGTTCATTTAATAGTGAAGAAAGCAAATCTTCATGATATTGTTTCCAATTTATTTGTTCCTTTTTCATATATTGTTTTTAATAATAATTGTCCTAAAGTGTGATTAATAGTTTTTCCCTTCGATCTTTACTGTCGAAAAGCTTATTCTTTTTTCTGCTTTTCAGATTGTATCTTTTTTTTGCAAGATTTCTCTGGAAAATACCTTTTTGGAAAAAAAGGAAGATTTTCCAAAGAGAAAGCCAAAGCGGATCTTGCACAAAATATTGTAGATACAATCAACTTTGCTGAAAAAAGAATAGGATTTGCGGGATAGATATATGGTATAAAGTAACAAAAGGAAATTTATCCATATTAATGGCATTGAATGTTGATAATTATAATGGGTATTGACTTTGTTGAATTAGAAAGGGCAAAAGGTAAGGCAGAAAAGGGGCTGGTGGTGTTATGTAGATTAGGAAGGATATAGGCACACTGATGCCGAATTCGATGATCGAACATCATTATTGATATTGCTTGGCTCTTTTGAATTTATAACTGGAGGATTTGGATTGAATCAGGTTTTGTGAATAATACTTCTTATTTTTTTTGTTAAAAACGGATAGTAAAATAATTTTTTGTCATCTATATAAATAAGGGCAACTCAATTCGGACACAGAAAGAGGACTTGTATTTGCTTATGAAATCATCAAATCAAAACTTTGAAATATAATAATTAACTGATGCTTGATAAATACGACGTAGTAGAGACGACTGTTATATGTGGAATGCTTACCTCCGATTGGGAGCCATTCCATCCTATGGTTGAAATAGAGGATAAATACATAATCCTTGAGAATTCAGTGATGTCATGTAAATTAGGCGGTAGTATTATGATATTTTATTCTAAAACAGCTTCTGATACAGCTTTAAAACTTAATAGGCTAAATACAGCGTTCGATGTAGGTATTATTGCTGTTATGGCTTTTAGTTGTAGTTTTGTGGGAATGTTCAAAGGAATTGTTACAATGGGGAGAGGTGTTTTAGAGGGATTTACTAATTTCGGAGGGAAGATAGGATTAAAATGTCTTGGGAAAGTAGGTGCTTATATTGCTGCTAGTTATGGGGGTGGCGAATTGGTTAGTTTAGGAATTGATTTGGGAAAAGATTTTATTGGTTGGAGTGATTTGGTTAATGAAAATACAGTTAATGTAAATATTGCCAATATTCAAGATGATAATCAAAAATGTATGGACTATACACCTAATTTACCTAATGATGGATATGACAATGGAGTTTCTACATATGAAACAAAGCATACAAGTACATATGAATCATATAGATTCGTTAATGGTAGTAATGAAGAGTCTTTGGGAAGAACTAATACAGCAACAGATGTACAAAAAGGTGCACTACTTAGCAAGAGCTCAACAACAACAATTAATTATGATGCAGAAATACGAATGAGTGATCGCACCGGTTATATCGAAGGTGGTACACGTACTGAAATTACACGTGGTTTGCAATATAATTCGTCTAGCTATAAATCTGAAGTTGTTGGTGGATTCAAAGAATCATTCACAAAGAGTAATATTCTTTCTGCACTGGGAATTTCTTTCTTAGAAGATATATTAAGTATGGCAAAAAGTCCAATATTGAAGAAAATAATTCAAGATTATCAAGACAGTTTGAAGGCAGAACAGTCGGAAATGAGTAAAATAATGGAATATGAAGCTACTATTTAATTTGAAAATATTAAATAATACTCTAAAGGTATTGCTATCTGTGGGCGCTTGTTGGAGTGTATATTTAGCTATATATTATATTACTAATTCACAATTGGTTTATATTGATAGAAAAGAAGGTGGGAAAATGGATATAAGCCTTATAAGTACTGGTGGTAGAGGAGGTTTCTCATTTCGAAGACTAACTTTTTTACAAGTACATGATGCTGAAAAAGGGCAGGTAATTGAGAAGAAAGTAGAATGTACTTATGATTGGGCTCCTGTTATTGGTATTCAAAGAAGAATATTTTTACATAGAAATAAGCTAAAACAAGCAAACAGGGTATATTTCTATTTATGTAAAAGTCGAAATGTTGAAAACTTCGAGAAATGTTTTGCATTTACCGCCGGAGAACAGCCTTTGAATTTATTCTTCTTTTCTGATATTTTTAGAGTATCATTACAATGTTATTTATTGTTTTTTGGTTTGATTAGTATCTTGTTTGATTGGTTTGCCAAAAAATATTTCGGACAGAAGATTATAAAAAATAAATTGGTTGATAATATAATGCCATACCTTATTGTTTTGTTCCTTATATTTTAATCACTAACAATAATACGATGAATAAAATAGTCGAATCTATAATGTGCATTGACAGCTTTCACTCTTTTACTGATAGTGATAACATTTTTTTTGTGGTGGTTTAGGCTTCTTATGGTTATAAATATGTTGATAATTTATAGGGTTTATAAGCTATATTTTATTCAACTCCAAGTTATAATGTTATTGTTTGTTTTGGCAAGTTAGTCTGTTTTTATGTGTCTCGCTTTTATCTATTTAGACTAAAATCTTTTAGATTGGCAAATTACAAACCTTTTGCTGCAAGTTGTCAGTTTGGATGGCTTTTAAGGAGATGGACGGTGACTGAATATACTTGGAGTCTTATGCGACTTTATTTATCCGCTTATTGGGACTGGTTGTTTATTCACTGGATTGATATTTGTAAATAAGTTAGTAACGAGAAAAAATAGCATATGACGTTGTTCCTTTTTTACCCTAAACAATACTTTTTTCTTTTTGGGGGCGTATTCTGTCTATGGTTTTAAATATAAGAGTGACTATCTAAAAGGACAAGGATCTTTGTTACTTGTTTGAACTTGTATAAATGGTAAAAAGATAGGGAAGGGATATTGGTTCCTTCCTTATCTTTCCTTATATGCTGCTACTTCACTTCATAATAGGTGACACTAGCATTGCTCAGCGAGAAGTGGATATATACGGTTTCTCCTTTTCGATTCAGCTTTCTAAGTCGGTTCATGCAATATCCGCACAAGTGGATATTAATGCCAAAACCGTTTTTGTGCTTGCTCGAACATGGGTCTTTGAGTGTATAAGTCGGATTCACATTGTCAAGGAGCGTATTGCCGTGATATGGTATTAAGTCGCTCCGCATGAAATTTCGATAGTAAGGCGGTAGTTGTTCACGATCTGTTATGCCGCACAGCCACATGAGCTGACGATAATGTATAACACTGATTCCTATCATTCTCTTTGGGTTGCCGGCATGGTTCTTGCAATTGGGGCAGAGGTCTTTGCCGATTGACTTCATACCATAGCTCCAATAGTCGCCTGTAAAAGGGTAGATTGTCCTGCCTCCTGTACTACTCCCAAAGCCTTGATAATTATGGTCGTCTAAAATGTAATATACATTATCGCCATAATATAGGTAAGGAAGTATGTTGGGCAGATTGTTCTCAATCATGGAGCATAGGCTGATACGCTGTTTCTCAATGTCCTCAGAGAGGGTATCCAGTCCGGCTTGTAATTGTATGCGTTCGTCCTCCTTGATGGACCAAGCAATAAGTTCATGGTATTGTTTGGCTGTACAGAGTGTGTTATTACCGTCCAATCTCTGAATGATGTCATACGTAGATAGGCGGACTATAGCGGTGTTGTCCCTTTGAGGAATGTACAGTTCGTCCAAGTAGGCTTGGCATTGTTCATGCAGGTGTCCGCATTGAAACTCTTTGTTTATCGTGTCTTTTTCGACAAGGAGTGTTGGACTGGCATCGTTCAATAGTTTACTATCTTTGATTGCGAAAGCAGAGAACGTGCTGATTTCTTGTGTGGGGCATTCAATGATTATCTTATCTATCAGTTTACCGAAAAGTAGGTAGGACAATATTTTTGCCTGGGTTGTCCAATCCTGTGTAATTTGTTTGATATAGAGTTCTCCTGTATATGTGCCATTTCGGGTAATTTCCCGGTGAGTTGTCCGTTGCTCATCTATCCAATTTATCCATTCATACGGCAGGATGCTGTTGTTGATTATTTCTTCGCGTATGCGTGCGGAACCCCGTCCGGCTATACCTTCCTTTGCATGTGGGTTGGCATAACTGTAGCCATCGTCTGCCAACCATATATTGTCTCGGTATTGGACGGCTATGATGAAGTAAGACATCCAAATGTGTCTATCAAGTTTGAGCATTACAGTGATGTGAATGTGGTCGTCATTCGGAGTTTTCAAACCGGACAGCAGGCTTGACAAGTTGTCGCACATGACGAATGCATCGGTTACTATAAAACCTTCGGATTCAATAGAGATATTTCCGGCTCCCGTATATCTTCGTACCGACATATACTTTAGTGTCTTTTCAACTTCGTTCATATCCCGGTGGTCTGACTGCAATGCTTCAGCAGTCTGCTCTTCATCGGTAAGTAAGGGGATGCTTTTAACGAATTGTTGCCATGATGTACGGTCTTTTGCCGCGAACTGGTCGTAGAATTCAATCCATTGGGCGGCTTCGAGATAAAAGTTGCTAATTTCTTTCAAAGAATGGGCGTCAAACTCTTTCATTTTGAGGTTGCTGATACACATCTTGAGGAAATCGGCGGATGCATTAACCGCACGGTCATATTCTCCTGTCATATTGAGGCAATAGATGTCGAATAGTTCGCGTTTTTGGAGCATAACGCTGATTGTTGAAGGCTCGTTCTTCTCTGCGAACAACAGAGCTTCAAGATCGATTCCAGTGGCATTGCACAGAAATTTGAAAAATTCGTATGCTTGTTCTTTTGTAGTAATCATCGGGATATAAATTTAAATTTCTACCGGAGATTCATTAACGGTGATCTCTCTGCCTAATATCTTTTTAATACAACCGGAGGGCAGTTCGATTCTGCTATACTCACTCCACCATAAATCTAAAGAAATCAGATAATTCGGTTTCTCTGCGGTTATATATTCCGTACCGTTTTTTGCAATAGCTAACCATGCCATGTTCTTGGTTCCTTTCTTTTTTAAATTAATCTTTTATTTGAATTTTCTTTCCCTACGATTTACCATTCATCGTAAAGTCTGATTGTTTTTTTCGGCTTTCCTGATTGCGTGTTATTCCTGCAAGGTTTCACTGAAAAATACCTTTTTATCCGAAAAAGGAAGATTTTTCAACGGGAAAAGCCAGAGGCGTACCTTGCATCGGAATGAGAAATACGCAATCAACTTCGCGGAAAAAAAGGTCAGGCTTTACGTGGAGGACATAACTATGTGTGTGTGACAAGTGGAGGGAGATATGTACAAAGGGAGATAAAACTTGTTTGTCATAAAAAGAGGAAATTGGGTTAATTACTATAAAAGGAGATTGCGGGGAGTGGTGGGACTGTATAGGGAAAGATGTGCTTCTTTCCCTATCAGACCGTTTTATTCATTTGAGGGCAAACGAACTATTTCTGCTATGATTTCATTGATTGGTGTCTATTGTTTGATTATTTCTTGTTGAATTCTTCGAATTTCTTTTTATTTTCTTCTTGCTGTGTGTTGCTGTCGTTTACAAGCTTATCAACCATATTGATGATTTTCTGTGGAATTTGTGCTATTTCTGTTTTCAATTCATCGAATGACTGATTTTCAGCATATTTGAAGATAAACCACAAAAGAGCCTGTTTTACAGCTAAAGAATTGTGGGAGAATTGATCCATTAAGCATCCGGCTCTGTCTTCAATGTATTCGTCAAATGTGTTCACATAACCATGTTTCATGTATAGCTCTGCTTGTTCCTGAAATATTTTGTCTATTGTCGCATCCGTATCTACCCAATACTTTTTAAAGAGTTGCTGTTCTGTCATGCCACTGTCATTAGGTAATATTTTAACTAAGTCATGTATGGCTTCATCGCCATAAGTTACACCTCCGTCACAAATTTTATCCCACATGTATATGATTTGAGCAGCTTGTTCCAAATCGAAAGCACTTGTCTGTCGTCCTCGTGAATATAGTCGTCTTTTCTTGCACCGGTAAATTTTACCATTGATTTCCCAACGGAAGACAATGTCAACGAATTCTTTATTTAAAAGACTGACCATTTTTCGATGTTGACGTTTCTGTTGGATTTTCCATTTCTTTTTCTTTCCCATTATTTCTATATTATAAATTGAATTCTTTGTGTAAATTATATTGCCTTGTACACAGGATTTGGAGTGTACGGGGATTTATGGTTTGATGCCTTTAAGCTAACACCATTGGGATAAGCAGCGATAGATTTTCTGTTTTCTCGTCTTCGCTAATTGGCTTGATGATTGCTGCTCTTGAACAATCTCCCATAGAGAAGGTGATTTCTTTGCTTGTGAAATTTTCGAGGATTTGCCGGAGAAGTTCACATTTAAAACCGATACGTAAATTTTCACCCGAATAGTTACAAAACAGTGTTTCTTTTGCTGATGTGGAGTAATCTATGTCTTTTCCGGACACGTCAAGGCTAACACCGGAGAAATTCATCTCGATGCTTCCATTTGCTACGCTTGAAAATATCCCCACTCGTTTAAGAGTGGACAGCAATTCATCTCTGTCTATGGTTGCGTTGTTGTTGCTGTTTCTTGGGATGATACCGTTGTAGTTCGGATATTTTCCTTCTAAAAGACGGCAGCGGAATATGTCGTTATCAATGTTGAATATGGCTTCTCTTCCATTGTGACTGATTTTGACAGGTGCTGTAATCTTATTTGTAAGACTTTTTACAAGCTTAGCTGCCTTAGTCGGTAATACAAAGCTTATTTTCTCTATCGGCTGCTCAATCTTGTAAGTGTTGCGGATCAGTTTTTGTCCGTCAGAAGCTGCACATTGGAGAACTCCCTCTTGGGTGGTGATATAAATCCCATTAATAATCGGATGTAGTTCATTATATGAAACAGCAAACAATGATTGAGCGATTGCGGTGTTCAATGTAGTTGCTTCTATTTCTATCTGTGTTTCAATATCACTAAGTGGAGAAGGTACAGTGTATTCATCGGCTGAACAGCCTACGAGGTCATATTTTCCATTGCTATATTTGATAGTAACTTCAAAAGTCGTATCATTGATAGTAAACCCTATGGGTTGTTCTGGCAGATTTTTGAGGGCGTCCAGTAGCCTTTCGGCGGGCAGGCAGATTTTTCCATTGCCTTCTGCTGTTGCTACTGCCAATGTGCTACAATGGAAACAGTCTCCGTCTGAGGCAGTGATTTGGAGGTATTCTCCGTTCAGTTCAAAAAGAAAACTGGAAAGAATGGGTTGTACGGCTTTTGTGCTCATAACTTTTGCCATAGCTGACAGTTTGTTTGATAATGCAGTTGATGTTACAAGGAATTTCATATTGTTTAATTTTTTATTCCCTATCGTCGAAGGCTTTTACCTTCTATTGTCGGTTTGTTGTTTTCTGTGCTTTCCTTTAAACATTCTGTGTATGAAACAAATCTTTCTTTCTAAATACTCTTTATCCGCAGATAAAGGAAGATTTAGAGAGAAATTTTACTTGGATTTGTGTAATCAAAAACAGATATGTTTGAAATTTGCATCAGAAAATCATATCCGACAATAGAGGCTTTATGCCAAATGAAAAACATTTTTATTCCAAAAATCGTAAAAGGGGGTAGTAGGAATGGTAATAAAAAAGGTTGGGCTGTATAAATATGGGCAGCATGGTATTATAAATGGGGCTTTCTTGTTTATTACTAGGCTTTATCGTCATGTATTGTGAGAACCATACGGATGGAAAAAAGAAAAGCCATAAGTATGGTAACTAATATGGTCCGTATTGTCAAATTCATCTCAATGTACTGTAAAATCATTGCTGTACCAGTACAAGCGACCATTAGAAGGAGAATAATATACTTTTTCTTCATGCTTATTTGAATATTATTGTTCCGAATACTGCTATCTGAAGCCAACGATCCGCGTCATCAGGTGTACAAGCGTGCATTTTAACCCGGTGCTTGAAATTATTGTCAGACTCTAATATAACCAATGCTTTTTCTAAATTCCATTCCCATACTGGCAGAGCATCTTCGCTTTTGGACGTTTGGCTGCCTATCCGGAATCTGACAAACAAAGCTTTCGTTGGTTTTGCTTTATTTATACTGTACTGATTTTCGTCATTATCATATAGTTTATCATCGACAATGGCCCATTGGCAATGATTGTTGATAAGCTGAATCATTTCTCTATAAATAGTAATATCCATGCTGTGGAGTAAAAATGGTTTTAGGGTTTGTTTTATGCCAGATAATGATTGGTGACAGAAGAGTGAACCTGCCTGCTGGAAAAGTCCGCTATCCTGTCACCATGATCATGTGAAATTTTTTTGTTTATGATAACAAGGCTAGAAAAACACAATAGGTGTCTTCGAAATCGAAATTAAATCGTTCTTTCATTCTCTTTTTCTCACATGAAATCTCACCAAGCATGATTTCCAATGAACTAAAGATAGTCAAATAAATTGTATCACACAGTCCACGGTCGTCAGTTGTAGCCGAGATTTTTATCATGTACTCCATTTCAGGATTGGATACACCGCAGCAAGTGCGTGCACATAAAACTGCCTTGGAGGGGATGAAATGATATAGAATAAGTATATCATTCTGTTCTTCTAGAATATCCATAACCTGATTCAGGGTTAATGGTGTTTCAAGATGGTAATTATACTTTTCCCAATCCTCCAGGACTTCTATTTCTGTGACATTCTCCGTGTCGAAGAATTCCGGCATTGTGAGTTTTGCAATGCTCTCAAATTTAGCTCTCTTCAGGGTATTCATAATATTCTCTTTTTTTAAACTGATTCTTTATTAAGATTTCTTCGGGCGTTTTCCCATGCGGTGTTCAATTCTTTGACAGTGCATTTCAAAGCTTGAAGATTTTCCTCTTGACAAATTTTTGTATGCTGGGCTATAAGAGAATTGAGGATTGCAATGTCCTCAACGTTCATTTTATGGCTCATTTGTTTCATCCAACTTTTTATTTGGTTGATATTGCGTTCGGAACGCGTATATGCCTGTATCCATTCAAGGCGTTTCTTGTCTATCCGTTCGTTAGCTTGGGCTTCGGCTTTCATCCGTTCAATTTCTTCTGAAGAAAGATTTCCGGATCTCTCGATGCAAAGCATATTTGTATTTCCCGTATCTTCGTCCTGCGCGGTTACGGTGAGCAAACCATCTTTATCAATATCGAAAGTAACTCCAATTTGCGGTTTTCCTGCTTCCATGGGAGGGATACCGGTCAAGTTGAAATATCCGATAGATTTGTTTACTCTGGCAAAGTAACCTTCTCCTTGTAGAATATGAATAGTAACAGTTTTTTGACCATCCTGTGATGTTGTAAATATTTCTTTTCTACGAATAGGTATAGTTTCATTTGCGATGATAATAGGTGCCATTATACCGCCTTCAGTTTCGACACCCAGTGATAAAGGGGTAACATCCATCAGGATGACATTATCTAAATCTTTGTTGATAATAGCTCCTTCAAGAGCGGCTCCTACAGCAACTATTTCATCAGGATTAGAACACTTTAAGGGTTCTACCCCAAAATAATTCTTAACCATTTTCTGTACGCTCGGAATGCAGGTGGAGCCTCCAACTAACAGGACATGGTCAATTTCGCTAATGGTAATTCCGGCTGTTTGAAGTGCCTGCGCGCATGGCTGATAGCATTGCTCCATCAGAGGAGAAATCAGTTCCTCGAACTTGACCCGAGTCAGGGTACGAAGGAGATGCCGCGGAATATTATCTACCGGCATTAAATAGGGTATATTAATTTCGGTGAATTCATTGGATGATAACTCAATCTTAGCACGTTCCGCTGCTTCTTTTATTCTTTGGACTGCTTCGGAAAATTCCCATAAATTTATTTGATATTCCTGATTGAATTCTTCTATCAGCCATTTCATTACTGCATAATCGAAATCATCTCCTCCCAAATGAGTGTTTCCACAAGTAGCCATTACTTCATAAAACCCATTATGGCAATCTAAAATGGAAATGTCGAATGTACCGCCACCGAAATCGAACACTACGGTTTTTCCAGGCACGTCATTTTTTATACCAAAAGCAAGTGCAGCTGCTGTCGGTTCATTAAGAATCCGTTTGACTTCCAGCCCAGCTATCACGCCTGCTTCTTTGGTCGCCTGTCGCTGTGTTTCGGAAAAGTAGGCAGGTACAGTTATTACGGCCTCGGATATTTGAATTCCTAGATATTCTTCTGCTGTTTTCTTCATCTTTTGGAGAATATAAGCAGATATTTCTTGTGGAGTATATGGTTTTTCGTCAATTAAGACCATTAATTTCCCATCAGATGATGCCTGTAGTTTATAGGGCATTACTTCTGCTTTCTTTTTCATTGTTGCATATTTTTCTCCAATGAAACGCTTTATGGAGAAAATAGTGCGGCTAGGATTGGTAATGGATTGCCTTTTAGCTGATTCTCCAACCTTTAAGCCATTTGGGGTGATTGCGACTATTGAAGGAGTTGTTTTCTTTCCTTCACTATTGGGAATGACTGTTGTGTCTTTACCTTCATATATGGCAACGCAAGAATTAGTTGTTCCTAAATCGATTCCAATTATTTTTCCCATTTCTATTTCATTGTTATTAGAATATGTTCTTTTATCATCATATTAGGAAGGCTGTCGGATATATTCTTACGGATTAATCCTTGCTGCTTCAGATAGTTAAGCAGTGAAGGTATTTCTTTTCCTAATGAATGTAGTGCTTTTGTTTGCTCTTTTGTACGCATTCCTGCGCACATCCGATTGTAGTTTGAATAAGGATTCAATAATATAGAAACAGTCATTTCGGCCTGTTCGGGCGTTTTAATCTGTTTTAATCGGATGGCACTAGCGCATTTATTGGCATTTTGTATTAAACGTCTGTTGGTTCTGATTCCCAGATATATTTTAAGTTCATTCATATCCAATTTTCCTGTTTTTGCTGACTCGTACATCAGTTTTGAAATATTATCTGTCATCGTGATAATGGATTTTACTGATCTACTATCGTAATCATACAAATGGTCGAGAAAGTATGAGAAATGATAGTCTTCTTCCTTGATAAATTCCAACATATCATGTTTTGAAGAAAATTCTTTAGATTTCCAATAGAGTAATTGATTTGTATATTGAGTCATAATTTCGTGTGCGTTCTTATCCTTATGCTTTTGGATTATTAATCTATTAAAGAAACATTCTGCATTGTGGAATGTGTCAGGATATCTGTCATTTAAGTTGTAATCATTAAAAGATTGTTGAACATCAATAATGTCTCCATAGGTGCGTAGCTGGCTATCTGTCAGTCGAATAATTTCAGTTGTTATTCCATTTCGGATAACCGCACAACGAGTCATGTCTTGTACATTACGAGTTTGGTCCTGAATACTGTCGGATATTAGATAGTGTAATACAGTATCTTCCAATATTCTCCATTCTTCAAGTTTGTTGAGCAAATCGTTAGTTGAAGCCAATTGGGTATTATGGAGTTTGTTTTGGAATTCTTCATAGGTAGTTATGGCGTTCTCCTTATTATAAATCTTAGACTTTTCATTTTTCAAGTTACAAGAAATAAAAATGAGCATAACTAATAAATAGCATTTTAGCTGGTGTTTCATAGAGAATGAAATCGTTTTTATATTATACAATAATAATTCAAAATGGCTTGATTGTTTGTTCTGCATGTGATAAATGATGTACAATAATTAATGTATGATTTGATACAAAATAATTTGTTATAACTGTATATTTGGTATATTACATAAATGCTAAATATGCACCAATCATTCAGGAATTTTATAAATCCTCCTATTATATTGATTATATGTATTATATAAGCGATTTTAGTCATATTTATTTTTGTTGTTAAAGGGGAAATCTTATTCTTTTAGTATTATATTCTTTTGCGTACAAAAGTATGAATAATGAGTTATAATATAATATCGAACATAAATGCTTTAATGAAATTTATAGTATCATACATTGAGATAATTCATTTATCGTACATTGTAAAGGTGCTGATATACTATTGATTATCTTCTTTATTAGTTGTATAAACTGATAAATATATTGCTCGATTGTATGAGATAATGTACAATATTTGATGTACTATATTTTGTATATTATGATAAATCAAATATCAAAAAATGGGAAATAAATGTTTTTAAGGTATTTCGTTGTATTTCTTTTATGTCTTGAAAAATAATTGATTATATGTAACATAATGTGCAGATAATAAGATGTATAATGATTTGTATTAGTCTTATATGTAAATTAATATGTTGTATTATTTGTACTAGTAAAAATCGTTAATAGTAAATAAAGAAATACGATTTTAAGTACGATATTTTGTTTTTGAAATATAAATTGTACCTTTGCATTGATTAATAAACAAATATTTGCAAAATGAGACTAGGTTATATCATGTTGCCTGAAAGTAAGAATGAAGATGATATCAATAAATTGGAGGCTGCCGGGTGTGATAAGGTTTTTGTAGAACAAGCAGAGGATGAGGGAAAGCGTCCGAAGTGGAAAAAACTGCTTAGAGAAGTCGGTAGAAATGATGAAATTGTTATTCTTCGTCTTAGTAATGCTCTAAGAGGGGTTGTCCAACTCGCATCTTTCTTTGAAATATGCCGAATAAAGAAAATACGTGTAATTTCACTGAAAGACAAATTTGACACATTTGATGAAATGTTCCCTTCATCCACTTCTCAATTAGTTGATGCCATCGGTTCTTTTCCAGGTGACATCCTTGCTTCGAAGATTTCTACTTCAAGGATTAACGCTGCCAGAAAGAAAAAGAAGTCTTCGTTTCAAATTACCAGGGAGGAACGTGAAAAGCGTTGTGTTGAATTATATAACAATGGAGTTGGACTTAGAGGCATAAAAGAAGAAACTGGATTTAGTAGTAACAGTTCGGTTTACCGAATATTGAAAAACAATGGTATTAATGTAAATCGTCGGGTCACTAAAAAGGCTTCCAGTGACTGAATTCCTAAAAAATGACGGTTGATATACCTATTATTATCGTTAAGATGATAGAGGTGTATAGGCTTATATTGCGTTCCTGTGTTGTGATGCAGCGGCATTTGACTAATCTTGCTATACAAATAATCGAAATCCATCCTAATAATATGGAAGCTGCTAATGTGCGCGGCCGGTATCCTACTAGTGAAATTTCAATGTAAAGAGCTGCAATTCCTAAAAAGATAAGAGGGATGTAGTAGAGATTTCGGTGTGTGAAAAATGAATTGTTCCAATCTTTAGGTGACCATTCGTGCAGTTTGGCACTTGTTTCAATGGTGATGATTGCTGCTATAACGATGTAGACGACGTAGGGGCGAGGTACAAGGGAGCGTGAAGCCATTTGAAGGATACAAAATCCTAAATAAATTATTCCTGCTTGAATAGCTGTTTCTATAAAGATGAGCTGTATCCAACCAAATGTCTTGGGGATAGTTGGTGCTTCGTATTGTCTGTGGGTGTCTATTGTAAGAAAAAGAGTCGGCAGGATAACTGAAAATATAAAAATGCACGCATGGCTTAATACCTGTTTTAATTCTTCTGGCATTTTGATGATAATAGAGGCTATGACATATACGGCGACTGAGGCAAATAGTATATATGCGGTACAATAAAATGCAATGAGGAAATGCTTGCAGACTTGGCTGATTCGCATCGATATGCGTTTTTTGTTATTCAGGGATAGACATAGCAGGGCTGTGAGTGTTGATGTGCAAAGTAGTGTATTGGGAAAATTGGCATAGAAAGCACAGAAAAGGAACAGAAGGTAAATGAATGGGCCTACGTGATAATGCTTAGTGCCGTTTAAGTAATGTAAAGCACATGTAGCGACAATACCGTAATAGAGCCATGAGTTCTCTCCGGTGCATAGGAAGAGCAGATAGGAGGTAAGAATGCATCCTGATTCTACCGGCGTTTCTTTTATGACCATTTTGATGAGCTTTTGGGTAATCAATAAAGTCTTATGGTATGTTTTAAGAATATTCATCATTGGAAAAAATGAAATTTAGAGCTACTGTTTGTTTTTGAAGTTGTTTCTGATGAAGATTGTTGGGTTCCTGATATACATTCAAAAAGATTCGGAGATATCTTTGAAAAAAAGAACTGGGGTATAGAGAGACCGGGAAATTCTTCTTTTTGTGGCTTGTAAGTATTTGAGAATTCTGATAAGGATTTATATAGTGTCTTACCGCCTACGTGGAAGCAAATATCATTTCCGTTTATTGAAGTGATTTTTGCTGTTTTGAAGGGAGGATCGGAGGGAGTAGGATGAATTGCGATATATGTATCTCCAACTTTCATTGGAGTGTTTTTTGAACGGATGGGTTTGGTCTGCATCCATGTGTTATATTCCGTCGTGATGGCAAGTTGCTTTTTGGCTCTTGTGAGTGCTACATACAGGCATCTTCGTTCTTCTTCAATTGCATTGATCCCGTCTTTTATAGCAATATCGCATGGGTAGTTACCGACATTTAAATCTATGATGTAGCAATAATCCGCCTCTAAGCCTTTGGCTGAGTGGATGGTAGATATAATAACTGCATCATCCCGCAAACTGTTTCCGTCAATGCTTGAGTCTACTAAAAAGTCATTGATAAAGCCGGAAATTCCGGATTTGGAGTTTAAGGCAACCTCAATCAGAGCGGTGAAATCTTTTTTCCTTCGTTCCCAATCTTTGGCATATTTGTTTTTGAGGAGGTCGTCCATTGCTTCTGTAGTGTTGGTTAAGCATGAAGCTGGATTATTAGCATGCATACAGGCGCCATTTATAACTTTAGCCGGTAATGTAAATATTTCGATGTTTATAAGATAGTCAATTATTTCCTGTATGTTTTTCTTGGTTACTATGTTTTCTATAGCTTTCTTCATTTTTGCTTTACCAATGCCTGGCCACAGTTCAAGGTATCTCATCCACGCCAGCTCATCTTGCGGATTGGCTATGATTCTTAGAACTGAGATAATGTCTCTTACGTGGGCGGATTTCATAAGAGATATGCCACCAAATAAGACATAGGGTATTTGGCTGGTAAGAAATGATGTTTCCACCTGCTTGGCTTGGTAAGCATTTCTGGCTAGGACCATGTGGCTAGCATATTTCGCTCCTGCTTTGATATGTTTTTGTATATCCCGTTTAATAAAGGCTGCTTCTTCATATTTGTTATTAACGAATACAAGCAATGGTTTCTTCCATTTTTTGTTTGCAGCTGTTAATTCTTTATTATACTGTAATGGAGACAGTTTTAATAATTGGTTTGAAACATCCAGAATTGCTTGTGTGCTTCGGTAGTTCCGGGTAAGCTTCATTATCGTGGAGTCAGGTACTCGTTCATTGAAAGAGTGGATTGAATTGAAATCGGCCCCGCGGAAAGCGTAGATTGATTGTGCATCGTCCCCTACGCAAAACAGGTGGCACGATGACATGAATAATTCGAGCAGTTTCCATTGGAGAGGATTGGTATCTTGCATCTCATCTACCAATATATGGTCATACATGGATGTAACTTTAGCGCATAGTTCTTTGTTTTGAGATAGCGTGTTTACGGATATGGCTAAGATATCATCATAATCTAAATATTGATGTGTACTTTTGTATTGCTCGTAAAGTTTGATAGTATCTTTGATATTATCTGAGTCTTCTATTAGTGATTCAATGTTAAGTTGACCGTTTTTTCTTGCTGTTTTACATATAGCTTCTTTTAATTCGCAATCGGTGTTAATCTGATAGGAACGTATGGCTAACATGTCTGAAGCTCTGATCTCTTTAGGTATGGAAAGAGCCTTGTTATCAAGGACATGTTTCATGATTACTTCTTGGTCATCAGTGTCAATGACAGTCCATTTATTCATATTAAAGGCTGCCGGGTTAGACCGTATAATCTCAAGACACCATCCGTGGAAGGTTGCACCTTGAGAAGGGCTCTTAACTCCAATGCTTGTTAATAGGCTTGCAGTTCTTGCAGCAATTTCATTTGCTGATTTTTTTGTAAAAGATATTATTTTTATCCGTGCTGGATCTATCCCGTGATTAATTAGCCATACGGCTCTTGAAACGATGGTTGCTGTCTTTCCAGTACCAGCTCCTGCAAGTAGTAATAAGTGTTTGTTGTCAAATTTGACAGCTTTTTCTTGTTCTTTATTTAACTTCTTAAAATCCATAGTGTATTATTGCTTTTATATACAAATATAACAAAAATAAATGACATATTAAAACTTGCTTGATATAAGTATAATAAATACATTTAATTTAATATATCGTATATTATTGTTTTGATTATCTGTATAATAATGGAGTGGGTAGATGTGCAATTGCTTGTTTATGTAAGTGCGTTATTTATACTTGTTTATTAAATATTTATTGAATATTATTTACCAGTTCTAAGCTGAAGGTATCTATAAGTAATTGTAGGTGAGGATTATTATGTAGGAAATAGTTTAATGTCACTTCCTGAAGTGGCTGTTGGAGTAAGATGTCAGCTATGTCGATTCCGGCATTCCATTGTTCCTCGGTTGTCTTATACTCTAATAGATTGGATATTGTAATTGAATAGTTTTCAGATTTGAGCTTCATGTAGAATTTGTGCCATGCATCGTATGCTTTGGAATCAGGAAAAAGGCATATTTTTCTGTTCCATAATATCGGATATCTTGAGTTTAAACAACCATTTTTACCACCAGCTGCTATCCATATAAATTCTTTCATGTATGCAGAACAAATAATTGCCGACTTCTCACTTTCTACAATACCAACTGGTTTGTCCGGATCTAAACTAAGGAGATGTTCTCCGAAGAAGCATAATTGTAAATTGAAATTTTTGAGATTTAATTCTGTATGTGCCCAGCTGATCCTGGAATATCCTTCCTTAACTCTATGCCCATTTTTATGATAAAGCATAATTTTTCCAGTGCGTATTTCCCTATCAATAGTGACATACCAAAAAACTGTGGCAGCTCCATTCCATTTTTTGGCTGTTCCTACATTATATTCTTTAAATAATCTTGTGGTTTCTTTGATGCCAATTTTAGAAAGGAGGAATAGGAATAGGTTGTTCTGACTGAACCAACGTTCATTGCAGGATTTATGCATGACACATTTGCTGATTTGATCGATTTTTTGTGAAAGGGTAGGGCTTTGTTTGTTGAATACTACAGTTGTTGGTTGGTTGCTGGGATTTTCTTCTGATACCTTTTTCAAGGCATCAGGATTTTCTTTGAAAAAATCTGATGGGGTATAGTGATAACCGCAATTATTGATCCGGTTACATTTTCCTACATATTCGGGAAATACAAATTCTCCCATGGTATCAATGTATCGTGTGAATTCTCTTTTGTGACCGCAGGATGGACAGGTGTACCTATTCCTTTTGTATCGGTCGTATTTTTCCAGTGTAAATCTATAGCCCATAGTGTCTTTGTTTTATGAAAGATAAACTTAAATTGCCAATATTGCCGAAATCGCCAGTAATGTTCATCCGTTTGTTTTTTTTCTTAGGATTATCAAATCGCCAAAATTGCCGGATTCGCCACACCTTTTATAAATTATATATCTTTTTGTAGATGCCATGTTTTAACTTACTAAATAGTTTGTCTGACCTTTGACTGTCACTTACGAATCTATCGAAGGTACGGGCAGGCATACCCAATTTTACGGCAATGTCTTTCCCTGTCTTAGTTTCAAACTCTTCCGGTAAAGCTGAATAGACTTTTCTTTCAAGTTCTGACAGATGGATATCATTTTCGACAAAGAAATAAAAGTAGATTCGATAGAAGACTTTTCTGAAATACTCGATTAGTAGGATAGCTCGTTCTACTGTTGATAAGTCAATCTCTTCTAATTTAGCTTCTCCGCAACTCCAGCGTTCTGCTTGAATAATGAGACATAGGCGTCCTAAAGCAGTGCTCAATTTTCCAAAGTAACTGCCAAGAATAATGTTACCGCTTTCATTCATTTCATTAATCATTTGAATATTGTCTCTCTTCCATTCCATGTATCGAACTTTTGCTGATTGCGAGAGCTTTAAATTTTGAGGAATTACGTTTGTTTCCTTTTCATCGTAAATAACTTTCAGATTGAGAATGTCTTCAATAAGAGAATTCCACCAAGTTAATTCATGCTCCGGGACATTATCATCTTCTGCTAATTCTATTTTTTGATCGAGTGGATATGCGAATAATAAACGAGACATGAATCCATTCTCTGTTTTATCACCATCAATCAAGTGTTTCAATTGCTCGATTTGAGTTCCTCCGATAACAGAAATTAATGGCTCTGTTACGACGATATTATAGTCTTCACTCTTACGGTTGTATATAAGGTCACTATGGTTATATCTTTCATTCCAGAATGTGCTTTCGTCCATACCCTTTGTATATCTCATAGAGTTTTTGGTCCACCGGCTTATTTCATCCTGATATAAAAGCATTCCGTTTTTTGAGCATTCAAGAGCATAAACTAGCCATTCCAAGGTGTAATCTTGTGTGATAAAGTAGGTTTTACGTGGTGGTTTAGGTTTATTTACTCCTTCTTTATCTTTAGTGTTTTCATATTTCTCTAGTTTCTGGTAAAAAGATTCCAGCTCTCTATTATATTGCAAAGCAAGTTCCCGGTTACGTACTAGCAGGGGTTTGAGGATAAGACGGGTGGGAGGAGTTTTACCAATGCTTGGATATCCTACCATTACATAGAAAAGTCCGGGATAATCGTGGAAAGTGTTGTTTATTTCGATCCTGAATCGCTTCCCCATGGCTACGCCAATGGCACACAATATATTAATACCGAGATAATCTTTTTTGAACCGAAGGTGTTCGTAAATAGATAATATGAATTGCCTTGTACGGTTTGAAAAAGCTTCAATAGGAAACTCTCCAGGTTCTGAATTTTCTAATAAGTGTTTTGCGTCCGCAATTACGTCTTGAGGTGTAACAGAAGTGTTTTCTGTTTTTTTGCTATTTCTCATTTTTCTGTATATCTATTGTTCAGAAGCGTATTAATGGAGCTATTTCGGAGTTAATTTCCTCTTCTGTCTTAATTTTGTGGGACTTAATCCATTCTATTAGTTCGGTTTTCCGAAACCTCAAACTGTTTCCAACTTTGTAGAATGGTATGATATTATTGCATGTATAGCGGTAGATGGTACTCTTACTCTTTTTTAGTAATGTGCTAGCTTGTTCAATATCAATTTCGTCTTCATTGCTCATTACACTTAATAGTTCTTTCTCTTTTGATTGATTTTCCACTTGGACGGACATCAGATTAATTAGATGCTCCACTGCTTCTGGTAAGTTATCATGTGTAACTTTGCCGAATTTTTCAATATTTGCCATTTTATTACTTTTTTAGGTTTGATGCAGCAAAGAAAAGCAAAGAGATAATGAAGATAATTCATCATCAATGAATCTTCAATTAATTAAGGTGCATTAATCGTTGTACAAAAATAAGCCTTCTTATTCATACATGGAGAATAAGAAGGCTTGTCTGTTCAAGGATATAAGTGGTTTTAAGAGATGATTCTTTGATTATATGGCAGCTCTTTTTTCAAACTTTCCACGAAGTCTGATATAATATTATTCTTTGCTGAAATCCGGTATAACTGAATCCTTGCTGTGTTTGAAGTACGGGTTGAATTCCTGTATAACGATTGGGGATCATAATCTCCCATTTCAATGAAATATGGTAAATATTTGAAGAAATCTGATTGTTTGAGTTTTTTATAATAGCTCATCAATTCTGATATGTTATGGAAAAAATGGGCAATGTCTTGCATCGAGAGATATTGAGGAATATTTACTTTGTTCGTTACTTCTATTTTTCTTCGTTCATTGATGAAGTATTCAAAGACGCTCTGTTTGATTGTAGCAATATCATTCTCAGAGAAGTAAACAGATAATGTTGTTGTTATATAGCTTTCCAAGAAAAGCCATATTTTATTATAAAGTTCTTTATTGTAATTTTCAATAGCGGTATTCCTGGATGGATCAATATTGGGTGTGATACATTCATTTAATGTAGATTCTATGTTTGTTGAAACTATATCGTGCGCTCTCATATTCACTGTAGGCAGAGCTTCCCGATATTTGATTAGAATATTCAATTTGCTTTTATATATTTTATTGAATAGAATATGGCAACTTTTTTGAGACATCAATAGATATTCCTTTTCTAGCCATTCTTTGTTATCTCTGTGGCTATGTACAAGGTCTGTGTATTTATGTAAGTTCTTGTCATTGGTCTCATTGATTTTTTGTATAGCTAAAAAGAGCATAAATAATACTGGTACAGTAGGGAAAATATAATATTTTAAATACCATGGAATGTCCAGTAGCATTGAAAAAACTATTAGTATTATGCACAGAAATTGTGTAATAAAAAATGATTTATTAGATATGTTAAGCATAATCGTTATTTTTCTTTTAGTGATATTTTGTATGCAGCTTCTCGTTTAAGTGCGTTAACTACTTTAGCATAACGTTGGGTGGTAGAAACATTTTTGTGCCCGAGCATTTTTGAAACGGTATATATGTCTGTTCCATGCGCTAAAGATAGTGTAGCAAAGGTATGGCGGAAGCAATGAAAATGAATGTTCTTTTTAATTCCGACACTATTGATCCAATCTTTAAGTGGTCGGTTAGTCATACTTCTGGTCAATCCTTTGAAAACAAATCCTGTTTTTCGGGGGCCTAATAATTCATAAGTTTCTTCACTTATTGGTATCACTGAATTGGCTTTAGTTTTTATTAGTGTTTTACAAATACAATAACCTTCATCTGGTAATTTTACAACATGCTTCCATTGGAGATCTAGAATATCACTAATTCGTAATCCGGTCATGCATGAACACAAAGCTGCTTTCTTTAATACAGGAAAATCACATTTGCTATTTGCTAATAGCTTCAGTTCAGAATCAGTCAGATAAACAATATCTGTTTCTTCATCATCAATCTTTTCAAGAAAATCATTTATGTTTTCTTTTAAAAGTCGTTTTTTGTATGCTATCTTGAGAATACCTCTGAATGTTGAATAATAGCCGGCCGCTGAATTTTTACTTAAAGGTTTGGTCGGATCGTTCAAATTTTTAGCTTTCAGAAGATATACTCTGAAATTTTCGCATGTTGTAACGTTTACGTCAGCAAAGGTACATTTGTTATTCATAAATGCAGCAAAGTGCTGATATACATAATACCATTTTTGATTATGTTTATTAGATTCCTCTCTGAAGTATTTCAAAAAATCCGCTTTTTCTATTTGTTTGTCATAAAATGTGTATTTTTCATTTATAAGCTGTTCTGTTACTTTACAACGAATTCCTTCTGCTTTGTAGAGAATTTCTTTATTATGCTGACGTTCAATAAAGTTTTTTGGTTTTGCATAGATATAAATGTTTAAAAAATATCTTCGGGTAGACTTATTTGTATCAGGAATTCTAATTGCGGGATAAAAATCGAGATACAGGGAATAGCGTTCCCCAGTGATTTTCTTTTTGCGTAATGTTACTTTGGTATTCATATTGATTAATTAATTAGTTATTTTTATTTGTTGCTATTTTCCTATGATTCGATGTTGATAAGTTCAGAAAATTGAATTAATATATTTTATATTATTCAATTACCTTTCCAAATAGTTCTTTTAGAGCACTTAGGCGTAAAAGTACAATTTTACCTATCTTTTTCTTCTCTATTCCATATACTCTAGTTCTACTGTAGATTGCTTCTCTGTTAGTATGAAACAGTTTACATGCATCGGGAACGCTAATAAAGTCTTCTAAATTAAATTTCCCTTGTTTGATTTTGTCAAAATGTTCTTTTGAATAATATACTTTACTTCCTTCTTTCTTTTTGGGTATTTTATGTCTGGAGATGAAATTTGCTACTGCGCCAGGTGTCATATCATAAATCCGCATTATATCATCTGAAGTGTACCACTCTGTGATTTCTTCTGCCTCTTTGTAACCTCTCTTTTTAAAATAATTGTCTATATGTTTTTTGCTATAATATTTATGACCTGATATTTCCGCAAAAGGAATGTTGTATTTTGTTACAATTACATAGATTCGATTGTATTGTATCTTATATTTCTCTGTAATTTCATTTATAGAATAAAATTCAGTGATGGCTTGTGCTCCTGTATGATTTAAGCATTGGGAAATTTTCTTCTCAATTATACTTTTTCTTGAAGCAATATAGTTTTCAATGTCCTTTCTTTCAATAAGAATTCTTCTGCCTATATGTATAACAGATATTTGCTCTTTAGTAAGAATGTTATATACACTTCTGCGACAAATATTGAGCAGTTTAGCTGTTTCATTTATATTGATATATTCTTTGGCTTGGATTACCTGTATTTCATTAATATATTGTATATTATTTTTGGTTTCTATCTCTTTAACCTCTTTAACTACCTGTTCTGTTTTTTGAGTTCTGATTTTTGCTACATATACTTGTTTAGTGCATTTCTTACTGCAAAATCTAGTCCTGAATGCATGGGCAATAAACTTCTTGCCACAGCATTCGCATATTCTTTCTACATTAATATTACTACTCATAATTCTCCATTTTTTATGTGCATTAATGTGCACTAATGTGCACCAATGTGCAAAAACCTATCCTAATTCCCGCTTATTTTTTTAAGAGGGGAAAAAAGAGTGTGAGGTACAAATAAGGTACAAAATTATGAAAAATAGTGGAAAATAGTAATGTCAACGCTTAGCGTTGACATTGTTTAAGTATCAGATAATCAGATGTATATTGCTATTTATTGTTACCGTTTATCAGCGTTTATCATGATTTACTTGCCGATGCAAAAATGCTGAAAGATATTTTGAAGTACCATGTCATTTGTGACCTCACCGGCTATGTCTGAAATGAAGAAAATGCACTCCCGTATATCTTGCGAAAGGAAGTCTCCGGAGATTTGAGAATCAAGTCCGTCTTGTACTCTATGGATTGCTTCAAGTGCTTTGCTTAATGCCTCATAATGTCTTACGTTTGTTACAATAATGTCGTTTTGCGTTACTGTGGGTAAGTGAGCTGCATTAATGAGCATTTTTTGAAGTTCTTCCGTGTTCCCCCGTTGTTTGGCTGATATGAAAATGGACTCTGTATATTCTTTTGAGGAGTCTTTTAGTAAAGTTAGTAAATCCTCCTTTTGCTTTTCTTCAATCAAATCAGTTTTGTTGAATACTGCAATCAGATGTTTTCCTTCGCAACGAGGAATAATTTTTTCAGATAATTGTTCTATTTGAGAAGCAGCATTCACAGAATCTATCATCCAAAGAACAATCTCTGCCTGATCCAGTTTCTGGAAAGTACGTTCAATGCCCAAACTTTCAATTGTATCATTTGTTTCACGGATTCCGGCAGTATCGATGAATCGAAAGGTGACGCCTCCTATATTAATCGTATCTTCGATGACATCGCGCGTTGTTCCGTGAATATCACTGACAATTGCCCTCTCCTCATTCAATAGTACATTCAACAGGGTCGATTTTCCAGCATTTGTCTCACCGATAATGGCAACAGGAACACCATTTTTGATAGCATTGCCTACACTAAACGAATGGACTAGTCGGGAAATAACTTGCTCAATTTCATCGGCCAACTTCCGTAATGCCGAACGGTCGGCAAATTCCACATCTTCCTCACTGAAATCCAGTTCCAGTTCAATCATGGACGTGAAGTTCAGCAACTTGTTACGCAAGTCTGTCAGTTCTTTGCTAAAACCTCCCCGCATTTGACTCATTGCCAAACGGTGGGTCGCGGCAGATGAAGAAGCAATCAGGTCGGCAACAGCTTCTGCCTGACTTAAATCCATTTTCCCATTGAGGAAAGCACGTTGTGTGTATTCTCCCGGTTGAGCCATACGGCAGCCGTTCTTGATGAGTAGTTGCATTACTTGCTGGAGGATATAAGAAGAACCATGACACGTAATTTCCGTACTATTTTCTCCCGTGTAAGAATGAGGAGCACGGAAAAGACTAACGAGTACTTCATCAATGATTTCTTCTCCGTCATAGATACGTCCGAAAGTCAGCGTGTATGGCTTTTGATCATTAAATAGTTTGCCGGCTTTTGCAGGTTTGAAGATACGGCTAGTGATAGAAATGGCTTCCGGACCGGAAACACGGATGTTTCCGATAGCTCCTCCCTGGGCAGTAGCGATGGCACAAATAGTATCTTGGTTCATTATATTTTCTTTTTGAATGGGCAAAGATAAGGGTTTCTATGTAAAAAACAGAAGATTAGGGACAAGTTGTACTTTATTTGTTCATATTTGTCAGCGTTCAGCAGTGTACACAACAAAATATGCAAAACAAATAACCATGACTATGGAGTCAGTACAAATTTATATTCACTAAATGAAAATGGTGAGATCGTAAGAGAAAATTTGCAAAAGATACTTTCTGTACTTGCTGCGCATCAAATAATTTTGTGGAAATATGATATCCTTACGGGAAAATGCAGTTTTACGGATGATTATTTTCGTACACTTGGATTAAAAGAAACCGGAATTGTTTTTAAGGATATTAATGACTTCTATCGGTTTGCTCATCCTGATGATATGGATGCTTGCCAAAAGTCTTTTGCAGCAATGCTTACCTCGGAATCAAAGACTTCACAGATACGGGTTCGTTGTATCGGAGAACATAAGGAAGTTATTTGGCTCGAAGACCATTTTCTCTCTTATAAAGGAAATGATGAAACACATCCGGATAAACTTCTGGCATATACTGTGAACGTAACTATTCCAAGGAAGTATATGATTTGTTTATTCACAATATCCATGAATATCTGAAGGACGGAAAGTTGAAAGAAATAGAATATCCTTTGGAAGTAGAAGGCTTTCAATATTATTTCCAGGCACGTATCGCTCCTTTTGAAGGGAATAAAGTGCTGGCCCTGATTCATGATATCAGTGATCGGATTTGTCGCTCGAGGGAATTGATTGAGACGAAACGGTGGCAGAAGACGTCGATAAGCTAAAGTCTGTTTTTCTAGCAAATATGAGTCACGAGATTCTTTATCCGTGAAAAGCCCGACTTGATATTAATGGATATTCGTATGCCTGTAATGGACGGCATTCAGGCTATGGAAAAGATTTGTACTATGTCTTTTGCGGTACCCATTATCGCTGTAATGGCTTATGCATTTTATACAGAGCAGCAGGCTATTCAGGCAGGATGCAACGCTGTCATATCGAAACCTTATTCCGTGGAAAAACTGAGAGAAACGATAGAATCCTATATTGGTTGATTAATTTTCTGAAAGGGAATCAACATTCCGGAAATTGTAGTGTTATTAAGATAATAATAACACTCTAATTTTGTTGGAATATGAAGGAAGTAAAGAAGGTTGTACTCATCGGAGCGAGTGGTTTTGTTGGCTCAGCTCTTTTGAATGAGACTTTGAACCGTGGCTTTGAAGTGACAGCCGTGGTTCGGCACCCTGAAAAGATAAAGATAGAAAATGAGAATCTGAAAGTGACGAAGGCGGATGTGTCTTCTCTTGAAGAAGTATACGAAGTTTGTAAAGGGGCGGATGCCGTTATCAGTGCGTTTAATCCGGGATGGAATAATCCCGATATATATGATGAGACAATTAAAGTCTATCTGACTATTATTGACGGAGTGAAGAAAGCAGGAGTCAACCGTTTTCTTATGGTAGGCGGTGCAGGTTCATTGTTTATTGCGCCCGGCTTGCGATTAATGGATTCCGGTGAAGTACCCGAGAATCTTTTGCCCGGAGTAAAAGCTTTGGGAGAGTTTTATCTGAAGTTCCTGACGAAAGAGAAAGAAGTGGACTGGGTGTTTTTCTCTCCGGCAGCGGATATGCGACCGGGAGTACGTACGGGACGTTATCGTCTGGGAAAGGATGACATGATTGTGGACATTGTGGGGAACAGTCATATTTCTGTAGAGGATTATGCGGCCGCCATGATTGATGAACTGGAACATCCGCAACATCATCAAGAGAGATTTACGATTGGTTATTGATTAAAGAAAGGAGCGAATCGATAAACAGTCGGAAATTATATAAGTGAATCAATAAGTGAAGAAGAATGGCTTGAATATATATCACAATGTATAATTCAAGCCATTTCTTATTAAGTGGTTATTATCTTGTTGTTTTTTATATTCTGTCGAGCACCGTTTGAATCAACGTATCAATCGTATTTTTATATCCGGTATTCGCCTCTTTGATAAGGCGGTTGGCTATTACCATGCAGACAGTCATGGCCTTGTGTCCCATTAACCGGCTAAGTCCTGCCAAAGCGGAACTCTCCATTTCGAAATTGGTTATCTTGAAACCTTTGTATTCAAACGCTTCAATCTTATCATTCTGTTTCGGATCTGCCAACGGAATACGGAGCTCACGTCCCTGCGGACCGAAGAAACCTCCGGCGGCAATTGTCACGCCACGTACCATATCATCCTTCGCAACCCGGTCAATTAATTCTTCGCTGGCATCAATAACATAGGGCGCAGGAGCACACATATTTCCCGACCACCCCATGTGGTTGAGGAAAGCACGTTCGAAAGCCAAGTCGCATACAGCATTGCGTCCGGCATAGAAATTCAATAATCCGTCGAAACCAATAGACTTCTGCGAACATACGAATGTTCCCACCGGTGTATTTGGCTGTAAACCGCCGCACGTACCGATACGTACTAACTCTAACTGCCGGAACTGTTCTTTTTCTTCTCGTGTCTCGAAGTCGATATTGGCTAATGCATCCAGTTCATTCATTACGATATCGATATTATCGCAACCGATTCCGGTAGAAACGACAGTAATTCGTTTACCTTTATATGTGCCCGTGATTGTCTTGAATTCGCGGCTTTCCACTTCGCATTCTTTGTTTTCGAAATGAGAAGCTACGAGTGCCACACGTCCGGGATCACCAACCAGGATAACTTTGTCTGCCAACCATTCAGGTTTTACGTGAAGATGGAATACCGAGCCGTCTTCGTTGATAATCAATTCAGAGGATGGAAAGTACTTTTTCATGTTATTGAAAGGTTTTAGTTTTACAATAAGACTGTATCTATAAATACAAACGCCGGAACCGGATTTAAGTTCGGAAGAGGTATCTTTCTTTTTCCGCAGAAAAAAGAGCATACATCTTGGAACAGAATTGAAACCGGGTTCCGGCGTTTATAATAAATTATTTGCTCAACGGCTGATTACCGGTGTTTCCTGTTACCGGTTTGGCAATATTTTCACGCATGGAAGTATCTGCTTCGATATTTTTCATCCGGTAATAATCCATGATACCCAGATTACCGCTACGGAAGGCTTCAGCCATAGCTTTCGGTACTTCAGCTTCTGCTTCTATTACTTTCGCACGAGCTTCCTGCGCTTTGGCTTTCATTTCCTGTTCGGAAGCGACTGCCATTGCACGGCGTTCCTCTGCTTTTGCCTGCGCAATATTCTTGTCCGCATTAGCCTGATCAATCTGCAAAGCGGCGCCGATGTTCTTACCTATGTCAATATCCGCAATATCGATAGACAGGATTTCGAAAGCCGTTCCTGCATCCAATCCCTTGCGAAGCACGAGTTTGGAGATAGAATCCGGATTTTCGAGTACTGACTTATGATTTTCGGAAGAACCGATAGACGAAACAATACCTTCGCCTACACGGGCAAGAATCGTATCTTCACCTGCACCACCGACCAACTGACGGATATTGGCACGTACGGTAACACGTGCTTTGGCTATCAACTGGATACCGTCTTTGGCAACAGCCGTAACGGGAGGTGTGTCGATAACTTTCGGGTTTACAGACATTTGCACGGCTTCGAATACGTCACGACCTGCAAGGTCGATAGCGGTAGCCATTTGGAAAGGTAGCTCGATATTCGCTTTCGATGCGGATACCAGCGCATGAACAACCTTTTCAACGTGTCCTCCGGCCAAATAGTGGGCTTCCAACTCATCGCGGGTGATGTTTTTCAATCCCGCTTTGTGGGCTTCAATCATTCCCGGCACGATGATATACGGCGGAACGTTACGTATACGCATTAGAAATAGTTGTATCAGTGAGATGTTGACTCCCGATACTTTTGCCGACAACCAAAGGAAGAACGGCACGTAATGGAAAAATATTATCAGGAAGATAATACCTCCGGCTATCAGAAAGATAGGCAAGTAGAAAGATGATTCCATTGATGTTTTTATTAAGTGAATATTATTTTCTGTGTTTCTCAACCATAATTGTACCGTCGGTGATACGGCTTACGATAATCGGCGTCTTTTCGTTGAGGAAGCCATCTATCGACTTCACCTCCACGATGTTTCCGTTGATTTCTGCATAACCGATTTGTGCCAGGCGGGTGGTACTGATACCGGTATCGCCTACCTTTACGCTATCCTCTGCACTACGGTCTACCTTAGAATCAATATCTTTTTTCAGAGCCAGTTTGTCGAGCATTTTCGACCGCATGAACCAGACGAGCGACCCGATGCAGGCTACTCCTGATATTCCCAAGGTAATGAATCCCGCTGCCATACCTAGATTGGCAAATGCATAGTAATTGGCATAAATGATGCAAACCAGTGCAGAGATTCCTGCCAGACTAATACCGGGTATGACAAACAGTTCTACCAGAAACAGTATTACTGCGGCGATAATGAGAACGGTGATAATAAGTATATCCATAGTTCAGAGTTATTATTATTTTGTTTTTTCCGCGTTTCGTACATTTATTTCAAGAGCATCCAGTTCGCCGGACATTTGCAATATTCTCTTTTCCAAATCAAGAATGGCCGGAGTCAATATTGTTTTTTCCTGTTTATTGCCGGTTGCATAACGTAGCCGCATACTATTGAGTTTTTCTTCTTGCTGACGATAGTCTTTCTCCATTTGCTGGTAACGTTGGAAAAGTTGTTTGGCCTTAGCCGATTTGAAATCTTTCAGAAGATAATAAGTCGTATTATCATCAATCACAAACTCGAAATCTGCAATCCGGCGTTCCTGCGGCTTATGGCTCATAGCGGCTTCCAAGCGCTGTTGTGCTTCGGCAACTGCCTTTTTATCTTTCCATGTTTCTTTCAACGAATGAATCTGTGCCAACCGAATCATTTGCTGCTGGTCCATAGCTTCATAGTTGTAGGTCTGCTTTGAATTGTTGGGGATAAATACATAGATGCAGACCTTTCCTTCCGGTTGGAAACGGTCGGAAGCAAACCAACCCAGATTATTATATTCGTCGATCACGTACATATAGTCATTGTAGGGAGAATTAAACGGCATCCCTACATTCTCCGGTACAAGATACGTATCGGTGTTCGTATTGTAACGGGTGACAAAGATATCATATCCTCCCAGCCCTTCGCCGTCGCTTGCGTAATAAATAGTAACACCGTCTGCCATAACAAACGGATAGTTGGCGTTTCCGGAATCATTGATACTGCCGGGCAACGGACGTCCGTTACTCCATTCATCTAACAGCTTATTTTTTGAAAGAATATCCAGATTTCCTCTTTCGCCTTTTTCGCTATAATAGATTTTGTTTCCGATTTCGGTTTCGTAGACTGTTCCCGGGTTATCGCCTTCAGTTTTGAAGAACTCGTTGAAAGTAAACAGCTTACCTGATTCTTCGCTAATTTTATAAGCATTCAGGAAAGTAGACTTGTCTACCACAAAACTGTCGATAATGGAGACATCTTCTACGCCTTTCAGCATACGGAGATCGGCTTTGCTTTTCTCTAACAGCTTTTCAGCTTCTTCGGTAGGGCGTTTTCGTTTCTTTAAGTCGGTGATATATTCTTCGAAGCAGTTCACTGCATCTTCAAAACGGTACGTGTCATTGTAAGCTTGTCCCAGATAAAGCTGTCCGCTGGCTACCCGTTTCTTTACAGCCATTTCGAGAGGTTTCACAGCTTCTTCAGCTTCTCCTGTTTTCAGGCAACATACGCCATACCAGTAATTATAATTACCATTGGACGGTTGGGATTTAGCATATTTCTTAAAGACAGGCTTGGCTTTCTCATAGTCACCTTTAGTGAATAAGGTGCGTGCCTGGTCCAGTGTTTGCGCAGAAACTCCCCCAAGGAAGAAACTGCAAATTAGAAATAAAATATATTTTCTTTTCATCGTTCTTAGCGTTTATGAGTGACGGTTTGGTAGAAAACGGTATCGTTTTCGGTCAACAGTCAATTTATCAATTGTTCAAAAGTACAAATTTATTAGAAATAAACCCTTTTTCGGTGATTCTATTATGTTAATTCTTCTTTAAATCATTCTTTTCGCTTACTTTTGCAGCCGATTTTTGAAGATATGACACAATTTACGGAAGAAGAGAAAACCATTCGCCGCGTTGAAAGGCGGTTCAGTAGAGGAGTGGTGCAATATGGACTGATAGAAGAAGGAGACAAAATCCTTATCGGACTGTCGGGAGGGAAAGATTCGTTGGCGCTTGTCGAATTGCTGGGTAAGCGTGTACGTATCTATAAACCTCGCTTTTCGGTTGTCGCAGTTCATGTGGTGATGAAAAATATCCCTTATCAGAGTGATACGGCATATTTGAAAGCGCATTGTGAAGCGTATGGAGTACCTTTTGTACAATATGAGACAGCCTTCGATCCGGCTACCGATACACGTAAGTCTCCCTGTTTCCTTTGTTCGTGGAATCGCCGGAAAGCTTTGTTTACAGTTGCCAAAGAGCATGGATGTAATAAGATAGCCTTGGGGCATCACATGGATGATATTCTGGAAACATTGCTGATGAATATCACTTATCAGGGAGCATTTAGCACCATGCCTCCCCGTTTGGTGATGAAGAAGTTTGATATGACGATTATCCGTCCGATGTGTTTGGTCCACGAAGCTGACTTGGTAGAGTTGGCGGCTTTACACAGTTATCAGAAGCAAGTAAAGAATTGCCCTTACGAATCACAATCCAGCCGGAGCGATATGAAAGGGATTTTGCGGCAACTGGAAGAGATGAATCCGGAGGCCCGTTACA
Source organism: uncultured Bacteroides sp. (assembly GCA_959606905.1). Next base: position 39,826 of record CAUHML010000007.1, on the reverse strand, counting down.
GTCTTTGGGGAAGCATGACGAATGTACAGGAAGAATTATTACCGGATAAAATAGATTAATTAAAATCGGTTGTTATGAAAGGAATATATACAATTTTGTTGCTTATCGTATCCAATGTCTTTATGACTTTTGCTTGGTACGGTCACTTGAAGATGAAACAGGAATATACTTGGTTTGCTTCTCTTCCGTTGATAGGTGTAATTGCTTTTAGCTGGGCAATTGCTTTTTTTGAGTATTCGTGTCAAATACCGGCGAATCGTATCGGATTTATCGGTAATGGAGGCCCGTTTACATTGATGCAGTTAAAGGTGATTCAGGAAGTGATAACTCTTGTCATCTTTACGGTGTTTACTACTGTTTTTTTTAAAGGAGAGGCACTGCACTGGAATCATTTGGCTGCATTCGTTTGCCTGATAGCGGCAGTGTATTTTGTGTTTATGAAGTGAAAAGATATTGTTTGTCAAATCCGATATGAATGTTTGAAAATTAGAGGCTCTGTTTTACCCAAACAGAGCCTCTGTTTTATATAAATAGAGGCTCTATTTGCATAAAATAGAGCCTCTAATTTATTCGTATATTTTCGTTGTCTTTTTATTGGGGAGTAGTTATGTATTTTTTCATCCCTTCCGTATAGTAAGTCTTAAATTCTCCGTTGTCTCCACTATAAATAAAGTACGCGTCAATCTTGGGGTTTGCTTTGCAGAATGTTTCGGCTTCTTCCGGTCCCATTACCATAAAGGCGGTAGCCAGCGCATCGGCGGTCATACAGTCTTCTGCGATTACTGTGGCAGATAAGATATTGTGTTGCACCGGATAACCTGTTCTGGGGTCAATCGTATGAGCGTATTTTTTTCCGTCTTTATAGTAAAAGTTACGATAGTTGCCGGAGGTAGCCATACCGAGGTCGGTGAGGTCGAGTACCGTTTGTAAGTCTTGTCTCACGGATAGGGAGTCGTCAATCGGTTTGTTGATGCCGATACGCCATAAGTTGTTTTTGGGGTTAACCCCTTTTACTACCACTTCTCCGCCTATGTCTACCATATAATTCTTTATTCCTTTCCGGTCGAGCAGTTGGGCGATGACATCCACCGAATACCCTTTGGCAACCGCACTGCAACTTAACATGATGCGGGGATCTTGTTTGATAACTCTTCCATTTTCTAGTTTCACCTTTTCATAATCGGTGATTTGCAGCAGGCTATCTATCATTAATGAGTCCGGGAAAGCTCCTTTCTTGAATCCGAATCCCCAGGCGTTGGCCAGTGGGGCTATGGTTATGTCGAAAGCACCTTTGGTTTCACGGGAGATTTCCATGGAACGGTTGAAGCATTTTTGAAAGAAACTGTCTGTCACTAATTCTTCATTACGATTTACACGACTGATTACGGAACTGTCATTGAACGGAGATAATGAAAAGTCGAAACGTTTCAGTTCTGCTTCGATCTCTGGTTTCAAGTCACTGTCATATTGGTAGGTGATGTTGTATACTGTTCCGAATACAAGCCCTTTGATATTGTAATAGTTTGCTTGCTGATTGTGTCTGGCTAATATCCAAATGGTTGCCAGAATCAGGAACGCTAGCCAAAGGAAACTTTTCTTTGTTTTCATACGCTTTTCTATATTTTGATGAGAAACTTTTTCTTTTTATTGAAAGAATAAATGTTCAACCAATATTTTTAGTCCGATGATGACTAAAATGATACCTCCCCATAGTTCTGCTTTTAACTTTCGGGCAATCCCGCAGCCGCATTGGATACCAAAGATCAGCCCGATGAGCGACATGACAAATGAAACAAGTCCGATGATACAAATAGGAGAGAGGATTTGAGTATAATCTTGAACTCCCAGAAAGGCGAAGGAAATGCCGATTGCCAGTGCGTCAATACTTGTCGCTATCGCCATTGTGAATACTACTTTCAGCTTGGTGGGATTAAATAGCTGGCAACATTCTTCTTCCTTGAAAGATTCGAAAATCATTCTGCCGCCTAGAAAGGCAAGAATAGCAAAAGCAATCCAATGGTCTACGCTTTCTATCAGGTGACTGAAACTCTTGGCGAACATCCAGCCGATGAAAGGCATGAGAGCCTGAAAAAATCCGAAGGCGAAAGCCATGACCAGCATCGGTCTCCATTGGGTACGTTTTAAAATAATACCGCTTGCAATCGAAACAGCGAAACAGTCCATCGCCAAACCTATTGCAAGCAGCCAAATCTCTAGTCCTGTCATTATATTCTAAAGAGGTAGTTTATAAATGAGGGAATAAGTGATTCCCATATTGTTCGATTTATATTTTCCGTAGCCGGGCACATACCAAGGATCTCCGTATTCTCCCGTAGAAGCGCTGGTTTTATATTTCATGCGTACCGACCAGCCCATGTTGAAGTTCTTGTAAATGCGTACTTTAACTCCTAATACGATTTCCAACCATTGTACGGAGGCTTTCATTCCCGGATGATTGAACGGGATACTTCCTCCCCAGTAGTCGTCTCCGAGACTGGGATTACCGATGTTGTCCCCCCATATCGGATCATCTGCCGGCAGGGTCGATACATCGTATTTGAATGAACTGAACGCATAACGGATACCTGCATACAGATAACTGTTTTTCTCTTTCTTCTTTGCCATTGTGTTGTAATCCACACCGATGCGGAAGAAAGGGGCTGCTTTACTTTTATAGTGTATACCTGTTTCGCTCCATGTGTCTGTGCCTCCCATACCAAACTCAACTGTCGGGATGAATTTGTTCTTGAGGTTGACTGCTATACTTACTTCAGAACTCATAAAGTCACCACCCAGAAGTTTACTTCCGATGCCGTATAAGTCTACACCTACATACGTCCCGTTATAGAACGGAATTGTATCTATCTCGGTAACTTCCTTTTTCTTCTGATCTCTTTTGGGTGTATGGACCGGGCGTTGCTGCTGTGCTATCAACGGAAGCCCAATACAAAAGAGCAGAAGCAGACTAATTAGTCTCTTCGTCAGGTGTCCGCTCTCGGTATATAAAGAATATTTGTAGATTCTCAATTTCATTTGTATTGGCTTCTTTATTTCGTAAATAGATAGAATCTATTGTTTCCGCACTGTTTGTTTTATTTCCAAACTTGGCGCTGATGATGTTCTGTTTCATCATATATCCGCATTCCATAGACTGGAAATAGGGAGTGTTCTGTTGCACAATGTATAAAGTGTCTGCGTTATCCCAATTACGTACAGGGTCATACCGGAGAATAAATATAGTAGAATCGCTGGTATATCGTAATGGTAACATCACTTTGTGAACTTTCTTCTCATTATTTAGAATAATAGAGTCAGTTCCTAATGCTGTAATAGTTAATGAATCGAGTGTGTCATTTGCTATAACGTTTGGAACGAGAGTTTTGTCAATGGACTTGAATGTGCAATACATCATCGGTCGTCCTGCCAACGAACAGTCGTTTTCGTCCGAGCACGAACTGTGGATACTGATAGCACCACCGACAATTAGTAATATGAGAAAGATACGAATTAAATTCTTCATAATCAATGGTTGAATGTGAATCAAATTTTCTTTTCTATCTGATAGTTATTCCGTTCCGGTGCGTTACGCGAGATCAGTTCGCCTAAGAATCCGGCGAGGAACAGTTGTGTACCTATAATCATAGCCGTGAGTGACAAATAAAAATAGGGAGAATCGGTCACCAGTCTATAGGGGAGACCGTTGTACATGGCGTATAGCTTGCTTACACCTACAATGATAACGGATATCATTCCGATGAGAAACATCAGTGAACCTAGCAGACCGAAAAAATGCATGGGCTTGATTCCGAACTTGGAAAGGAACCAAAGAGAAAGCAAGTCCAAGTATCCGTTAACAAAGCGGTTCAGTCCGAATTTGGTTGTTCCGTATTTGCGTGCCTGGTGGTGTACCACCTTTTCACCGATTTTCTTGAATCCGGCATTCTTTGCCAGATAAGGGATATAACGGTGCATCTCACCATAGACTTCAATATGTTTGATGACCTCTTTGCGATAGGCCTTCAGCCCGCAGTTAAAATCGTGCAGATTCTTGATGCCCGAGACTTTGCGTGCAGTGGCGTTGAATAGCTTGGTCGGCAATGTCTTTGATATTGGATCATATCTTTTCTGTTTCCAGCCCGAAACCAAATCGTAGCCGTCTTCCGTAATCATCCGGTATAGTTCGGGGATCTCGTCCGGACTATCTTGCAAATCGGCGTCCATAGTGATAACCACATCACCCTGTGCCTCTGCAAATCCGCAATAGAGTGCAGGTGATTTACCATAGTTACGGCGGAACTTGATACCTTTCACACAGTCCGATTGGGCTTTGAGTTTTTCTATCACTTCCCATGAGCGGTCTGTACTTCCGTCGTTAACGAAAATCACTTCGAATGAGAATCCGTTGGCTTGCATTACCCGTTCTATCCAAGCGTAGAGTTCGGGTAGTGACTCTTCTTCATTGAATAATGGGACTACAACTGATATATCCATTTTTATTAATTACTATTTACGAATTACAAATTACGATTGAGACAGTCCGTTGTTTTCCGGTTTGGCTTTTTTCATGACCATTAGTCCGGTAGGGATAGCCAGAAGACTGCCCCAAAACACATCCCATGACAGTAATTGCATAGTAATGTTGATTGAGGTGAGTGAACGGGCGGTATCTATCGTTTCTTTTATAATATCTTTGTTTTCTGCCAGGGCAGGAGTGTTGGTCATTAACTCGTCCCAAAGTTGGATGTAAGAATTGACGATGAAGCCATGGTCTATGAATTGGAAATAAATGTAGTGTACCACAGCTACCAACAAAGAAGCGAACATATACATAAATATAGTAAAGAGTACTGCATGAGAAAACTGGATACTTCCTCCGCAGATTTTATTCCGATACATCTTCACGTAGTGGTAACCGATGAAGGGCACTGCCAGCGTCAGGATTACGAATAATAATGAAAGGAAGGGTATATGAAATCCTAACGGAAATAATATGAATTTCAATATCCAATAGATTCCCATATACGTGCCAAAGTGCATGGCATATTTTTGTAAATAACTTCTGTTTTCTGTCATCATCATTTATAAATTGCGCACAAAGGTACAAATAATCTCGGTTGGTAGGGGAAATATGGTTGTTAAAGTTAATAAAGCTACAAAAGTTACTGTCTGAATATTTTTTTTATGATTTTAATTGATTGAAATGTAGCCGGTTAGTTGTTGGCTGGTGAAAAAAGTTTCTTGCACCTATTGCAGAATCAATAAAAATGTCTACCTTTGCAACCGCAAAACGGGTAAGTCCTATACGGCCAGCTCCCTTCGAATCCTCCAGGGCTTGATCGCAGCAAAGGTAGTTGGTTGTAGCGGCGCGATATAGTAAGCTTACCCACCCGCCTCTTTAGCTCAGTTGGCCAGAGCACGTGATTTGTAATCTCGGGGTCGTTGGTTCGAATCCGACAAGAGGCTCAAAAGAAGGATGCCAATCCGGATAAAAAAGCATTCAGGTAGTTGTCTGAATGCTTTTTTTGTTATCTGTTCCTGTATAATTTTATAAAGATTCCCAAAGTTGCCAGAATGATTAGTAAGGTAAGCCCGAATGCCCAATAGTTGATAACTCGTGATTCTGCGGTAAGTACATAATTTCCAGTCAGAAGGCGGAGACCGTCTATTTTCCATACCATTATATTATTGGTTGAAAGACTGGCGTTGGAAGAAAGAAGTGTGCCGGGCATTGTCAACTCAAATTGTATAGCATGATAGAATACTTCAGCAATCTTGATTTTCTGTTCGCACATATTGTCCATTGCCTTTGCATGGGCTTTATAAAGTTCCGAGTAATAGTTTGTTTGACCGACTTTATCAAAAAGCGCACAGACATCATCTATTCCTGCGTCTCCACAACTGTCTTTCCCTGACAGGTGATTGGTATAGACTGTTTCTTTGAGTTCGTTCAGGCGGTTTACGTAAACCGTGTCACCTTTTTGTGAGGTAAATTGGCGAATGACTTCCCAAATAATTTCGTATTGGCTGCGATTGTACCATTCTCCGAATTTAGCTTCGAGTTTATCTAGTTTGTCGTTTTGTTCGATACCGTTCATACCGCTAAAGGCAGCGTTGTCTCCACGAAACCAGATTATTTGTTCTTCTTTATTCAGATATTTGTCAAGAGGGACCGGTCCTTTGTCCGGAAGTTCTTTATAAGTAGCGGTATATATATAATAGGTATAAAACCATTTAAAACGTTTCTTTAACTGCTCCGTAGGTATTGCCAAAGAGCTCATCTGTTCTTTTCCATTGGAGATAGAGAAATATTCTCCATTTATCAGGGGAATATTCCGGCAGGCTTTTACATTCAGTTTTTCTTCTTCTCCCCAGAAATTAAATTTGAGGGTGGAGTCCAGATTTACTATCTGCCAATCGGTATCTAATTGAAACAGAAATGGGTTATGTGTCTTATCTCCTGCAATGAAAGCGGAATCACCTCGTGCATAGACCTCTCTATGCATACTTCCATTGGTGTCTATCCGTGAAGTCATTCTATAATAAGTACTGCACGAAGTCATACCCAGTGACAGTAACAGTAGTAATGTTGCGATTGAATGATTAGTTTTCATACTCTGTTTATCTTAATTGGTTTTCTTTTATAATTTGAAGTATTCGCGTCTGCCGGAGCTTCCGGTGCTGCGTGTATTGAGAGGATAGGTAGGTACTTTTCTCCAAGAGTTGCATTTCTTCCCAGTTCTCCGGTAAGGGAAATGAAGTGCCGTTTGGCTGATAGACATATCCATTTTGCGTTTCTGCTTCGGAAAGGGAGGGAGGAAAACAAGCATCGTTTATAAATAAAAAGAGCAATAACGTTGCTGCGGTTCCTGATATCCAAGCACCAACGAGATATCTTATCTTTTTCTTTTTAGGAGCGTTATCGGTTATCTTATTCAGAATAGCCGCTGTTAGTTCTTCTGGATTTTCTAATATGGGTTGTCTGTTTTTGATTTCCGTCAACCATTCTTCGTACTTTTTATCTTCTTGTTTCATAAGTCGGGGTCTATTTGATTCATTTTATTACGTATATTCTTTCGGGCAAGATATAGAGTGCTTTTTATCTTCTCAGGTGATAGGCCTGTGATAGTTTGCACTTCTATGACTTCCAGTTCTTCTACATCACGCAGCATGAAAACAAGTTTCTGCTGGGGAGGAAGTTCGTTGGTATAGCGCAATATCAATTCTTTCAGTTGCCTGTTGGATAGAGATATTTCAATATTGTCGTCCGATGCGAGGTTGATAGAATCAGAAAAGGCGAACTCGTTGTTCAAAGACGAATGGCGAAGTGAACGTAAACGGTCATAACACGCGTTGCAGGTGATTTTATAAAGCCAGGTAGAAAAGCGATTCTTCCGATTATATGTTTTCAAGGATAACCAGACTTTTACAAATGTCTCCTGTGTTATGTCCCTGGCTTCGTCTTCGTCACAAAGCAACCGGAAGGCAAGCCTGAATACCATTGGCTGAAATTCGGTGACCAACTGGGCAAATGCTGCTGTGTCTTTCCGTTGGCTCCGGTCTACCAGTTCCAGTGTCTTTTCCTGATTTATCATTGTTTATTCATTCTTGTTTATTATATGATACGCATGAAAATGTTTCTGGTCGTTTGCGAATCATCAAATATATAAAAAAAGAGGATAGGCTTTTTAAAACCTATCCTCTTTTACTTATAAAGTAAAAAGTATGCTTACTTGATTCTCTTATATCCATATACGGCCAAGTCACCCAATTCTTCTTCGATACGAAGCAACTGATTGTATTTAGCCATACGGTCTGAGCGGCTCAAAGAACCGGTCTTGATTTGTCCGCTGTTAGTAGCTACTGCGATGTCGGCGATCGTAGCGTCTTCTGTTTCACCGGAACGGTGAGAAGTAACAGTTGTATATCCGTGGCGGTGAGCCATTTCGATAGCGTTCAATGTTTCCGTTAGCGAACCGATTTGGTTTACTTTAATCAGGATAGAGTTGGCGCAGCCTTTTTCAATACCCATTGCTAGGAAGTCGACATTCGTTACAAACAAGTCGTCACCTACTAGTTGGCAACGGTTGCCGATACGTTCGGTAAGTTTCTTCCAGCCGTTCCAGTCGTTCTCACTCATACCGTCTTCAATAGAGTCGATAGGATATTTATTGATCAGTTCTTCCAAGTAGTCGATCTGTTCTTCAGCAGTACGCTTTTTGCCTTTTGCACCTTCAAACTTGGTGTAATCATAGATGCCGTCATGATAAAATTCGGAAGAAGCACAGTCCATACCAATCATAACGTCTTTGCCCGGTTCGTATCCTGCAGCTTTTATAGCGGCTAGAATTGAATTCAGAGCATCTTCCGTACCTTCCAAGTTGGGGGCGAAACCACCTTCGTCGCCTACGGCAGTGCTAAGACCGCGGTCTTTTAATACTTTCTTCAATGCATGGAATACTTCGGCACCCATTCTTAATCCTTCTCTGAAAGAAGGAGCGCCTACGGGACGAATCATAAATTCCTGGAATGCGATAGGAGCATCGCTATGTGAACCGCCGTTGATGATATTCATCATCGGTACAGGCATTACGTAAGTATTTGTTCCGCCGATATAACGGTATAGAGGAAGGTCGAGATAACTAGCGGCAGCTTTGGCTACGGCAAGAGACACACCGAGGATAGCGTTGGCACCTAAATTAGATTTAGTCTTGGTACCGTCCAATGCCAACATTGCGTAGTCGATTCCTCTCTGGTTGAGTGAAGACATACCGATTAGTTTCGGAGCGATGATTTTATTTACATTGTCAACCGCTTTTTGTACTCCTTTTCCACCGTAACGTTGTTTGTCACCGTCACGAAGTTCCAATGCTTCGTGTTCACCTGTGGAAGCACCCGACGGCACGGATGCGCGTCCCATAATGCCTGATTCCAATACTACGTCAACTTCTACTGTGGGGTTACCTCTTGAATCGAGAATTTCTCGAGCTACAATTTTTTCAATTTTCATCGTTTCTATTGTTTTTGAATAAGATTTCTGCAAAAGTACGGACTTGACAGAGAGTGAGAAATCACTATAAATAGGTATTCTTTTTGGCCCTATTCCCTATATGTCGTTAGTCCGATCTTATAATATAACAACGGGACGATGTTTTTTGTTTGAATGCAGGCGAATGAAATTTGAAGGATTTTAGTCTTCGATAATAACACCCAGCAAAGGAAGTAAATCCATAGCTTGTAAGGACGTGATAATAGCTCCTTTTAGGTCACTGGTATTAAGTGTTATACTGCTGATGCGGGAGGTGCGTAGGTCTATTCCCCGGAGTGGGGCGTGTGAGAAGTCGGCTTCCACCAAATCGCAACTATCAAAAGCGACGGAAGAAAAGCGGCAGTCATTGAAACTCCCGTTTCTGAACAGGCAGTGCGCAAAACGTACCTGGTTCATTTTACTCATTGCCAGATTGATGTATCCGGCATTGCACTCGTGTAGCAGAATATGATTCAAAGTGGTTTCCGAAAAATTAGTTCCCAGCAACTTACAGAAAATAAATTCTACTCGGTACAAAGAGCTTTCTGCAAAAGAAATATTGGATAGGTCGCAGTTCTCGAACCGGACATCTGTCAGTTGGGATGAATGGAATTTGCATTCGCTGAATATCTGATTTTGGAAAGTACAGTTCTTGAAACTTTTATAGGACTTGTTGATTCCTTCTTCTTTTCCTTTGTTAAATAAAAGATCGGAGACTGTTTCTTCCTTGTCAAGCCATTCTTGTAAAGTGCTTGCACTGGTTTCTTGTTCTTCCATTATCGGAGAAACTACACGGACGGGTTTAGCTGTATTTCTTTTTGTCATGTTGCAAAGGTTCCTTTTTTATAATTGTTTTCCTAAATAACCGCCTGCCACTACAGCTGTCAGTCCTATTGCTATACTTAATAGGGTGTAGGTAATGAATGTACCGTAAAATTCTCCTTTTAACAGCCCTATGCCGTCACTGGAGAAAGTAGAGAAGGTGGTAAATCCTCCGCATAATCCTGTTGTTAGAAAAAGGCGAACTTCGAAAGGAAAGTGGAACCGTTCGGAAAGAGCGTAAAATAGTCCGATGAGAAAACTACCGAAGATATTGACCGTGAAAGTAGCCCACGGAAAATTGTAGGGAACAATCCGTTCGTGCATAAGTAGCTGTATGCAATAACGCAATGCGCTACCGGTGCCGCCACCAAGAAAAATATAGATAATTTCTTTACTCATTTGGTTTTAGATATTTGTATCAGAGTTGGTGTAACTCTTTGGAAAAATAAAATAATTGTGTGCAAATATAGGAAGAATGTGTAATATACGTGTATAGTCAATCTGTTTTATTCGGCATAGCTACTGTGCTTTTTTCTCTTTACTTTCATTATTCGTTTTGTAATTAGTGTTTTATGTGATTGGATATATATTATGGAGAACATTATTGCAGTACATCGGTTGATAAGAAAGTAACAAAATAGTGATTTAAAACATTCAGGTGAAAAAGATTGTTTTTTTAATCTCCATATTTTAATAAATATTAGTTGTTGCTCCGCAAAGAAAACTAAAACTTTGCGGAGTTCTTTTTTTATTAGACGGATTCTTTTTTGTACTTTTGCACATCTTTTTTTAAAACATCATCAATAAAGAGAACGACATGGGAGGTTTTTTCGGAACAGTCTCACAAGTGAGCTGCGTGACTGATTTATTCTACGGTACAGATTATAATTCACATTTGGGGACGAAACGGGGTGGACTTGCTACCTATAGTGAAGAGCGAGGTTTCATCCGATCAATCCACAACCTGGAAAGTACTTATTTCCGTACTAAATTTGAAGATGAACTGGATAAGTTCAAAGGAAATGCCGGAATCGGTATTATTAGTGATACAGACGCACAGCCTATTATTATTAATTCTCACCTCGGACGCTTTGCCATTGTTACTGTCGCAAAAATCACCAATATTAAAGAATTGGAAGATGAGCTTCTCTCGCAGAATATGCATTTCGCCGAACTTAGTTCAAGCAACACCAATCAGACGGAACTTATTGCATTACTTATCATACAAGGCAAAACTTTTGTCGAGGGTATCGAAAATGTATTCAAGCATATCAAAGGTTCTTGTTCCATGCTTCTGTTGACGGAAGACGGAAGTATTATTGCTGCCCGTGACCAGTGGGGACGTACTCCCGTAGTGATCGGAAAGAAAGAGGGTGCGTATGCTGCAACCAGTGAATCATCCAGTTTTCCGAATCTGGATTATGAGATTGACCGATATCTGGGTCCGGGCGAAATTGTACGTCTGTACAGCGATCATGTTGTACAACTACGTAAGCCGGGTGAAGGTATGCAGATTTGTTCGTTCTTGTGGGTGTATTATGGTTTCCCGACTTCCTGTTATGAAGGGAAGAATGTTGAGGAAGTACGTTTCACGAGTGGCTTGAAAATGGGACAAATGGATAAATCGGAAGTAGACTGTGCTTGTGGCATTCCTGATTCGGGAGTCGGCATGGCATTAGGATATGCAGAAGGCAAGGGAGTCCCTTATCATCGGGCTATTTCGAAATATACACCGACATGGCCTCGTAGTTTTACACCGAGCAATCAGGAGATGCGTTCTCTTGTAGCGAAGATGAAACTGATTCCGAATCGTGCCATGCTCCAAGGCAAACGTTTGTTGTTTTGTGACGATTCAATCGTTCGTGGAACTCAGTTACGTGATAATGTGAAGATTCTGTATGATTATGGAGCAAAAGAGGTACATATGCGTATTGCTTGTCCTCCGTTGATTTATGCTTGTCCGTTTGTCGGATTCTCAGCTTCCAAGAATGCGTTGGAGTTGATTACCCGCCGTATTATAAAGGAATTGGAAGGTGACGAAGATAAGAATCTGGAGAAATATGCTACCACCGGCTCTCCTGAATATGAGAAGATGGTTAGCATTATTGCCGAACGCTTCGGTCTGACTTCTTTGAAATTTAATACTCTCGAAACATTGATTGAAGCTATCGGATTGCCGAAATGTAAAGTGTGTACACACTGCTTTGATGGTAGTAGCCACTTTTAAAAGATATTATACAATAAAAAAGAGCCGTGAATTGCTTTGTAATTCACGGCTCTTTTTTTACCTTTACGGCACTATAAACTATCAAATTGTAATTAATAACTTGTAATTAAATAACATGACTTTAGTAGACAGATTCTTAAAGTACGTAAGCTTCGATACACAATCTGATGAATCGACAGGGATTACCCCCAGTACTCCGAAGCAAATGGTATTTGCTGAATATTTGAAAACAGAGTTGGAATCTTTAGGCCTGGAGGATATTACTCTGGACGAGCATGGCTATCTTTTTGCCACGCTTCCTGCCAATATAGATAAGGATGTACCCACAATCGGATTTATTGCCCACATGGATACAAGTCCTGATATGAGTGGTAAAGATGTGACTCCGCGTATTGTAGAAAAGTACGATGGTTCGGATATCATGCTTTGTGCCGAAGATAATATAATTCTTTCTCCCGTTCAATTTCCCGAATTGCTTGATCATAAAGGAGAGGACCTGATTGTTACCAACGGAAAAACATTGTTGGGTGCAGATGATAAAGCTGGGATCGCCGAAATAGTATCGGCTGTTGTTTACTTGAAAGAACATCCTGAGATCAAACACGGGAAGATTCGCATCGGCTTTAATCCGGACGAAGAAATTGGTGAAGGCGCTCATAAATTTGATGTGGAGAAGTTCGGTTGTGAATGGGGATATACAATGGACGGAGGTGAAGTAGGAGAGCTAGAGTTTGAAAACTTTAATGCTGCTGCTGCCAAGATTCTTTTTAAGGGACGCAATGTACATCCGGGGTACGCCAAAAATAAGATGATTAACTCGATCTATCTTGCCAATCAGTTTATTACTCTGTTGCCTTCTATAGAAAGACCGGAACATACGACAGGCTACGAGGGATTCTATCATTTGATCGGTATTCAGGGCGAAGTGGAGCAATGCACTGTTTCTTATATTATTCGTGACCATGACCGGGCTAAATTCGAAGAACGTAAGAAAGAGATAGAACGCCTGGTTGCCCGGATGAATACCGAATATGGTGAAGGCACTGTAACTCTTGAATTGCGCGACCAATATTATAATATGCGTGAAAAGATAGAACCGGTAATGCACATTATTGACATCGCTTTTGCTGCTATGGAAGCCGTAGGCGTGAAACCGAATGTGAAGCCAATTCGTGGAGGTACGGACGGTGCGCAGCTTTCTTTCAAAGGTCTGCCATGTCCGAATATCTTTGCCGGTGGTCTGAATTTTCACGGACGTTATGAGTTTGTTCCTATTCAGAATATGGAAAAGGCGATGAACGTTATTGTGAAGATCGCCGAGCTGGTAGCTTCCAGATGATTTTCAATTACGGATATACCTGATATATAAACTTAATACTTAATACTTAAAAACTGAGATTCATGAAAACCACTCCGTTTACAGAGAAACATATAGCACTAGGTGCTAAAATGCACGAGTTTGCCGGTTATAATATGCCGATAGAATACTCCGGCATCATTGATGAACATCTGACTGTTTGCAATTCAGTCGGTGTGTTTGATGTATCCCACATGGGAGAATTTTGGGTGAAAGGTCCGAATGCATTGGCTTTTCTACAGAAAGTGACTTCCAATAATGTGGCGGCATTAACTCCCGGTAAGATACAATATACCTGCTTCCCTAATGAAGATGGTGGTATTGTAGACGATTTACTGGTTTATCATTATGAACCGGAAAAATATTTGTTGGTGGTTAATGCTGCCAATATGGATAAAGATTGGGATTGGTGTGTGTCTCATAATACAGAGGGGGCGGAGTTGGAAAATTCCTCTGATAATATAGGTCAGCTTGCTGTGCAAGGTCCGAAAGCAATTCTTGCTTTGCAAAAACTGACGGATGTTGATTTATCATCTATTCCATATTATACTTTTAAAGTTGGAAAGTTTGCAGGCGAGGACAATGTGATAATCTCTAATACAGGTTATACGGGTGCAGGAGGTTTTGAACTCTATTTCTATCCGAGTGCAGCCGATACAATTTGGACAGCTATTTTCGAAGCTGGTGAAGAATTTGGTATTAAACCGGTGGGGTTGGGAGCGCGTGATACACTCCGACTGGAAATGGGCTTCTGTCTCTATGGCAATGATTTGGATGATACGACTTCACCTATAGAAGCCGGTTTGGGCTGGATCACGAAATTTGTAGAAGGCAAAAACTTTATCAACCGTTCTATGTTAGAGAAGCAGAAAGCGGAAGGAACAACTCGTAAATTAGTCGGCTTTGAAATGATTGACCGGGGGATTCCTCGTCACGGTTATGAACTAGTGAATCAGGAAGGAGAGAAGATTGGAGTGGTTACATCCGGTACTATGTCGCCTACCCGTAAAATTGGTATTGGTATGGGATATGTGAAACCGGAATATAGTAAAATCGGTACTGAAATTTGCATTGATATGCGCGGACGTAAACTGAAAGCAGTAGTGGTGAAACCACCTTTTAGAAAATAAAGATTAAACTCTATTTTATAGGTTAGCCTCGGAAATATGTCAACGTTTTCCGGGGCTAATTGATTTTATGACGGTTACTATGAAACATATCCGTTAATATGTTGTTTATGCCATAGAAATATTATAATTTTGTCATCAAATACGATGAACTAATGTCTCAATTACCTACTCTTATAGCTGATCTCGCACTGATATTGATCTGTGCCGGTATCATGACTCTGTTATTCAAGAAGTTGAAGCAGCCTCTAGTGCTGGGGTATGTCGTTGCCGGATTTTTGGCAAGTCCTCATATGCCGTTTACGCCTTCAGTAATGGATAGTGCCAACATTAAGACATGGGCGGATATCGGTGTTATCTTTTTATTGTTCGCTCTCGGGCTTGAATTTAGTTTTAAAAAGATTGTAAAAGTGGGTGGTTCCGCTATCATAGCTGCTTGTACCATTATCTTTTGTATGATTTTGTTGGGGATAGGAGTCGGTATGAGTTTCGGATGGCACCGAATGGATAGTCTGTTCCTGGGCGGTATGATTGCAATGTCCTCTACTACTATTATTTATAAAGCATTTGATGATCTGGGATTGAGAAAAAAACAGTTCACAGGGCTTGTGTTAAGTATCTTGATTCTGGAAGATATATTGGCTATCGTTTTAATGGTGATGCTTTCCACTATGGCAGTAAGTCATAATTTTGAAGGTACGGAGATGTTGGAAAGTATCGGAAAGTTATTGTTCTTCCTTATTTTATGGTTTGTAGTGGGTATTTATTTAATTCCTGAATTTCTGAAACGTTGCAGGAAACTAATGGGAGAGGAGACTTTACTTATCGTATCCCTGGCATTATGTTTCGGTATGGTGGTAATGGCTGCCAATACGGGATTCTCCGCCGCATTCGGTGCGTTCATTATGGGGTCTATCTTAGCCGAGACCATCGAAGCGGAATCCATAGATCGATTAGTGAAACCGGTCAAAGATCTTTTCGGAGCTATCTTTTTCGTATCGGTGGGTATGATGGTAGATCCGGCAATGATTGTGGAGTATGCCATACCTATCATAGTAATTACTCTGGCAGTAATTTTGGGACAGGCAATTTTCGGAACATTTGGAGTAATTCTTTCCGGAAAGCCCTTGAAAACAGCTATGCAATGTGGCTTTAGTTTGACACAAATCGGTGAGTTTGCATTTATTATAGCCTCGTTGGGAGTATCTTTGCATGTGACGAGTGATTTCCTGTATCCGATAGTGGTGGCAGTTTCCGTTATTACCACTTTTCTAACTCCCTATATGATTCGTCTGGCGGAACCCGCTTCCACTTTTGTTGATGCTCACTTGCCGGAATCCTGGAGAAAGTTCTTGATGCGTTATTCTTCCGGATCGCAAACCGCACTCAATCACGAAAATCTGTGGAAAAAGTTATTGATAGCAATGGTGCGTATTACAGTTGTTTATTCGATAGTCAGCATATCTATCATTGCTCTTTCTTTCCGCTTTGTGGTACCGTTCTTTAAGGAGAACTTACCCCATTTCTGGGCGTCACTGTTGGGAGCGGTCTTTGTTATTCTATGTATTGCTCCTTTTTTGCGTGCTATTATGGTGAAGAAAAATCATTCGGTCGAGTTTGTGACTTTGTGGCATGATAGCCGTACGAATCGTGCTCCCTTAGTTTCTACTATCGTTATCCGGATTATGATAGCGGCACTGTTCGTTATTTTTGTAATATCGGGATTGTTCAAAGCATCTATCGGCTTAATAATAGGGGTTGCTGTGCTTGTCGTGTTGCTTATGGTATGGTCACGCCGTTTGAAAAAACAGTCAATATTAATTGAGCGACGTTTCTTTCAGAATCTTCGTTCAAGAGATGTGCGTGCAGAATATCTGGGAGAAAAGAAACCGGAATATGCCGGACGTTTGTTGTCTCATGATTTACATCTTGCCGATATGGAAATTCCCGGAGAATCTTCTTGGGCTGGTAAAACATTGCTGGAACTGAATTTGGGAAAGAAGTTCGGTGTACATGTAGCTTCTATTCTTCGTGGAAAGAGAAGGATTAACATTCCCGGAGGCTCCGTCCGTTTGTTCCCAATGGATAAGATACAAGTGATAGGAACGGATGAGCAATTGAGTGTTTTTAATGAGGCTATGCAAAATGGCGCAAAGATCGACTGGGATGTATATGAAAAGAGTGAAATGGCTTTGAGGCAGTTTATCATAGATGCAGATTCTGTCTTTCTAGGTAAGACAATTCGTGAATCGGGTATTCGTGATAAGTATCACTGTATGATAGCGGGCATTGAAAATGAGGACGGTGCGTTGATGGTACCGGATGTAAATGTGCCGCTTGTAGAAGGAGATGTAGTGTGGGTGGTAGGTGAGAAAGAGGATGTATACCAATTAATCGATCAAAAAAGCGAAAAAGTACAGGTCGGATAAAAATAGAACACCTATTTTTGTTTCGTTAAAATATAAAATAATTGTATCATGAAAAGCGATCCTAAAGAATGTCTGTATTGTCAGAACAATGAAACGCTGCATAATCTGATGATTGAGATTGCGCAGTTGAGTGTATCACGTGTATTCCTGTTTAAGGAACAAACTTATCGAGGACGTTGCCTTGTTGCCTACAAGGATCACGCAAACGATTTGAATGAATTGAGCGATGAAGATCGTAATGCTTTTATGGCAGATGTGACACGAGTTACCCGCGCCATGCAGAAAGCATTTCAACCGGAAAAGATAAATTATGGTGCTTATTCGGATAAATTATCTCATTTACATTTTCATTTGGCTCCGAAATATGTGGATGGTCCTGACTATGGTGGTATATTCCAGATGAATCCGGGAAAGGTTTATTTGACGGATGCTGAGTATCAGGAATTGATTGATGCAGTAAGGGCAAATCTGTAAGTAGTAATTTCAGGCACGGATTATCCTGTTGTTTTGTGTGACCGTTTTTTTATAAAACGAGCATTCTGTAATTCGTGCCTAAAATGACAATATGTAACAAAGGAAACCTTGCTTAGGCGTTAATTCGGTTAGTCTTCGCTATCGAAATCAAATTCAAAATCAAAGTCGTCCATAAATTCTGGTGTTGTAAACTCTTCCAGATTTCGTCGATCTTTTTTGGTAGGACGTCCGGTTCCTCGTGCTCGGTCAATGAAGCCGCTGATCTTACTCATTTCCAATAGTTCATATTGGTCAGGAGTTGTGACGTTCTCCATCATTTCGGGGACGAGTTTGGCTCCTATACGTTTTTCAATTGCTTGCAGCACTTTGAATGAATATGTGATAGGCGGCTTTTTAACCTGAATTACATCTCCCGGCTTTACCATACGTGCGGCCTTGACGAGTGCTCCATTTATGGTGACACGGCCTTTTTTACAAGCTTCTGCTGCTATCGTACGTGTTTTGAAGATACGTACAGCCCACATCCATTTGTCTATTCTTGCTTCAGCCATTTTAGTTATTATCTTTATTTTTTATTGAACTGGTTCATAGTGATATCAATTCCGGCAAGACAGAAACTTTTAATAATCTCACCTGCCGTTGCCAGCCTTTCCTCCATTGTCTTCCAGTCTTCATCTGTGAAATGTCCCAGTACATAATCAATCTGCCCGCCACGTGGGAAATCATTACCGATACCAAATCGCAGACGGGCATAATTTTGTGTTCCTAAGGTTGAGGCAATATGCTTCAATCCATTATGTCCAGCGTCACTCCCTTTTCCTTTTAAACGTAAAGTACCGAAAGGGAGTGCCAAGTCATCTACCACTATCAGCACATTTTCTAATGGGATGTTTTCTTTTTGCATCCAGTAGCGGACAGCAAAACCGCTTAGGTTCATGAAGGTGGAAGGTTTCAGCAGGATTAACTGGCGCCCTTTGACTGAAAAGCTGGTTGTGAATCCGTAACGTCCGTCAATAAAAGGAGGAGCATTATTGATTCTTGCCAATGCTTCTACCGTCATAAATCCGATATTGTGCCGGGTTTCATGATATTCAGGGCCAATGTTTCCCAGTCCGACAATTAAATATTTTATCATTACTTATCCGTAAAACAGTTCATTAATATAGAAAAAGAAACGCAGATTAATACAAACTAGTACAGACTTAACATCTGCTTTCATCTGCATTAATCTGCGTTTAAAGTAAATCTCTTTACAGGAATAGTCTCAAATTACTTGCCGGCTGCAGCTGCTGCACCTCTTGCTGCACGAGTCAACTTAACGGCACATACCACAGCTTCTTTAGCACTCATCAATTCAAGGCCTTCAAAGCTCAATTCGCCAACTTTTACAGTCTTACCTAAACCGAGGTGAGAAACGTTCACTGTCAGTTTTTCAGGAATAACGTTATACAAAGCTTTCACTTTAATCTTACGCATCTGTAAAGCCAACTTACCACCGGCTTTCACACCTTCTGCAAGACCTTCCAACTGTACAGGAACTTCCATTACGATAGGTTTAGCTTCATCGATCTGATAGAAGTCTACGTGTAGGATAGTATCTTTTACAGGATGGAATTGAATATCTTTCAGGATAGCGTTTACTTTTTTGCCGTCGATAATCAAGTCTACTACATAGATATGCGGAGTATAAACCAAATTACGAAGACCTTCGTTAGGCACTGTAAAGTGAACTACTTCATTACCTCCGTAAAGTACGCAAGGTACACCACCGTTTTTACGAATTTCTTTCAAAGCTCTTGCTTGTTCTGAAGAGCGTTCTGCAATTGTTCTTGCAGTTCCTTTTACTTCAATTGATTTCATTTCTTTAAAAAATTGTGTTACTCTAAATTAAGTTAGTTTGCTTAATTCACCATTACACGATGTGGATTATCACACGATGTCGCAAAAAAGCGGTGCAAAGGTACGGTCTTTTTTTGATATATCAAAGAGCTTTCTTCTTAAAAATCAATGTCAATCTTGATTTCCCTCCCCAATTTTTCCTCTTTTGCTTCTTCTTCAATAGCAGCTTGCTCTTTTTCCATATCTGCTTCCTGGGTTAAACGGCTGATATAGTCGTTCATGTCATTGCGATCAATGAAATCGATAGCTTCTGTCAATCCTGCCATGAATTTCTGAAAATCTTCTCTATATAAGAAAATCTTGTGTTTTTCGAAACTCACCTGAGAATCATCGCCTTCTCCCATTATCACCTTTTTGCTCTCTGTAATAGCAAGGAACATTTCATCTTTACGGTTCTTTTTTACATCGAGGTAATAGATGCGTTTACCTGCTTTAATGGACTTGGAGAATACGATCTCCTTATCATTCATGTCTGCGCTCATTTTCTTTTTTAAATCTTCCATATCTTTCGGTCCGTTTATAATCGGCCTCAAAATTGGATATTTTTTTTAAACTGTCAAAAGAAAAAGCGCAGAGAATCAAATACTGCATTAAAAAATGTGATTTATTAGTGGAAACTCATTAAAAATATCTACTTTTGCAGTTCGATAACAACAGTATTAATTTGAATTATGATCAACAGAGTTCTTATTCGTCTTAAGATTATACAGATAGTATATGCCTATTATCAGAATGGCAGCAAAAATCTAGACTCAGCGGAGAAAGAGTTATTCTTTAGTCTTTCAAAGGCGTATGACCTTTACAACTATTTGCTAATGCTGATGATAGCATTGACAGAGTATGCGCAAAAGCGTATTGATGCGGCAAAAGCTAAATTGGCACCCACGAAAGAAGAATTGTATCCCAACAAAAAGTTTGTGGAAAATAAGTTTATTGCCCAATTGGAAGTCAATAAGCAGCTGTCCGAGTTTATTGCCAATCAAAAAAGGACTTGGGCAAACGATCAGGACTTCGTGAAGGAACTATATGAGAAGATTGTAGAAACTGATATATATAAGGATTATATGGCCTCTGATGATAACTCATATGAAGCTGATCGCGAATTATGGAGAAAAATCTATAAGACATATATCTTTAATAATGATTCTCTCGACCAGGTATTGGAGGACCAGAGTCTGTATTGGAACGATGATAAGGAAATTGTAGATACATTCGTATTGAAGACCATTAAGCGTTTCGATGAAAAGAAGGGTGCCAATCAGGAATTACTTCCTGAATTTAAGGATGACGAAGACCAGGAATTCGCACGCCGTCTGTTCCGCCGTACTATTTTAAATTCCGACTATTATCGCCATCTTGTTAGCGAAAATACAAAGAACTGGGAACTGGATCGTATTGCATTTATGGATGTCATCATTATGCAAACTGCTTTAGCCGAAATTTTAAGTTTCCCGAACATTCCGGTCAGTGTTTCGTTAAATGAGTATGTGGAAATTGCGAAGTTGTATAGCACATCCAAAAGCGGTAGCTTTATTAACGGAACATTAGATGGAATAGTTAATCAATTGAAAAAAGAAGGTAAGTTGACTAAAAACTAATACCTTTGTCCATATAGTAGAAACTAAAACTGATTTTTTATGAATGTATTGACTGTATTATTGCAAGCTCCTGCTGGTGCTGCCGGAGGTGGAAGTATGATGTGGATCATGCTGATAGCAATGTTTGTTATCATGTATTTCTTTATGATCCGTCCTCAAAATAAGAAGCAGAAAGAAATAGCAAATTTCCGTAAATCTCTTCAGGTTAATCAATCGGTTATTACTGCTGGTGGTATCCACGGAACAATCAAGGAGATTACTGACGATTATATCGTACTTGAAATTGCTTCTAACGTAAAGATAAAGATAGATAAAAACTCTATTTTCGCTGACGCTTCGGCTGCTAGTAATCAATCTAAGTAAATGGTAAACAATGCCTATGCTTGATCGTAGGAAAATAAGGTACACATATTTAAAACTATCCAAGAAAATTAAGGACTTCCTGCTTAGCGATAAGAGCAGGGAGTTCTTAATTTTTTTGTTTTTTTTTCTGATAGCCGGTGGATTCTGGTTACTCCAAACGTTAAATAATGATTATGAAGCGGAATTTTCTATTCCGGTACGGGTAAAAGACCTTCCCAATAATGTAGTGCTGACTTCGGAACCTCCTTCTGAACTTCGGGTTCGGGTGAAGGATAAGGGGACTGTGCTGCTTAATTATATGTTGGGAAAAAGTTTTTTTCCAGTCAATTTAAGTTTTCTCGATTATAAAGGGAAAAATAATCATGTGAAGATTTATGCATCCGATTTTGAGAAAAAGATACTAAGTCAGTTGAATGTCTCTTCTAAAATACTCTCGATAAAGCCGGATACATTAGAATACATCTATTCCGAGGGAAAATCCAAGTTAGTACCCGTCCGTCTTCAGGGGAAGGTAACTGCCGGGCTTCAATATTATGTTTCGGATACAATTTGTAATCCGGATTCTGTGTTGGTGTATGCGCCCGAAGGGATTTTGGATACGATTACTACTGCTTATACCCAAAAAATAAATCTGGAGAATATTTCGGATACCACTCGGCAACGAATATCTCTGGCTCCGTTAAGAGGAGTAAAGTTCGTTCCAAGTTCGGTTGAGGCGACATTTCCGGTAGATATTTATACGGAGAAAACAGTCGAAGTACCGTTACATGGAATTAATTTTCCGGCGGATAAGGCCCTACGTGCATTTCCTTCTAAAGTTCAGATAACTTTTCAGGTAGGATTGAAGCGTTTTCGTAGTATTAAAGCCGATGATTTTGTGATAAATGTCTCTTATGAAGAACTGTTGAAGCTTGGTTCTGATAAATATACGGTTAAATTGAAATCATTTCCGAATGGGATAAATCAAATCCGTATTGTACCCGAACAAGTAGACTTTTTGATAGAACAAGTATCTTCTTTTTCCGATGTTGATTAAGGTTGGTATAACTGGTGGTATCGGTAGCGGGAAAAGCGTTGTTTCCCGGTTGCTGGAGATAATGGGTATTCCTGTTTATATATCGGATACAGAAGCGAAACGTATTACTTGTACCGATACAGTGATTCGCCGGGAACTTTGTGCTTTGGTCGGTCAGGAAGTATTTCAGGGGGGAGAACTGAACCGGACTTTATTGGCGGAGTATATGTTCGGGTATCCGGAGCACGTGAAAGAAGTGAATGCTATTATTCATCCACGGGTAAAAGATGATTTCCGGCAATGGACAGTCCGTTTCGGGAATAACGGACTGGTTGGTATGGAATCCGCTATCCTTATTGAATCCGGTTTTAGAGAAGAAGTTGATTTCCTTGTAATGGTTTATGCACCGTTGGAAGTGAGAGTAGAGCGGGCTATGAAACGTGACTGTTCATCAAGGGAGTTGGTCTTGAAGCGTATTGAGGCACAGATGAGTGATGAGGCCAAGCGGGAACAAGCCGATTTTGTGATAGTAAATGACAATGAAACACCGTTAATTCCGCAGGTTTTGGAGCTTATTTCTTTGCTATCTAAAAATAATCATTACCTTTGCGACGCTAAAAAATAATTAATAAATAAAAGAATATATACTATGTTGAAGACTATCTTGTCTATCTCCGGAAAACCGGGATTGTACAAACTTATTTCGCAAGGAAAAAATATGTTGATTGTTGAATCAATCAATGCTGATAAGAAGCGTTTCCCCGCTTATGGTAATGAAAAAATTATCTCTCTGGCAGATATCGCAATGTACACAGATGATGCGGAAGTTCCTTTGTATGATGTGTTGGAAGCGATGAAAAAGAAAGAAAATTCGGCAATTGCTTCTCTTGATCCGAAGAAGGCTAGTCCGGAACAACTCCGTGAATACTTGGCTGAAGTGTTGCCTAATTTCGATCGTGATCGTGTGCATGTAGGAGATATCAAGAAATTGATTTCCTGGTATAATACGTTGATATCTAATGGACTTACTGAATTTAAACCAGAAGCGGAAGTTGGGGAAGAAGAGGCAGTGGCAGAATAATAATTAATGTCATTTGTCTAAATGAGACTAAAGAACATGATAATCGCATTTAATGTGGTTATCATGTTTTTTTTATAGAGATGTTTGTAAATTCAGAAAAAAATTAGTATAATTTGGGTAATCTTTTATTAAAATAAATATCTTCTACTTATATTGTAAATAATGGTGCTTTTTATGTATCTTTGTCGCTGTTCTCTATTTTTCACGATGTCTATGGCAGTTAAAATGAAAATGGACAACAAAAGCGTTTAAAGATATTATTCGATGCTTGAGTTATCCAGTGACCTCAAGTATGATAAATTGTGTAGTTCTCACGCTTTTTTATAATTAATCACCTTCCAGGGAACAGGAGGCTTTATATAGGGAATGGAGACAATAACGAATAAAGGAGTGAATATCTGTTTGGATAATGAATCAGGGGAGTTATGCTTGACTAATTTGTTATCAGGTACAATGGTATTTTTATATGATTCTCAAGGAGAATTAAGGGAAAAACACCAATTTGCTTTACCTTTGCTTACCATAACAATTTCTAGACAGGGTACTTATGTTTTAGTGATGAGTCATCCGAACTGTCAGTCTGAAGTTCGGAGGATTATCTATACAGGGATATAAAAAGAAGTCGGTAAGTTTCTTGGCAAACCTACCGACTTCTTATTTTTTGTATTGTGTTTAATTTCTGAATACTAATCCGTCTCCGCCAGCATCGACAATGATCGCTTTACTTCGATCTACTTCCTGAGCTAGCAGTTTCTTAGACAGGTCGTTCAGCAAATAGCGTTGAATAGCTCTTTTCACCGGACGCGCTCCGAATTCAGGATCATAACCTACTTGTGACAAGAAGTTTAATGCAGCATCTGTCATTTCCAATTCCACACCGTTTTCAGCAAGCATTTTCTGTACGCTCTTGATTTGTAAGAGGACAATTTGCCTGATTTCATTTTCTGTCAGCGGCAAGAACATAATTGTTTCGTCAATACGATTCAGAAATTCCGGACGAATCGTTTTCTTCAACATATTCATCACTTCCTTCTTCGTTTCTTCGATTACCTCTTCCTTATTAGAACCGTTCAGTTTCTCCATTTGACTTTGTATATAGGAACTTCCCATATTTGAAGTCATGATAATGATCGTATTCTTGAAGTTAACTACCCTTCCTTTATTGTCTGTCAATCTTCCGTCGTCCAATACTTGCAACAGAATATTAAAAACATCCGGATGCGCTTTCTCTATTTCATCAAACAACACAACAGAGTAAGGTTTCCGCCGAATAGCTTCTGTCAACTGACCACCTTCGTCATATCCTACATATCCCGGAGGTGCTCCGACCAGACGTGAAACACTATGCTTTTCCTGATACTCACTCATGTCTATACGGGTCATCATCGTTTCATCATCAAATAGGAATTCTGCCAGTGCTTTCGCCAATTCTGTCTTACCCACCCCCGTTGTTCCGAGGAAGATAAACGAACCAATCGGACGTTTGGGATCTTGTAGTCCTGCCCGGCTACGGCGCACTGCATCGGCAACTGCCTCAATTGCTTCATCTTGACCGATTACACGTTGGTGAAGTTCTTCTTCCAAATGCAACAATTTATCTTTCTCGCTTTGCAGCATTTTGCTAACCGGAATACCTGTCCAACGAGAAACAACATCAGCAATATCTTCGGCATCTACTTCCTCTTTTATCATTGCCTTGTCTCCCTGCATATCGCGCAGTTTCTTTTGAGTATCCTCAATTTCTTTATCCAATGCCTGAAGTTTTCCGTAACGGATTTCGGCTACTTTGCCATAATCTCCTTCGCGTTCAGCTTTCTCGGCTTCGAATTTCAGATTCTCTATCTCTACTTTGTTCTGTTGAATCTTATCCATTAACGTCTTTTCGCTTTGCCATTTAGCTTTGAAAGATTTTTCCAATTCTTTCAATTCAGCGAGTTCTTTACCGATAATCTCCAGTTTCGGTTTGTCGTTTTCACGTTTGATAGCTTCGCGCTCAATCTCCAGTTGCTTGATTTTACGGGAGATCTCGTCCAGTTCTTCCGGTACGGAATCTACTTCCATTCGTAATTTGGCGGCAGCTTCGTCCATAAGATCAATAGCCTTATCCGGCAAGAAACGGTCGGTGATGTAGCGGCTACTTAGCTCCACGGCTGCAATAATTGCGTCGTCTTTGATACGCACATGATGGTGATTTTCGTAACGTTCTTTCAGTCCGCGGAGGATAGAAATCGTGCTCAGATTATCCGGTTCGTCTACTTGTACGATTTGGAAACGGCGTTCCAATGCTTTATCCTTTTCGAAGTATTTCTGATATTCGTCAAGGGTGGTTGCACCGATAGAGCGCAGTTCGCCACGGGCCAGAGCCGGTTTTAGAATATTTGCGGCGTCCATGGCACCTTCGCCTTTCCCAGCACCTACCAATGTATGGATTTCATCAATAAATAAGATAATATCACCTTCCGACTTCTTCACTTCATTGACTACCGATTTCAGACGTTCCTCAAACTCACCTTTGTACTTTGCACCGGCAACGAGTGCACCCATATCCAACGAATAAACCTGTTTGTTCTTCAGGTTCTCGGGTACGTCTCCCCGTAGGATACGATGCGCTAATCCTTCGACAATAGCTGTTTTACCCGTACCCGGTTCACCAATCAGAATCGGATTGTTCTTAGTTCTCCGGCTTAATATCTGAAGTACCCGTCGAATTTCTTCGTCACGTCCGATTACCGGATCGAGTTTACCGCTACGAGCAGCTTCATTCAGGTTAATGGCATATTTTTCCAATGATTGATAAGTGTCCTCACTGGATTGTGACGTTACTTTTTCTCCTTTCCTTAATTCGCTGATAGCGTTACGCAACTCCTTTTCCGTCATTCCGGCATCTTTCAGAATGGTGGATACAGTGCTTTTTACAGTGAGCAACGCTAACAGTATATGTTCCAAAGAAACAAACTCGTCGCCCATTTCCTTTGAATACTGGGTTGCTTTCTGCAATACATCATTTGCTTCACGGCTCAGATACGGCTCACCACCGGAAACTTTAGGCAGCGAATCAATCTGTTTGTCAACGACAACCGCTACTTGCTGTCCATTCATACCTAACTTTTGGAAGATGAAGTTCGTAACGTTTTCGCCTACCTTCATCACCCCCTGCATGATGTGAACGGGTTCTATGGCTTGTTGCCCCCGGCTTTTCACCAGATTTACAGCCTCCTGTATCGCTTCTTGGGATTTGATTGTAAAATTGTTAAAGTTCATATCGTTGTTCTCCTTTCTTTTTCATGTTTCTAATAACACTTAAAAGGGCGCAAAAGATTTGCCAAGTAGAAAAATGTGACAAAATAGCATGATTATAAGGAGCTTACAGGACAAAATGGCTTCTTTTTCCAGTGTATGACTGACGAATTTGCTGCGAAATGAGGAGGATAAATAAAAGTATTGTAGTATCTTTATCGGCTGTAATGTTATTGTAAATAAGATATGAACGATAAACCTCAAATAAAACTGTCTGAAACAGTAGTGCTGATTGATGCAGCTTTTCTGAACTTTGTAATTACAGATATGAAAGGATACTTTGAAGATACTTTGCAACGTTCTTTACAAGAGATAGACCTTTCGATACTGACTACCTATCTTACTTTGGACGCCGGGATTACGGAAGGGAAAAATGAAGTCCAATTTCTTTTTGTTTACGATAAGGAGTCTGGGCGGCTTGTACATTGCCGGCCTTCCGATCTGGAGAAAGAACTGAACGGGGTTGCTTTTCAAAGCCCTTATGGAGAATATTCATTTGCCAGTGTCCCTTCGGAGGGAATGGTGACAAGGGAAGATTTATTCTTGGATTTGCTGTCTATTGTTGCCGATTCGGCTGATGTGAAAAGAATGATTGTGATTTCCTTTAATGAAGAATACGGGAAGAAAGTGGCTGATGCGCTGAATGAAATAAAAGATAAGGAAGTGATTCAGTTCCGCATGAACGAACCGGATGCTCCAGTGAAGTATAAATGGGAAATGTTGGCTTTTCCTGTGATGCAGGCATTGGGGATCAAAGCTGACGAACTACAATAATATCAGTTCCTATATTTGCTGACTATACCTATATATTTAATACTTAAAATTTAGCCCTGTGTCTGATTTTCGTTTAAAAGTATTCCAAAGTGTAGCGAAGAACCTGAGTTTTACGAAAGCTTCGCAAGAACTGTTTGTAAGCCAGCCTGCTATCACTAAGCATATCCAGGAGTTAGAGACTTATTATCAGGCTCGTTTGTTCGAGCGTCAGGGAAGTAAAATTTCGCTGACCGATGCGGGGGAATTGCTGTTGAAGCATAGTGAGAAGATTCTGGATGATTACAAGCAACTGGAATATGAAATGCATTTGTTGCATAACGAGTATATTGGTGAATTGAGACTGGGTGCCAGTACAACGATTGCCCAATATGTCCTTCCTCCTTTATTGGGAAATTTCATAGCTAAGTTTCCGCAGGTCAATCTTTCTCTAATCAATGGAAATTCCCGGGGAGTGGAAACAGCCTTGCAGGAACATCGGATAGATTTAGGCTTGGTGGAAGGAATCTTTCGTCTGCCTAACTTAAAGTATACTTCATTCTTGCAGGACGAACTTGTAGCAGTGGTGCACGCGCATACCAAGCTGGATATTCAGGATGAGATTACTCCGGAAGACTTACCGAATATTCCATTAGTTCTGCGCGAAAGAGGTTCCGGGACGCTGGATGTCTTCGAACGTGCTTTGTCGCAGCATAATCTGAAACTGTCTTCTTTAAATGTAATGATGTATCTCGGCAGTACGGAAAGCATTAAACTTTTCCTCGAACATACTGATTGTATGGGGATTGTATCTATCCGTTCCGTACATAAAGAACTCGTTGCAGGTAATCTGCGTGTAATTGAGATAAAGGGAATGCCTATGCAGCGTGAATTTAACTTTGTGCAACTGCAAGGGCAGGAGGGGGGATTATCCCAAGTCTTTATGCGGTTTGCGGGACATCATAGTAAAAGTCTGTAATCGGCTTTTCCGTTACTTTTACATACAGATTAACTTCCCAGCATTTCAATGCGTTACGATGCAACAAAATGGCGGGAAGTTGGTCTTGTTTTTTAGTAATGTGTAGCACCAGAAAAGATTTTTCAATTTCATTTCTCATATTCTCATATAAAAAGTTATCCTTCTGATTACTAATCATATAAATTATGAGAATTAAAATGTTTACATGTATTTCTCATAATTTATTCAAGAAAACACGCTTAAAATACCGCATTTCTCATACTATCATTGGTATTTCTCATACTATTGCAAACGTTATTCTCATCATCCAATCATCAACACTTAATAAACTGTAGCAAAACTATTGTTCATCTTCATTATAACTAACTGACAATCAAAGAATATCCTACTGAAATCAATAGATTTTCAATAAGAAATTCCTATCGTTGCACTCCAGTAAACAGGCTTGTGCACTGGAGTGAATAGGGCTATCTACCCGAGTGCACCGATCTGTTTACTAGAGTGCAACAATGCGGATGAAGGAAAGAAAATACAATGATGCCGGTTGCGAAAGATATGTCATCTACCGACTTAACATATAAACTACGGTTATATTGCCTCCTACATATTAGTCCCTTTATTTCCATCAAGCAGGGGTTCTTTGCATTTTCCCTTTTTCTCCGTTGGCTTCGTTTGGCATCATAAACGCTTTATTCATAAGCCATTCAATGCCATTTCTCCCATTTTATTCGTTTATTCCAGAGATTCTGGGTAAGTTTGCTCATACTCTGTATAAAATCTCATATTTCTTTTTTATCTTTGTTCTTATATCATCAAATACAAGAACTTAATGGATAAGATCACCATATATCTTCTGGAAGAAAAGCAAGCTAAACGAAAGGGGGGCTTATATCTGGAAATAGTAGAGTAGGACGATTGATCATGTTCCGTGAGTGTCTTTGCCATGACGTAGTTCCGTTTATTATAGACGAGCGGCATAAGCAGTTTTATTATAGGGGACTTAGAGAGTTTGCGTCTACTCCCGGATATTTGCTTGATACTTGCCTTTTGGCGCAAGATATTTATGTAGTATGGGTGAAATATTTCTATTCTGGATTATTTGACTGATACTCATAGAAAACTTAAAGAATTAAAAATCAATGGATAATGGATATAGAAAATTATAATTTACAATGATTTCTTGATGTCCGACAAGGCGATTATAAACGTGCTTTTACTTATTAGAATGAGACGGACGAGATAGGAATTTATATATATAATTAAATATTACTATTATGGGCTGTTTTATGAATCTTTTGTGGCTGTTGCTTGGTGGAATTTTTACGGCGGTAGAATATCTTATCTCAAGTTTATTAATGATGATTACTATCATCGGTATTCCTTTTGGGATGCAAACATTAAAATTGGCAGGACTTGCTTTATGGCCTTTTGGCAAGGAAGTTAGAAACGGAAGCCGTTCTAGTGGTTGCCTTTATATACTGATGAACGTGATATGGATATTCGTGGGTGGCATTTGGATTTGTTTGTCACATTTGCTTTTTGGGGCGATGTTGTGTATAACTATTATTGGTATTCCTTTTGGTTTACAGCACTTTAAGTTGGCGGCATTAGCTTTATCACCTTTCGGAAAAGATATTATAACTGTGTAAGGATAGTTCTGAACAGATTATCTATAACTAAAAGTTATAATACATAATCAGAAACTATTAGTGTGTCTTGATTGTTTCCTGTACCTTTGCACCCCGAAAACAATTAAAGATAAAATATATGATTTCAACAGCTACAAAAACGTTGCAGGGAAACAACAAAACCATTTATGTTGCACTACTTTCTACTTTGACTTTCTTTCTGTTTTTAGACTATATTCCGGGGTTGGAGGCATGGTCGGCATGGGTGACTCCTCCGGTTGCTTTGTTTCTTGGACTTATTTTTGCGTTGACTTGCGGACAGGCACATCCGAAATTTAATAAGAAAACATCTAAATATTTATTGCAATATTCTGTTGTCGGACTGGGATTCGGAATGAATCTACATTCGGCTCTAGCCTCCGGTAAAGAAGGTATGGAGTTTACAGTTATTTCCGTAATCGGTACTTTAGTGATCGGTTGGTTCATCGGACGTAAGTTGTTTAAGATAGACCGGAACACTGCCTATCTTATTAGTTCAGGAACTGCTATTTGCGGTGGGAGTGCCATTGCAGCCGTAGGACCGGTGTTGAGGGCGAAAGATAGTGAAATGTCTGTTGCACTGGGTACTATTTTTATTTTGAATGCGATTGCACTTTTTATTTTCCCGATGATTGGTCATGCTTTGAGTATGGATCAGCAACAGTTCGGAACTTGGGCGGCAATTGCTATTCACGATACAAGTTCGGTTGTTGGTGCAGGCGCTGCTTATGGAGAGGAAGCCTTGAAAGTAGCTACTACTATCAAACTGACTCGCGCTCTCTGGATAATTCCTATGGCTTTTGCCACTTCATTTATCTTTAAAAGTAAAGGACAGAAGATCAGTATTCCCTGGTTTATCTTCTTCTTTGTGTTGGCAATGGTGGTAAATACTTATTTACTTGACGGAGTGCCGCAGTTGGGAGCTGCGATCAACGGAATTGCCCGTAAAACATTGACAATTACCATGTTCTTTATCGGCGCTTCTCTTTCTCTTGATGTGCTAAAAGCAGTCGGAATTAAGCCATTGTTACAGGGAGTTTTGCTTTGGGTAGTGATTAGCTTGAGCACGTTGGCATATATCTATTTTGTATAAGGAAAACACACAAATGATATATAGAAAAGTGGGAGAATATTCGTACCATACGATATTTTCCCACTTTATTTTGATGCAGTTCCGTCTTAAAAAGACGGAGGAGATCCGCTTATTCTTTTTTCTTCAATGCTTCAAAAATCAAGCCCTCCAGTTCTTCTGCAAGCTCCGGATTGTCAGCAATACATTGTTTTGCGGCATCGCGTCCCTGACCTAGCTTTGTATCATTGTAGCTATACCATGAACCGCTTTTCTTGATAATTCCCAGATCGGCGCCCAAGTCGATGATTTCTCCGGAGTGGGAGATACCTTCACCGAACATTATGTCGAATTCTGCTCTGCGGAAAGGAGGTGCCACCTTGTTCTTCACCACTTTCACTTTAGTCAGCTTTCCGAGTACCTCTTCGCCGTCTTTAATCGCTTGGCTACCGCGAATATCCAAACGAACGGAAGCATAGAACTTCAGTGCATTACCACCGGTTGTTGTTTCCGGGTTGCCGAACATAACACCGATTTTCTCGCGGAGCTGATTGATAAAGATACAAGTAGTACGTGTCTTGCTAACGGCTGCTGTCAGTTTACGTAATGCCTGCGACATCAAACGTGCCTGAAGACCTACTTTGTTGTCACCCATATCGCCTTCGATTTCAGCTTTAGGGGTCAATGCGGCTACGGAGTCGATAACAATGATATCGATAGCGGAGGAGCGGATCAGTTGTTCGGCGATTTCCAATGCCTGCTCTCCGTTATCCGGTTGGGAAATATACAAATCGTCAATGTTAACTCCCAGTTTGGCTGCATAGAAACGGTCGAAAGCGTGTTCGGCATCAATAAAAGCAGCGATACCACCGGCTTTTTGTGCTTCGGCAATGGCGTGGATAGCCAATGTTGTTTTACCGGAAGATTCCGGGCCATAGATTTCGATGATTCTACCTCTGGGGTAACCTCCTACACCCAGTGCCACGTTCAAGGCGATAGAGCCTGTCGGGATCACTTCCACTTGTTCAACACTGTCGTCACCCATTTTCATGATAGAACCTTTACCGAAGCTCTTTTCTATCTTTTCCATGGCAGCCTGTAAGGCTTTTAGTTTTTCGCTTGATGCCATTTTATTATCTGTTTCAAAATTAAGTTCGTCTTTCTTTGCCATACCTTATAATTAATGGAATTATTGATTTAAAATCTGTGAGGCATGCTCTTTAGTCTTTACTTCTTTCGGAGTGATAATCCGTTCCACAATTCCTTCTTCGTTAATAAGGAAAGTGGTGCGGAAAGTACCCATATAAGCACGTCCGTACAGTTTCTTTTCTCCCCATACGCCGAATTCTTCCACTAACTTTTTGTCAGTGTCGGCTATCAGCGTAAAAGGAAGATTGTTCTTTTCGATAAACTTCTGGTGCGACTTTTCATTGTCCACGCTGACACCGATTACTTCGTAACCGGCTTTACGTAATTCTGAATAGTTGTCGCGCAGATTACATGCTTGTGCCGTACAACCGGATGTGCTGTCTTTCGGATAGAAATACAACACAATCTTTTTTCCCTTGTAAGCACTCAGACGGATTTCTTCACCTTTCTCATTGATGCCTAATACTTCCGGTGCTTTATCTCCTACGTTAATCATAACTTTCTTTTTAATATACGACTGATCTCCTACAACTCCAGATCTTTATCGAACACTTCGTGCCAAGGCAAACCTTGCTTGTTCAGTTGTTCCATGAACGGATCCGGATTAAATTCTTCTACATTGTTTACGCCCGGACGTTTCCATTCTCCTTTGAAGAACATCATGGCGCCAATCATGGCCGGAACTCCGGTAGTGTAGCTTACTCCTTGCATACCTGTTTCTTTATAGGCTTCCTGATGGCTGCAATTATTGTAAACATAATACGTACGTTCTTTTCCATCTTTCAGACCACGGATGCGACAACCGATAGAGGTTTCTCCTTCGTAGTTCTCGCCCAAATCCTGTGGATTAGGCAGAACGGCTTTCAAGAATTGCAGAGGTACGATCTTCACTCCGTTGTAATCTACTTCGTCAATACGAGCCATACCGATGTTCTGGATAACACGCAGGTGGGTCAGATATTCCTGTCCGAAGGTCATCCAGAAACGTGCGCGTTTAATTGTCGGGAAGTGTTTCACCAATGATTCCAGTTCTTCGTGATAAAGGAGATATGAATCGCGGGGACCGATATTCGGATAAGTCAGGTCTTTGTGGATTTCCAGCGGGCCGGTAGTTACCCATTGGCCGTTTTCATAATAACGTCCGTTCTGGGTAATTTCGCGGATATTGATTTCCGGATTGAAGTTGGTTGCAAATGCTTTGTGGTGATTGCCGGCATTACAGTCTACGATGTCCAGATATTGGATTTCGTCGAAATAATGCTTGGCGGCGTAGGCGGTATAGATACCGCTCACTCCCGGATCGAATCCACAGCCGAGGATAGCTGTCAGACCAGCTTCTTTGAAACGTTCATGATAAGCCCATTGCCAACTGTATTCAAAATGAGCTTCATCTTTGGGTTCGTAGTTGGCAGTGTCCAGATAGTTAACTCCGGCTTTCAGACATGCTTCCATAATGGTCAGGTCCTGATAAGGGAGGGCAACGTTAATCACCATTTCAGGTTTGAAATTGTTGAATAAGGCTACCAACTCGTCCACATTATCTGCGTCTACTTTTGCTGTTTTTATATTAGGGTTACCTATTGCCTCGACGATTTTGTCGCATTTCTCTTTCGTACGGCTGGCAATCATGATATCTGTAAATACATCGGCATTTTGTGCCACTTTGTGTGCAACGACAGTACCAACACCGCCTGCACCGATAATAAGAACTCTACCCATTTCGTTAATTGCGAATTAAATATTAAGAATATTAGAATTGTTAGCTTGGCAAATATACGTGATTATTTTCAGATAATCATCCGCCGATACTCCTTTTTATTTGAAACGTTGCAAGGTGCCACTCTCGAATTCCAATGTTTTGCCATTATAGAACCAGTTCTCAAAACGGTTATCCTTTTTCAGTACTATTTCTATCGGGTCGCCGATAGACAGCCGGCATTCATCCGTACTCATGCCTACTTCGAGGTCGCCCCGCGAAATGATTTGCCAACGTTTCTCGGTAATGCCCGGATATTTTTTATGTATATCTTCAAACCCGAAAAGGTCTTCAATATAATTGTTGTTTCTGGTGATTACGTCATACTTCAAGTCAACCTTCATTTCGTAACTAATTCCATTCTTGTCTTTTAATGTCAAAATAGCCAGACTGCCGGGAGAGGGCATCCGAACTTCTTTTATTGTCAGGATAGTGTACCGGGGAAGATGAACGCGGGACTCCATTTGTTTGTTTTCAAGAGAGACAGCTCTTTTGGCAGACAATGTTTTTTTAGGATAAACGGTTGCCCCCAAGTACCTGTTTTTCAGGCTTTCGATATTATCCAGCTTCTTATTCGTAAAACTGATCGAATTTGAAAAGTATTTCATTCTCTTTTCACCTTGAAAATCACTCATGTCCATACCGGAGTTTGTCCGTGAGAGGGCGACTTCCAGATAATAGGAATGTCCCTGTGTGTCTTTGAATATGATTTTCACGGGATACGCCTGGCTGCCCACTCCGACGGCCGTGACAGTTGCTTCCGTATTGACGGAAATAGGTATATCCCGATAGCCGGAATAGCTGTTGGCATCATCCACACGGACAGTTTCGGATTGTATGTATATTGTCTTTCCTATCAGCAGATCTTTTGCCGTATCTACATCTTGCAGGTAAACTAATCCGTTGATGCAGGCACGGGGCATTCTTTCGCATATCTCGTCCAGCCGCATATTCTTTATGTCATAATAATATTTTTCCCCTTCATCTTCGAAAACGAAGCGGGTGGTGTAGTTTGTTTCATCTGCTATTTTTTGAACCTTCTCTTCGGTTCCGGTGAAAGTGAGTATTTTGTGTTTCATCAGGCTATTATCCACTCCTTTTTCGGTGTTGTATATTAAAAGGGTAGGAAGAAACATTTCCCGTGCGGAAGGAGCAAACATGAATTTCATTCCGGGAGTCCATTTACATAAAGGTTTTAGAGGAAAGTGTTTTATGATAAACTGTTCTTCTTCACTTGCAGGAATTTCCTGGGCGGAGGGGGTAGTGACAATGTAATCACTTTGGGCGGTAACATGAGACATACCACAACAGAATAAAATCACGGATAGGACGATTGTTCTCATATTTATTTCTTTAAGTGAACTATGTAAATTGTTCATTTGTTGTATATTCAATGGCAAATGTATATATTTTATATTGTATTGGGTGTTATTTCCCAATCTTTTTGGTATCTTTGTCCACGATTTAACTTAAACGTTATAACAATATGAAGAAAGTTTTTGTTTCAATTTGCGTTGCAGGTGCAGCACTTGCAATGTCTTCATGCCGTTCGGTTGAGAAGGCAGTTCCTGTGTCATCTATCAATGGTGAGTGGAATATTATAGAAGTCAATGGCTCGAAAGTTGCTCCGGGCGAAAGTAGAACCCTTCCGTTTATTGCATTTGATACGGCTACCGGTCGTGTGTCCGGTAATAGCGGATGTAACCGTATGATGGGCACATTCGATGTAAATGCGAAACCGGGAAGCCTTGAGTTAGGTGCTATGGCCAGTACTCGGATGATGTGTCCGGATATGACTACCGAGAAGAATGTATTGAGTGCTCTTGCACAAGTGAAAGGATATAAGAAAGCAGGTAAGGGGAAGATGTATCTTTGCAATGCTTCCAATCGTCCGGTTGTAGTTCTTGAAAAGAAGGAGGCTGATGTGAAACTTTCAGTGTTGAATGGAGAATGGAAAATTAAAGAAGCAAATAGTGAGGCGATTCCTTCAGGAATGGAGAAACAACCGTTTATCGCTTTTGATGTGAAGAAAAAGTCTATTCATGGTAATGCCGGATGCAACCTGATTAACGGAGGTTTTGAAACTAGTACGAGCAATGCCAAATCGATTTCCTTCCCGGGAGTGGCAAGTACAATGATGGCTTGTCCTGATATGGAGACAGAAGGTAAGATCCTGAAAGCGTTGAATGAAGTAAAGTCATTCGATGTATTGGCAGGCGGTGGCATTGGGCTGTATGATGCCAATAATGCATTGGTTATTGTATTAGAGAAAAAGTAATTATTATAAGAAATAGGAAAGGCTGTATCAATAAAGCCTGATATTTATGAAACCGGCCTCATTGCTATCTGTTGCAGTGAGGCCGGTTTTTTGTTTCATGAACTAATTAATAGTGGAAGCTGATTGTTACAATTGCTTCAATGCTTCCCAATCAATTTCCGGTTCTTTGCCTGTTGGCTTGCAATAGAACTTAGTTCCCATTGGAACAGATTCGTTAAAGAAGCCTCCCATTTTCAGATAAAACCGATTGTCTTTAGTATTGCCACCTTGATAGTCGAGACGGACTTGGGCACTCGCTGTTGCATCGTGTGTAAAGGTAGCGTCAGTGAGTCGGGACCATTTACCTTCTTTGCTACGTGCCCATTGGTTGCCGAAGAAAACTTCACGTGATAAATATCCTTGTTCCGGACTGAAATTCTCAAGGAAGCTGTGAGGACGTTTATACCATGTGTTGGTTTTGGGGCGTAAGAAACTGGCTATTAATTTCCATTCTTTCTCATCTGTTGCATAGAAATAGGCAGTGTAGGTCGTATTTCCATTCCCGTCCGGTCTGATTTGCATCAGAAATTTATATGTATTACCGGCTTTCCAGGGATACTTCAAATAACTTTGTCCGCCTGAGCCTTCGTTGCCAAACTCTCCGATGTGTACATCTTTGCCTTGGCGTAACAGTTTAATCTTTTGGTCATCCGGAATCTCTTTGGGGTTTTGTGTATCAAAAGGACTCCATACCGAGAAAAGAATACGGCGTTCTGTCGGGGAGTTGTATTGCATTCCGAAATAACCTTCCCCGAAGCCGGCCGCCATGTAGTAGCTATGCATTGTTTCGCCTTCTTTGGGCACTGTGATTTCATTGTAGAACCATTCAGTATCACCTTCAGGTAGCGCATATCCCAAATGAACGGAAGGACCGCGGCGTCCCCAATAGTCAGAGAAGTCTTTCACATAATTACTTTTACCTGTAACATTGTCTGCTATCAACTGCTTAATTTCTCCGAAACCCTCACCACTTTTAGAGACTCCTTGTAAGTCGATACGGACATACCCTGCCTGTCGTATATCGATACTTCCAACAGGAACTTTAGTGAAATCATCCGATTGTAGATTGACTTTGAAGCCCTTCTTTCCATAACTGACTTTGATTTCGGAATGTCCTTTGGCATACAGTGACAGATCGGCTGTTGTCGGTTGATGCAAATAGAAGTAAATACTAACGATACTTTTAGGATTTGTCCAATGTGTAACTCCTCTTTGTGTTATTCGCGCACCATCTTGTTGCCGGGTTACATAGCCATTGCCGGAAACTCCTACGACAACTTGTTGAGGTTGTGCAAATACGGTAGTGCATAGTAGTAATGCAAGTAAACATAATAAATTTTTCATGTAGATGTCATTAATTGATTTTATGTATAATTCCGATATTAATAAATAGTTCGTTGTTTTATAGTGTAATATTGCAAAGTTAAGAATTAATTCTCTTTATCGAACCAGAATAGATAATATTTGTTTTAGTGTCAGTCACTGAATAACTTTCTTTATGGCTATCATGGCAAGGAAGTTTATTAAAAACTGTCGTTTTGGCAGATATTATGTCATGCATTCGTATAAT
The DNA here is from genome assembly GCA_959606905.1 of uncultured Bacteroides sp. The sequence goes on along the minus strand of CAUHML010000007.1, from coordinate 1,855 downwards.
TTCTTTTTGGCACACGGTTTGCTTTTTAATAAGCGTCCGTTCGAGACGAAACTCCATAACAGGAGTGGAGAAACAACCGGACAAAAAGAAATCATTGAATAATAATAAATAAAAAAATAACGATCATGGGAAAAATTATTGGTATTGACTTAGGAACTACAAACTCTTGTGTTGCTGTATTTGAAGGTAACGAACCGGTAGTAATTGCAAACAGTGAAGGTAAACGTACTACTCCTTCTGTTGTCGCTTTCGTAGATGGTGGCGAACGTAAGGTGGGCGACCCTGCAAAACGTCAGGCTATTACTAACCCGACACGTACCATTTTCTCTATCAAACGTTTCATGGGTGAAAATTGGGACCAGGTTCAGAAAGAAGTTACTCGTGTTCCTTATAAAGTAGTGAGAGGCGATAACAACACTCCGCGTGTTGACATCGACGGACGTCTGTACACTCCGCAGGAAATTTCTGCTATGATTCTTCAGAAAATGAAGAAAACTGCTGAAGATTATCTTGGACAGGAAGTAACGGAAGCAGTAATCACTGTTCCTGCATATTTCTCTGACTCTCAACGTCAGGCTACGAAAGAAGCCGGACAGATTGCCGGTCTGGAAGTAAAACGTATTGTGAACGAACCGACAGCCGCTGCTCTTGCTTATGGTCTGGACAAGGCTCACAAAGACATGAAGATTGCTGTGTTCGACCTTGGTGGTGGTACATTCGATATATCTATCCTTGAATTTGGTGGTGGTGTATTCGAAGTACTTTCTACAAACGGTGATACTCACCTTGGTGGTGACGACTTCGATCAGGTAATCATCAACTGGCTGGTAGAGGAATTTAAGAACGATGAAGGCGCTGACTTGACTCAGGACCCAATGGCTTTGCAACGTTTGAAAGAAGCTGCTGAAAAAGCTAAGATCGAGTTGTCTTCTTCTACAAGTACAGAAATTAACTTGCCGTATATCATGCCGGTAAACGGTGTGCCCAAGCACTTGGTTAAGACTTTGACTCGTGCTAAATTCGAATCTTTGGCTCACGGATTGATTCAGGCTTGTCTTGAACCATGTAAGAAAGCGATGAGTGATGCAGGCTTGAACAATGCTGATATTGACGAAGTAATCCTTGTAGGTGGTTCTTCACGTATTCCGGCTGTACAGAAATTGGTGGAAGATTTCTTTGGAAAAGCTCCTTCTAAGGGTGTAAATCCAGATGAAGTGGTTGCTATCGGTGCTGCTGTACAGGGTGCTGTTTTGACAGACGAAATCAAGGGTGTAGTATTGTTGGATGTAACTCCATTGTCAATGGGTATCGAAACATTGGGTGGTGTAATGACTAAGTTGATTGATGCTAATACTACCATTCCGGCTCGTAAGAGTGAAACATTCTCTACTGCTGCCGATAACCAGAGTGAAGTAACGATCCATGTATTGCAGGGTGAACGTCCGATGGCTGCACAGAACAAATCAATCGGTCAGTTCAACTTGTCAGGTATTGCTCCTGCTCGTCGTGGGGTTCCTCAGATTGAGGTTACATTTGATATTGATGCAAACGGTATCTTGAAGGTATCTGCAAAAGATAAGGCAACCGGTAAGGAACAAGCTATCCGTATCGAGGCTTCCAGTGGTTTGAGCAAGGAAGAAATCGAAAAGATGAAAGCTGAAGCTGAAGCTAACGCCGAAGCAGATAAGAAGGAACGTGAAAAAATTGATAAATTGAATCAGGCTGACAGCGTAATATTCCAGACTGAAAATCAGTTGAAGGAATTAGGTGACAAGTTGCCTGCTGACAAGAAGGCTCCGATTGAAGCTGCTTTGCAGAAACTGAAAGATGCTCATAAGGCTCAGGATTTGGCTGC
>CAUHML010000006.1 GCA_959606905.1 uncultured Bacteroides sp. | reverse complement strand
TAGTGTATTTAAGGACAAAATGAGGGCTTGACATGAAGTACTATTCATTCACTTCTTTTTGTGCATCTTTATATGTAGACATATACAAATCGCTGATAAGTCCGCATATTTCAGAAGTTCAAAAGGTTTGTGGGCTGAATAGCAATTCATGTAATCCTTTCATTTTTCCTAATAATGGGTAAGGGGGTGTAGAGTAGTTACACCGCTATAGAGTGCATAATATATACCTCATGCTCACTGTCTGACTAATAAATCCATTTTATCAAAGCATAGTATCTCAATAAGATGGATTTTCTAAAATTAAAGAGAGGGGAATAATAGTAGGTATTCTATCTATATGCCCAAATAAGTACTGTGTTTTTTATTTTGATTTAGAACAGTTTGGCTTAGTTCTTTTCCAATAAATGTACTATATTTGTGTGTTAGATATTAAATGAATTCTTATTACATAAGGGAAAGCAATAAATGAAACTAACAGACAAAAGATTGTGGTGGTTTGAAGGCATAATGTTAATATGCGGTATCTTATCTTCATATTTGTATGCTTTGAATTTTGGTATATGTATTTCACAAATACCAAGCATTGTTGTATTCTATACATTAAGTTGTTTACTAGGTAGTATAATAGCTTGGAAAGTTTATAAAAATAATGGTGTTTGGAAACTGCTCTGTTACGTTTTCTTGTTCTCCACCATTATATATTGTACTATCGACATGATACTAAGAGTTGTATATCCCAATCCCTATGGAAATTTATTTATGTTATTTGCAAACGGACTTCTTTATTGGTGCTTGTGTTCCATATTTCCAATAATTATTCTTGTATTTGGGGCTAAAAGAATCTTAAGGCTATGAAACTAACTGATAAAAATATCTGGAAGTATGAGGGTATAATATTACTTTGTTGTATAATTGCGATGTTACTTCATCCTCTTTCATTCATGGAAATTACTTGGCTGATAGAGGGTTCTGTTATTCCAACCTATCTATGCTCATACTTATTGGGTAGTATTATTGCATGGTTATTTTACAAAGGTAATTCTTGGTGGAAGTTGGCTTTACTTACATTTTTCTCCATAAACATTTTGTTCACATGTTTAATGCAAATAGAAGTCTATGACTGTGGGGATGCAATGACATGGCTCATGTTTACAACAATGAATATTTTTAATACATTGCTATCTGCTGTATTAATATGTGGGTGTTGTTACTATATCCAAAAACGATATAATATATGGAATTAACGGGTAAAAGATTCTGGATATTAGGATTACAATTGATAGTTATTGTATCAATCCTGTCATGTACAACAAAGAAAATAAGCTCTCCTGTTGCTTTGGGGAATATATTTACACCTGCGTTTTTTCAAACAGAGGAATACTTATCTGTAATAGACTATTTAGGTAAGAACTTGTGTTTACAGGATGAAATGGAACGATATACATACAAAATTTGTGTAAAGATTGATAGTTTGGGATTTGTTAAACAAGCTACGTTAATAGACGTAGTTCAACATTCGCATAATGATTCTATTTTATTATATACACTACTCAATATGCCCCAATGGCAACCTGCTAAAGAAAACGGTAAGAATATTCATTCGTCTGTTAAATTTCTCTTGCACTTATCTCCAAATCACTAAAAATAAGTATGAATTGTTATTTTAGGGGATTAATAGATTAAATATTTCACTTTATCAAAGCATAAACTCCAAATAGAAAACACTTCCTCAATAAAAGGGGCGGGGGTATGAATTTTAAGTATCTATATTTTTGAGTTGGGGATATACATAAAAAGCCCCAAACCCGTTTAATGGTCTGGAGCTTTATTGCTTACAAACTAACTACAGAATAATCTCATAAGGTATATCTTCCTTAACAGGTCGCTTTCTTCCTACTGTACCTGCTTGTATTGACTTCATAAAAGCGTGGATATTCTTGACATCTTTAAATCCATTCTCCTTATACTTCTTATAAATCATACATTCTCTGGATAATGGTTTGTTATTGCCTTCGTTGAAGTCTATCATGTGGTCGAACATGGCAATTAGTTTCTTTACTTGCTTATCTTTAGGCTGGTCTATTATTAAGCCTTTGACCTTTAGAATCAGACAGTCACCAATTTCATCCAATAAATCCAAATCCTTTAACTGCTCTATATACCGACTAATAGTGCTATGTCCCATGTGAATAAGCTCCTTCAATTTCCTTATGGATGATAATTTGATAACATAACTATGCGGCTCTGTTACACTGAATAGTTTTAATATGAATCCTCTTAGCTTCAAATCTAAAGTATTGTAAGTATCGTAGAACTCTCTGCCAATTCTTCTATAATTGCCTGGCTCTACTTGGTTGAATTTGTACATAGTCCAATGCCTGTCCTTCTGTTTGGAATCTATATCACGTATAATAACCTCGCCTGTAGCCCTTAATTTGTCATTGAAGGATAATGTACTTTTACTCTTCTTGTAATTATCCAGTTCTTCCCCTACAAACCCTGCAAGCTGTTTTAATGTGGTATTGGTTTCCAAAGAATCTTTATCTGCTGTCAATAGCAAGGTATAAGTCCTGTACACATCTGAACAGTTTAGATTCTGAATCAGATTATTACTCATAACTGTGTACTCCTTGAATGGAAGTTTCGTGTCTTTCATAAGGCAAACGCTCAATATGGTTAATCAAAATAATCTGATTGGTCTTTAACAAGAATCTCATTTTAGTGGAACTTAGTCTGTTCACTTTCCTTAGTTCGCTTAGCTTCTCATATAAATTATTATTATAATGCCACATATATTATTGATTTATATATCCTACTTATCCCACCTACTGAAAGTTCGTCAGAACTTTACAGTATGGCTGTATGGAGTGTAGTATCTAGGAGTGTAGACAGGGGGTGAATAAGCACGCTCCAAAAGGGGATTAAGCACACCGCTAAAGGGGGGAATAAGCACACCTTTATAATCTGGTAATATCAATACTTCAGCACATAACTTTGCTGTATTAGTAAGCACATTAGTAGATAGTGATACTAATTAGATGATTAGTTGACAATGGTGTACTCTGTTTAATAGTTGAGAGTAGGTCTAGGACTTAAAACTGTTTCTGCTCCGGCTTATGATATGGCAGATAGATTGTGTAAGTCTTGCCTTGTATCATTTTTCTCTTCTTGACGTATCGGTCAGTAGCCCAAAGCCCAATGTGAAGCCTTGTGTCCTTGATGCCATGCTCCAGTGCCATTTTACGAATGTCAGCGTAGGTCAGTTCTTTCATTTGGAGTAGATTTAGGTTTGTAGTGGTGAATCTGGGTGACGAGAAACTCGGTCATTTCTGACTTTCAATCACGTTGCAAAGGTATAAAGTCCCGACCGCATCACCAAACGACAAGTCGAAATTGTGGAATATTTGAGTTGAGGATGCGATAAAGCAAAAATTCTCCCCATAGCTGTAGCTGTTCGGGGAGAATATGATGTTCAGGCTTACCAGAAGCCTTGATTTCCTAAAAAGCTCGTCAGCCCTTGTTTCTTTTATCCAATAAGGCTGTAGTGATTTCTTTTATATTGGTGAATCTTTCCTTATCCAACAAGCTTATTTCCAAAGCCTTATTGATAAACTGCATAATTGCATCCTTACTGATACCAATTTTAACGCACTTGATAATCATTTCTCTAAAACTGTCATACAAATCTGACTGCTTCCCAACAGATAACTGTTTCACATATTGTTTTGCCACATCAGAATCAGAAGTGGAAGATTGGGAGAATTTTTCTATCTCGCTTATAAGGGATGTGATTTCATTGTCATAGCTACACAGTTTCCCATTTTTCAAATGACCTACCTGTGATTGTAGTTTAACAGCCTTATTGATTTTAGACGCAAAAAATTGAGTGTCTAGCAAAGTATCGAAGGTTATATTATTAGTTACGCTTGCAGTTGAAATTGGTTTCTTAACCGTTTCTTCTTCATTCATAGTAGTATCTACCATGTTGTTTGCCTCTTCAATCTTGAATAATGTACTACCTTTGATTTTCTTTAAAGAATTAATGAGCCTTGTCCCTTTGTCATTTACAGTTTCGTGCAAATAAACATCGTCTATCATTGTGGTATCTGTATGCGCAGTTGCTATTATAACATCTTCTTTAGGTATACCCAAACGACACATCAAAGTGATAAAAGTATGTCTTGCTGTTTGAGTATGAATTAACTCAAATAGTTTCTTTCTCTTTTTAGTTATATTACTGCCTATTTGTTCAACATAGTTTATATCGCTATCCAGTCCCGCCTTCTCACATACCTGTTTAATTGTTCTATTCAGCTTAGCTTCATTCTTCTTGACTATCCTTTCATCTTCTGTAAGCAAATCTATATACTTAAAACCTGTTTCTTTGTACCTCTCTAATATTTCTTTCACTACAGGAAAGAGATACAATGTAGCCTCTTCTGTGGTCTTTTGAACTATAAATGAAATCACTTCATTACCGTCCTCTAGCTTTGTAATCGTATATTCTCCCTTAAATATTTTAGGCAAATCTGAAATACGCTGTCCTAACAAGCACTGACAAATAAACAAATCCCTAGCTTCTACTTCTCTAGGTCTTAAATCTGCATAATTATATATGGCTAATAATTGTTCTTCTGTTAATGGAACTTGTTTGCTTTTCTTCTGCTCCTTGCTCCGCTTGTCTTCCAGATATGTTATGCCATTGGTGTTTATGTTTGCTTTGATAGCTTTATCCTTATTGGCATGGTTGATTAACGTTACAATCCCCTTGACTTTGTTAAGGAGAGTTTTTATTTTCACAGGATTCCTTTCCAGTAGAAATTGTTGATAATCTTCCAGTACATCTGTATTTATGGCAGATAAACTGTTGCTTATACCTTTGGCTTCCAAATACTCTTTAAATGCCGTTACATATCCCAAATATATCTTTCGACTATTCTCTGAAAGAATATTCTTTTCTGCCATCTGACTTAAGATAAGTGTTGCAGATAATTGGTTGTTATCTTTCATAATTGTATAACGAGTTTTAAGATTAGGATTAATAGCTTGCCTCATTTCTTCAAAGAGGAAGTCTATCCTTTCTAAGTTCTCACAAAGATAATTCTTCTTCTCTTCAAAGATAGCAAGAAGCGACCTTATTTTTTTATTGACTATCTCATTATTGCGATTATCCAGCCTTGTTTGCCCGTTGCTGATAGTGGCTATCTGCTTCCGCTTATTCCATTGCGTTGGATAAACCTTGGCGCCAATATTGACCTTGTACTGTCTCCCTCTAAAGGTAAACAGAGCGTAAATAATGGTTGGCATATTCTTCTTTGTCTGCCGCAAATTGAAATTTAAACTGAAATCTAAAAATACCTGTTCACTCATCTTTGTTATTACCAAGTGTTATTAAAATCGGTTATTACATTTGGTTATTAATGAGATATTTTAGAAGGTATGTCCGTATTGTAACCCCTTACACAATATATTGAAACAAACTTTGGCTAGCTGATAAAAAGTTCCTATCTTTGCACAAAATTTAACGATTAAAAGATATGAGTTATAACTTGTTGAAAGGAAAAAGAGGTATTATCTTCGGTGCTCTGAACGATCAGTCTATTGCCTGGAAAGTGGCAGAGCGTGCCGTAGAAGAAGGTGCAACAATTACATTATCAAATACTCCAATGGCTATCCGTATGGGAGAAGTCAATGCTTTAGCAGAGAAACTGAATTGCCAGATTGTTCCGGCAGATGCAACGAGCGTAGAGGATTTGTCGAATGTGTTTAAGACCTCAATGGATATACTGGGCGGACAAATTGATTTTGTGCTCCACTCTATCGGTATGTCTCCCAACGTACGCAAGAAACGTACTTATGATGACCTTGACTATGGAATGTTGGATAAGACATTGGATATTTCAGCCGTTTCATTCCATAAAATGATTCAGTCGGCCAAGAAACTGAATGCGATTGCAGATTACGGTTCAATCGTTGCATTGAGCTATGTGGCTGCACAGCGTACTTTCTACGGCTACAACGATATGGCAGATGCAAAAGCATTGCTGGAATCTATTGCACGCAGCTTCGGCTATATCTACGGACGCGAGCATAGTGTGCGTGTGAATACAATTTCACAGTCGCCTACATTCACTACCGCCGGTTCGGGCGTGAAAGGTATGGATAAGTTGTTCGACTTCGCCAACCGTATGTCTCCGCTCGGAAATGCGACTGCCGATGAATGTGCAGATTATTGTATTGTGATGTTCTCCGATCTTACCCGTAAGGTGACTATGCAGAACCTTTTCCATGACGGTGGTTTCTCCAGCGTAGGTATGAGTCTTCGTGCAATGGCTACCTATGAGAAAGGGTTGGATGAATATATGGACGAAAATGGTAATATCATTTACGGATAAAAGATTATGAAACTACGGATTTCTCTTCTTGTTATATTAATAAGTATGCTTTTCGCCTCCTGCGGGATAAGCACAGGAAAAGGTACGGAGCAGAAAGGAGAAGAGATTTCTGTTCTGAGATATGATAAGCTGTTGAACGAATATGTTCGTTCCAACAGCTTTTCTGCTATGCAGAAGCTGACAATGGATTACCGCCAGCCGACGAAAATTCTGATTGAAGATGTACTGGCTATCGGTACCGTGAAAGACGATACCATTTTTCAGCGTCTTCAAAAATTCTATTCGGACACTACGTTAGTCCGCTTAGTGAGTGACGTGGAAGCTAAGTTCCCCAATCTTGATGAAGTGGAGAAAGGACTGAATAAAGGATTCCGGAAACTGAAAAAAGAGGTCCCCGGTACGAAGGTGCCGTTTGTCTATTCGCAGATATCCGCATTCAACGAGTCTATTATTCTTGTAGACACGTTGCTCGGTATCAGCCTCGATAAATATATGGGGGAAGATTACCCGCTTTACAAACGCTTCTATTACGACTATCAATGCCGTTCAATGCGTCCCGAACGTATTGTGCCGGATTGTTTTGTATTCTATCTCCTCGACCGTTACGGAATGAGTTATCACGAGGGGACTTGCCTGATTGACCTGATGATGCATTCCGGGAAGATCAATTATGTAGTGCAGCATTTGTTGGGTTATGATAATATTGGTGATGCAATCGGTTATTCGGATGAGGAAAATGCCTGGTGCAAGAAAAACGAAAAGGCTATTTGGGAACATATTTGTTCCAACGATCATTTGCATGCGCGTGACCCGATGATCATCCGTTATTATATGAAACCTGCCCCTGCAGTTGAAATGCTGGGTGGACAAGCTCCTGCATCAGTGGGTATATGGATAGGCGCACAGATTGTTTCTTCCTATATGAAAAAGCATAAGGATATGAAGCTGAAAGATTTGTTGGAATTTACCGACTATCACGAGATGTTGAACCAGTCTGATTATCTGGCTTCCTGATAGCTTCATTGGCAATTTAAATTCTCAATTCTCAATTTTAAAAGTGGAAACTGCTCTCTATTTACTACCTGTGACTCTAGGTGATACACCTGTCGAAAAGGTTTTGCCTTCTTATAATAAGGAGATTATCTCCGGTATTCGGCATTTTATCGTTGAAGATATTCGTTCTGCCCGCCGTTTCTTGAAGAAAGTGGACCGGGAGATTGATATTGATGCGCTGACCTTCTACCCGTTGAACAAGCACACTTCACCTGAAGACATTTCCGGTTATCTGAAACCTTTGGTTGGCGGTGCTTCTATGGGAGTGATTTCCGAAGCCGGTTGTCCGGCTGTTGCCGATCCGGGGGCGGATGTGGTTGCTATCGCGCAGCGCAAGAAGTTAAAGGTTGTTCCTTTGGTGGGACCTTCTTCGATCATTCTTTCCGTGATGGCTTCCGGCTTTAACGGACAGAGCTTCGCTTTTCATGGTTATCTGCCGATTGAACCGGACGAGCGTGCCAAGAAATTAAAAACTTTGGAACAGCGGGCGTATTCCGAAAGCCAGACGCAGCTATTTATTGAGACGCCTTACCGCAATCATAAGATGATAGAAGATATTTTGCAGAATTGCCGCCCGCAGACCAAACTTTGTATTGCTGCCAATATTACTTGTGAAGGAGAGTATATACAAACGCGTACGGTGAAGGATTGGAAAGGACACGTGCCCGAACTGTCTAAGATTCCCTGTATTTTTCTCTTATACAAATAACTCCTTTTAAATGTTCGTATTCATCTTCGAAACAGCTGCTGAAGAATCCTTTGCCTAAGTTTTCTTCAATCTGCTTGAAACTCCATAACTTGCTGTTCTTGAAGCGGGGAGTACAAAGGATTGCATCGTCTTTTATTTCAGCGATAAACAGATAGATCAGCCGGTTGGTCACTTCATTTTCAAAATGATAAACAATATTGAACTCCGGCTTTATATTTTCTTTGGCATGTGGAAAAGCATTGGTTAATAAACGATTGACACCGTCGGACAAGGATTCGCCGAAACGCAGGTAACATTCCAGAGGAATATCTGTCTTATTCTTATCCAAAATAGCTGTCGAAGGCCGGTCACAGAGAAATAACATCCCATGTGTGGAGATAGCAATTCTTATGACCGGATTGATATATGCATTCTTGTAATTGATCGCCTCTACTGCAGGAGTCTTTCCAATGACGTCTCCTTTGGTGTTGACGATAGGTACGTACTCAGTGTGAGACATCAAGTGATTGAAGAAGCGAATGGCAATCTGGTTAAATAGAATGCTCATGACAAAGACGATGGGTGGTAGCACTTTATAAAGAGTAAGTTTGCTGGTAGAACTTAACGGGTTCTGGCAGATTATCACGATACTGATGATAATAAAGTGAAGTATACCGAAAATCAGAGCAATTCGTGCAGAAACAACAGCAGCCTCCGCCCCTTGTGCATACAGGCGTTTGTTACAGGAACCTATCTGTTTCAAGAAATGGTTGATGAATCTTTTCTTGTGCATATAGAGTATTAGCATCGGTATGAGAATGCTCACTTCCAATGTGAGAGGAAGTGCACCTTCAGGAACATAATCGCCCGGAATAAGGGCTGCCAGGGAAAGAAGAATCAGTATTCCTGCCGATATATAAAGAATAAAGTTGGGTAGCAGTATGCCTTTACGATGATAAGAAAGATATACACCTACGATACCTATGACTGTACCGATGTAAATAGCCGTGTCTTGCGTTATAAATTCGCACAATAAAATGGAAATAATAACGGGGATAAAACCCATTGACATGTTAAATGCGGAAGAAAGTATTCCTTTATGATCCATCTCTTTATGTTTATTTGTCGGTTCTATCTATAAAACAAATAGCGCTTGTGTTTTGTTTGCTAACGGATATGTTTCTCAGCATGGTAGGAGGAACGGACAAGAGGAGCACTCTCCACGATATTGAATCCTTTTTCTAAGCCGATAATCTTGTATTTTGCAAATTGTTGCGGGGTCACATATTCGGCAACGGGATAATGCCGATGACTGGGTTGCAGATATTGTCCTATAGTGAGTATCTGGCAACCGACTGCCAGTAGATCATCCATAAGTGTTTCCACTTCTTCGGGAGTTTCTCCCAAACCAACCATAATGCCGCTTTTGGACTTTACTCCGTTTTTGGAAATGTGAGAGATAACTTGTAAACTGGTATCATAATTTGCTGCACTGCGTACCAGGGGACTGATACGCCGGACAGTTTCCATATTATGAGAAATAATATCGGGATGCGCTTCAATGACCTGATTTAGCAGTTCTGTCTTTCCTTGAAAATCAGGTATCAGTACTTCGATAGTCGTTTGAGGATTCAAACGCTTAATTTCCCGGATAGTACGTGCCCAATGCTCTGCTCCCAGGTCGGGGAGATCGTCACGGTCCACCGAGGTGATTACGGCATGATCCAGTTTCATCAATGCGATAGACTCCGCCACATGAACAGGTTCATTTACATCCAATGGGTGCGGACGTCCGGTTTGGGTGTTGCAAAACTTGCAACTACGGGTACAGATATCTCCGCCAATCATAAATGTGGCAGTTCCCTTTCCCCAGCATTCCCCCATATTGGGGCAACGCCCACTGCTGCATATCGTATGCAGGCAGTGGGAGTCGACAATCCGTTTGGTTTCGGTGTATCGTTCGTTGGCACCGATATTGATTTTCAGCCATTCAGGCTTACGTACTCTGTCAGCCATTATAAATTATTCAAGAAGAAGTTGGTCAACCGTGTGTACAGATGATTGCGGGTGTTGCCACCGTATATGCCGTGATTACGGTTAGTATATACCTGCATATCAAATTGCTTGCCGAGTTGTACTAAATGTTCGGCATATTCCGTGCAATTCTGAAAGTGTACATTATCATCCGCCATGCCGTGTACCAGCAACAGATTACCGTGCAACTTGTCAGCACGGGTGAAAGCAGACGATTCCTTGTATCCTTCCGCATTTTCTTTTGGTGTACGCATGAAGCGTTCCGTATAAATCGTGTCGTAGAAACGCCAGTCGGTTGGTGCGGCAACAGCTACGCCTGCCTTGAATACGGGGGTACCCTCACTCATGCTCATCAAAGTCATGTATCCACCGTAGCTCCATCCCCAAATACCGATGCGATCTTTATCTACATACGCTTGTTTGCCTAGGTAAAGTGCGGTTTCCACCTGGTCTCTGGCTTCCTTTACACCGATTTTCAGGTAAGTACATTTCTCGAAAGCTTCTCCACGTCCTCCGGTTCCACGTCCGTCCACACAGACAACGAGGTAGCCGAGGCTTGCCATATACGTTTCCCAACTGATTCCCCATGTATCCAGCACCTGTTGTGAGCCGGGGCCGCTGTATTGGAACATCAGTACCGGATATTTTTTCGAAGCGGAAAAATTGACAGGTTTCATCATCCAACCGTTCAATGTCACTCCATCTGTAGTCTGAAAAGTGAAAAATTCTTTCTTGGGAACTGCGTATCCTGCCAGTTTTTGTTTCAACTGGTCATTTGTAACCAGCGTCTTTAATGTTTTGCCGGTATTATCGTTCAGCGTAATCTGCATTGGAGTATCCAAACTGGAATATTTATTCATATAATATTTCATCGATTTGCTGAAAAGCGGTGTGTTTGTTCCTGTCTGTTGAGACAATTTGGTCTTTTTTCCTTTCTTATCCGTCTTGTAGACCGCCTTGCGCAGAGGACTTTCCTCATTACTGGTGTAATAGAACGAACCATCCTCCTCATCATAACCCAAAAAGTCTTTTACCTCAAACTTGCCGTTAGTCACTTTCTTAATGAGATTACCTCCCATGCTATACCAATAGAGATGACTGTAACCGTCACGTTCGCTAAGCATACTGAAATAATCGGGATAGAAGTGAATATTGTCGAATATATTTTCCTTTATATAATAAGGTGATTCGTCACGCAATACTAATTTGCAAAGGGTGGAACGAGGATCGGCAAAGTAAAGGTCGAAACGGTCCTGATGGCGGTTTAGTGTCATGATTGCCAATTTGGAGGCATCTTTTGTGAAACGGATGCGGGGGATATACCCATCTGTATCCAACGGGAGCTTCATTGTACGTGTCACGTGTGATTTGATATCGTAGGTACGTACTTCAACTTTGGAATTCGGATATCCTGCTTTCGGGTATTTATAGGTATATTCGCCCGGATAATCTTTCAAGGCATTGATGTAGGGCGCTTGTCCTGCAAATATCGGGAAAGAGTAGGAGGGAACTTCAGACTCATCGAAACGGATAAAAGCAATCATGGTATTGTCCGCACTGAATTCCAATGCGCGGTTAAACCCGAACTCTTCTTCATATACCCAGTCAGGAATACCGTTGATGATAGAATTTTGCTTACCGTCTTCAGTCACTTTGCTTTCGCTGTTGCCGTAGAGCAGTTTTACGAGGAATATGTTGTTGTCACGTACGAAAGCGATCATTGTTCCGTCCGGAGAAAAGACGGGGACCTGTTGAGGTCCGCCGTCGGACAGCCGTTCAATAATGTTGTTTGTCGTAACTCCCTTATCATTTCGTTTCAAAGGGTAGATATAATGTACAGCTGTATAAGAATGCCGGTAAATCGGAGTCGTTTTCGTAGCAATAAGCAATTTCTGACCGTCGGGTGAGAACTGGTAACTGTCGAAGTGTTTGAAATCACATTCGCGTGCAGTATTCACATCGAATACCACTTCCACTTTTTCACCTGTCTTGAAGGAATATTTAATAATTTGTGTGCCTTCGCCGTTCATCTGTGTGTAGTATTCACCGTCGGGCGTGGGGATTACTCCCTGAATGTTTTCCGGGCGGAAACGTCCGGAGGTGATATCTTTTAAATCAAGAGCCTTTTGTCCTTGTGCCATTCCGGTAAGGCAGAGAAGGCAGAAGAGTAGAGCTAAACTTACTTTTCTCATTTTATGAATTGTTTTATGTTTTACTGTTTATAGGTTTTAAATTCGTATCCTGCAAAAATAGTAATAAACTTAAATACCTCAAAGAGCAAACTCTTTTTTTAGGTTCGGATAGCCGCTTATTTCCTCAACTTTTATATTTGTTTAGGAACAAGACAGGGCTGTTTAGTTAAAAATATGCCTTCTCATGGAAAAAAAGTCTCTTTTTGTTTGCTTTTTAATTTCTAAATTTGATATATTTGTGATATCAAAATAATATCAAAATTAAATGCTATGATTACAAAAGAAATTAAGTACGATGATGCGGTTGTTAATGGCTTTTTGGCCTTGTTTCTTAATTTGATCGTGTTGCCTTTGTTGGTTGTTGTGAGTTTTATGCTTTTCAAAGGAAGCATAATTATGTTTTTCTTGCTATTGCTTTTTCTTGCATTAGCTGTTCTGATGATTCCGGGTTATTTTTCGCAGGAACCGAACGAAGCCCGTGTCATGGTATTCTTCGGGAAATATAAAGGTACGTTTACTGAAACGGGATTTTTCTGGGTTAATCCTTTTATGAATAAGAAGAAACTATCTTTACGTGCCCGTAACTTGGATGTGGAGCCTATTAAAGTAAATGACAAGATTGGTAATCCTATTTTGATCGGTCTGGTGCTTGTCTGGAAACTGAAAGACACTTATAAAGCTATGTTCGAAATTGATGCGCAGACAATGGCGGATAATAGAGGGAGCGGACAGATGACTGTGACTGTTGCCGGGCGAATGAATGCCTTTGAGGATTTTGTTCGTGTGCAAAGTGACGCTGCGCTTCGTCAGGTAGCGGGACTGTATGCTTATGACGACAACGAAGCGGATTTGGATGAATTGACGTTACGTAGTGGCGGTGATGAAATTAACGAGCAGTTGGAACAAAAGTTGAATGAACGTCTGGCCATGGCAGGTATGGAGATAGTGGAAGCCCGTATTAATTATTTGGCTTATGCTCCGGAGATTGCAGCAGTTATGTTACGCCGTCAGCAGGCGTCGGCTATCATCAGTGCTCGCGAAAAGATAGTTGAAGGTGCTGTTTCAATGGTACGTATGGCATTGCATAAACTTTCTGAAGAGGAAATTGTTGAACTGGATGAGGAAAAGAAAGCTGCCATGGTGAGTAATTTGCTAGTGGTGCTTTGTGCGGACGAAGCTGCGCAACCGGTTGTGAATACAGGTACGCTGAATCATTGATAAACTATAAATAAGAAGGTAAAATAGAAGTGGCTAAAAAGGAATCTTCAATAAAGAGTTTTGTTTTGCGAGTGGATACTGAAACAATGGACGCCATTGAAAAATGGGCGGCTGATGAGTTTCGTAGTACAAACGGGCAACTTCAGTGGATTATTGCCGAAGCCTTGAGAAAAAGTGGCCGATTAAAAAAGAAGTCTTCTAAAACCGGAAATAAACCGGAAGAATCTGAAGGAGAGCAAGTGGAGGATTAGAGTTTCATTGGTTTGGTGAAATATCTCATGATCCGTTCATTCCTTCATCTTTCCCTGTTCATCAGTGTTAGTGGATGAAGGAGCTCTGCCTTTCGTCTTGTGTCTGCTTGTTCATTTACTTTTGTAGTGACAGATAAAGGCAAGTAAAATATGTAATGATACTGATTTTTTGTATGGATTTGATAGAGGATATTTAATGAGATTCAATATCTTTGTGAAAAGTACTTTAAATATTACCACTATGAATTCAAAGAGAAAAGACTTGCAGTATGCTTCCGTCTTCTTGTTGGCCGTGGCATTGACATTCCTAATGGGAAAGGGTGATAACTTGTGGTTGGTGTCATGGGGTGACTTGATACCGAGCTTGTTTGTGTTGTTCATAGCAGGTGATTGCTTGCATAGCTCCTTGCTCCGTATCAAAAGCGGTGAAGAAAATGGGGGAGCTCGTTGGAGTACCTGTTTCATTTTTCTGGTATTCAGTATCGTCTTTATGGGCGATTTATTCTTTATAGGGAATTTTATTGTTGATAAACTGTGGGGGTAAAAGAATGAAGAATTTATCTTTGATAGAGCCTTTTACAGGCTTGTCATCTTTTAAACTATATCTTTTAGTTTATATTAACTAGAAAAATTAGTTTATAAACTAAAACTTCTCGTTATTTGCATCAAACAAAGATGCAGGTATGAAAGGATTAACAGCAAAGGAAGAAGAAATCATGGGATTTTTTTGGGAAAAGGGTCCCTTGTTTGTGAAAGAAATGTTGGCTTTCTATGAAGAACCGAAGCCGCATTTTAACACCTTATCAACGATTGTGCGCGGGCTGGAAGATAAAGGCTTTCTGGCTCATTATATTTTTGGGAATACTTATCAATACTATCCGATCGTCAGTGAAGAAGATTTTCGTAAAGGAACACTTCGGAATGTAATCAGTAAGTATTTTAATAATTCCTACCTGAATGCAGTTTCGTCTTTAGTCAAAGAAGAAGATATTTCTTTGGATGAACTTAGACAATTGATTCAAGAGGTAGAGAAGGCGGACAGGAAAGGCTGACCTGAGAACACTATTTAATGAACACCAATTAATAAAACGACAATCTATACTATGGGAGCATTCTTTATCTATATATTAAAATCATCAGTTTGCCTTGTCTTGTTTTACCTGTTTTTTCGGGTCTTACTTAGCAAAGAAACTTTTCATCGCTTTAATCGTGTTGCTTTATTGGGCGTACTGTTTTTGTCATTGCTCATTCCCTTCATTGAAGTAACCACGAACCATCAGGTTGAAGTACAACAAACAATGCTCACCATTGAGCAGGTGTTGCTAATGGCAGAAATGGAACCCGCGACTGTCGATGCAACCGGCGGAGTGGCAGTATACGAAGTCGCTTCCTTGTCCTGGATAGAGATTCTTCTGCTTGTTTATCTGGCCGGCATTATCTTCTTTGCTTGCCGCAATCTATACTCTTTGATCCGTCTTTTCAGGTTAATACATTCCGGTAAACGGGAAAAGTTGGAGAATGGAACAACACTTGTTGTCCACGAACAGGAGATAGCTCCGTTCAGTTGGATGAAGTATATCGTTATCAGCCGGAAGGATTTGGAGGAGAACGGGCGGGAAATTCTGATTCATGAAGCAGCACATATCCGTCATCGGCATTCTATTGATTTATTGGTAGCTGATATCTGTATCTTTTTCCAATGGTTCAACCCCGGTGCATGGCTGTTGAAACAGGAGTTGCAGAATATCCATGAGTATGAAGCCGACGAGACTGTTATCAATGAAGGTGTAAACGCGAAAGAATATCAACTATTATTAATAAAAAAAGCCGTTGGCACAAGGCTCTACTCTATGGCCAACAGCTTTAATCACAGTAAACTTAAAAAACGTATCACTATGATGTTAAAAGAAAAATCAAATCCATGGGCACGGTTGAAGTACTTGTATGTGCTTCCATTGGCAGCTATTGCAGTAACTGCTTTTGCCCGTCCCGAAATCTCCGAAAAAGTAGAAGAAATTTCTGCCGTCAAAGTTAATGATTTGGCCGAGATTGTGCAAGAAAATGTGTTGAGAGATACAGAAAATGTGCTGCAAGATACTGTAAAAGTGTCACATGGCGATAGTAAGGCCAAGGTTAGTGCTGAAAATCGTGCGGCAAAAACGAAAGGTAATGAAGAATTAGTTGTTTTTGAAGTGGTGGAGCAAATGCCTGAATATCCGGGTGGTATGAATGCGTTGTATAAGTATTTGGAGAATAAAACAAAAAGTTCTGATGTGAAAGGGAAAGCCGGAGGTAGTGTGATAGTCGGTTTCACTGTATCTGAAAGCGGGAAAGTAAAGGATGTGCGAGCGCTTCAGTCCGACCAACCTATCTTAACTAAAGAGGCTGAAAGAATTGTGAGTGAAATGCCGGCCTGGATTCCCGGAAAGCAACGTGGTATGCCTGTGTCTGTGAAATATTCCGTTCCGGTGAGGTTTGGAGATATCAGATTTCCGGAGAATAAGAAGCCGTTAATTATGGTCGATGGCAAGGAAATGAGTATGGAGACTTTCGAAAAAATAGATAGAGGGATAATAGAAAGTTTCTCGGTACTGAAAGATAGTGCATCTATTGGTTTATATGGCAAGCGTGGTGCAAATGGGGTGATACTTGTTACCACTCGCAGGGAGGGGAAAACACGTGTACAAGACATCAGCACTTTTACTGAGATCAAAGCGACTGAAACAAATACTGTGCCGGACTTTCTTGTCACAGGAATTGTTACTGACGAGCAGGGCCAGCCTAAAGCCGGAGTAAGCATAGTCGTTCCTAATACAACTATTGGCGCAATAACAGATGCAAATGGCCGCTTTCGTCTGAAAACGCCGAAGGATAGTTATTTGTGGTTCTCATTTATTGGATATAAAACGGTGAAAGCAGCCGTAACTTCTGAAATGTCAATACGAATGGAACAGGATGTGGTTAAATTGTTTCCTGAGACATCCGTTAGTCTGAAAACGACCGGAACTTTATCTTCCGGTACTAAAGTCGGAAATAGTTTGACTCTTTATGGAGTTGAAGAGGGCAAACAACCCTTAATCATTATTAATGATAAAGAAGTATCGGATAAAGAAGCTTTGTCTAAGATAGCTCCTGACCGTATTAAAAGTTTTTCTATATTGAAAGATAAAACTGCTACATCTATTTATGGGGAAAAAGGAAAAAATGGAGTGATAATTGTTACTTTGCTTACGGAAGGAGAGTATCAATTTAAAAAAGATAATCCGGAAAAACCTTATGCTGATGCTTTGGAACTGGCAGAAAGTGTCGCAGAAGGGGTAGAAGGAAAGATTATTTATTGTATAGACGATGATGAAGTCGAAAAATCGAAATTGAAAGGAATGTCTATAAAGACAATTAAAGCAGTGTCTTTAGATCAAGCGGGCAAAGAGAAAATTGTACGTTTGAAAACAGATAAGTACCGTTCTGACTGGATTACCGTGACCGGAGTAGTGTATAATGAGGACGAGAAACCGACATTCGCTATTGTAAATGTAAGAGGTACGAGATTTACGGAAAGAACAGATTCAATAGGGCGCTTTACTATAAAAGCCCCTAAAAACGGTGTGCTTCTGGTGGGTCATAATGGAAAGCCTACCATTGAAGTTAAAGTGAAGCCTACACTTAAAGTCATTTTGAAAGATAAACAAGAATGATTTTATAAGCTAGCGACGAACTCATACGCAAGGTTGTTGTGCTGATTAAATTAAAGAATAAATATATGTTGAACTTTAAATTCTATTTATTATGAAAGGAAATTTATGTAAGATTTTGTTGGCTGTTTCATTTCTTTTTCTTATGCCCAATCTTTGTATGAGCCAAAACTTAAAAGGTATCTGGAGACTTGTTCAGAATGACGCTACTTCACAAGTGACCAGATATAAGGTACTTGATAAAGAAGGCAAATTTTATAATGTAGATGCCTATGTTAAAAATGCAATGTACTTAGAAGCAGGAAACAGAGGTACGGGAAGCGTATTTTGTCCTTATAAGATTACTCGTTCGGGTGAGTATAATATTATTGCAGAAGGACTTTATTGTGAGGTATTGCATAATGAATATGGAAGAACCGCATCAGCTCTTGTTCCTATATCCTACCGGATTGACGGAAAACGAATGACGCTTTTATTCCAATTAGGCAACAGTGTTTACCGTGAAGTTTATCAGAAAGTATCGAAACTGGGTAAATAAAAGTTTTTACTCAATATGATCTTTTTTTAACGGAGGTACGAAAGTATCTCCGTTTCTTGTTCCGGATGAAACCAACGTATTTCCTCGTCCCGCTTAAACCAAGTCATTTGTTTGCGTGAGTAAATGCGCGAATTTTGTTTTATCTTTTCGATAGCGAAAGGAAGTTCCCATTCTCCGTCCAGATATTTGAACAGTTCTTTGTAGCCTACTGTATTGAGTGAATTGAGATGTCGGTAAGGAAGTACGGAACGTACTTCTTCCAGTAATCCTTCTTGCATCATTTGGTCTACCCGACGGTTGATACGGTCATAAAGTTCTTCCCGGTCGCGGGTTAAACCGACTTTGATGATATGGAAAGGACGTTTTTTCTTTTGTTGTGTGCGGAAAGAGGTGTAAGTACGTCCGGTCATATAGCAGATTTCCAGTGCATGAATCACCCGTTTTGGATTTTTCAAATCCACAATACGATAATACTCCGGATCTAGTAACCGGAGTTCCGCACAGAGTTGTTCAAGCCCTTCTTCCTCGTATTTCTGCAACATGAGCTGACGGGTTTCCGCGTCTACGGTAGGAATATCGTCAATACCTTTGCAAATAGCATCCACATACATCATTGAACCGCCCGTCAAGACAACAACCTCATGCTGCATGAATAACTTTTCGAGAATCTCCATTGCTTCCGTCTCATATTGCGCGGCGCTATAATAGTCTGTAAGATGAAGCGTTCCTACCAAGTGATGCGGCACACGTTCGAGTTGTTCGGGAGTAGGAGTGGCTGTCCCTATTTTCAGTTCAGCATATAACTGTCTAGAATCGGCAGACACGATATGAGTCTGAAAATTCTCGGCTAATCGCAGGCTTAATTCTGTTTTTCCTACGCCTGTGGGTCCTATCAGAACGATGAGAGTGGGCATGGGGTTAAAAGTAGTAAGTATCGGTTGTTGAGTACTAAAACATGGAATTAAAAAATATCAGGTATTAACTGCCCGGCACTGCATAGCAATTAATACCTGATACTTGATATTTAAGACTTAGAATTTATCTTCTTCGTATGGGTTGCCAGCGTCGCCTCCTCCTATGTCAAAACCTTCCTGATCGAAGTCCTCCATGTCGAAGTCTTGATCTCCGTAAAAGTTTTCGTCGAGGTCGAGCGAGCCACCGGCTGCGGCCATTTCTTCAAAATCAACAGTCTGTTTGGGAGCTTCTCCGGCTTTCTTAGTACATTTAGCACCATTCATATCTTTACCGGTGATAATTTCTGTCAGTTCGATGAAGAAACAACGTTCTGTCATGTAGTCGAACACATACAGTAACTTTTGTTTTTCGTCCTCTATCAGTTCGCTGATCGGAGTTTCTTTCATCACCCAGCTGTCTATTTCCGGATTATCATCCATTTCTTCCAAAGTCACTTCTTTTTCTTTTTCCCAATCATCGTCGCAGATAAAGAAAGAAGTCATCTGGTCATTAGCATACCCTACTGATTTCAGTATAGCTTCATGGAAGTCGAAGAATGTTGCTTCCGGATCAATTTGTATTTCTCTGACAAAATCGTCAACTTCATCAGATATGATAGTAAATCTGTATATCATAATATGACTATTTTGAAGTGTTTATTTAATAATTCCACGCTCCGAGTTGCGGATGAATTCAATGATATAGTCAATCTCGGGACTCTTTTCAAATTCATCTTCGATTTTCTTCAATGCTTCAGTCGTGTTCAGTCCACTCTGGTAGATGATACGATATGCATTGTGAATATTCTCAATCACTTCGTTGGCGAAACCGCGACGGCGCAAGCCGATAATGTTGATGCCGCTGAAAGCGATCGGTTCGCGTCCTGCAATAATATAAGGAGGAATATCCTTGCTGAAGCGGCATCCGCCCTGAATCATTACATGACTGCCTACATGACAGAACTGGTGCATCAATACATTGGCACTAACAATAGCGTTATCATCAATCACGATTTCACCTGCCATTTTGGTAGAGTTCCCAATGATACATCCGTTACCAACCAGCGCATCGTGTGCCACGTGTACACCTTCCATTAGTAAGTTATTGTTGCCCACGATTGTGCGCCCTTTAGCTGCTGTACCACGGTTGATCGTGACATTTTCGCGAATCAGATTATTGTCTCCGATTTCGGCTGTTGACTCTTCACCGCGAAACTTGAGGTCTTGCGGAATGGCTCCGATAACAGCTCCCGGAAAAATAGTATTTCCGTTACCGATACGTGAACCATATAAAATATTGGCATTAGCCATAATCTTATTGTTGTCGCCAATAACCACGTTTTTATCTATAAATACAAAAGGCGCAATTTCTACATTTTCCCCGATTTTTGCTTCGGGATGAATATACGCTAAAGGACTTATCATGCTTTTAAATATCAATTATTACTTGTTTTTTACTATTTGTGCCATGAATTCCGCTTCACAAACCACCTTCTCGCCGACGAATGCATAACCTTTCATCGTGGAGATACCACGACGGATCGGAGCCAGCAATTCCACACGGAACAATAACGTGTCTCCCGGCACTACCTTTTGGCGGAATTTCACACCGTCTATCTTCATAAAATAGGTAGAATAGCGTTCCGGTTCGTCAACGGAATTGAGGACAAGCAGACCTCCCACTTGTGCCATGGCTTCTACTTGAAGCACTCCCGGCATAACAGGTTCTTGCGGGAAATGTCCCTGGAAGAAAGGCTCGTTGGCGGTAATATTCTTGACACCTACGATATAGTTGGCACCAATTTCAATTACTTTATCTACCAGTTGGAAAGGATAACGGTGCGGCAGAAGTTCACGGATGCGGTTTACATCCATTATAGGTTCGCGGTTACAATCATAAGTCGGTGCCTGAATTTCGTGCAAGCGGATTTCTTTCCGCATCTGACGGGCAAACTTATTGTTGATTGTGTGTCCGGGACGGGTGGCGATGATACGGCCTTTGATCGGTTTACCGATTAAAGCAAGATCACCGATTACGTCCAGCAACTTGTGACGGGCACATTCATTCGGCCAAACCAACGGTTTATGATTGATATAACCCAGCTGGTCGGCATCCATGTGAGGAACTCCCATTACGTCCGCCAGCTTGTCATAGCTTTCTTGCGACATTTTACGTTCGTAGATAACGATTGCATTGTCCAGGTCACCGCCTTTTATCAATCCGGCAGAGAGAAGAGGCTCTATTTCGCGAACAAAGACGAAAGTACGGCTGGCAGCCACTTCGTCTTTGAATTTATGCATATCTTCAAGTGTAGCAAACTGGTTAGGGATGATTGTCGAGTCATAAGAAACCAGTACATTCAGGCTAAAATTCTCATCCGGCAATACGATGATAGAAGAACCGGTTGCTTCATCACGGAATTCGATTTTAGATTTGATGATATAAAAGTCTTTGACAGCGCTTTGTTCTTCTGTCCCTACACGTTCTATTTCTTGTACATAATATTGTGCACTACCGTCCAGAATCGGAAATTCCGGACCATTCACTTGGATGAGGCAGTTATCAATGCCCAATGCGTAAAGGGCTGCCATACCATGCTCTACGGTACTTACTTTGACTCCGTTCTTTGATAACACGGTACCACGAGTGGTTTCCGTCACGTTGTCCGCTACTGCATCGATAGTTGGTTGTCCTTCCAGGTCAATGCGTTGGATTTTATATCCGTGATTGTCTGGAGCAGGATTAAATGTAACAGTGAGGTCAAGTCCAGTGTGAAGACCTTTCCCGCTCAGTGAAAAGCTATCTTTCAGCGTTTTTTGTTTCAGCATTGGTTACTTATTTAATAGTTGTTTTAATTCTTCTACTTCTTTGCGTAATTTGTTCAGTTCTGTGTACATATCCGGTAGTTTCTTAGTCACAATAGCCGCCTTGAAATACGGTTTCAACTCCATAGGAGGTGTTCCGATCAGTTGGTTGTCGGACTTAATGCTGCTTGGTACACCCGATTGTGCTCCGAGATTTACGCGGTCGCCGATCTTAATATGTCCGGCAATACCTACCTGTCCGCCAAACATACACCATTCGCCGATCTTGGTAGAACCGGCAATACCGACTTGGGCAGCCATTACAGTATGAGACCCCACTTCGTCGTTGTGGGCAATCTGTACCAGATTATCTATTTTGGCGCCGCTATGTATAACCGTTGCTCCCATGGTAGCCCGGTCAACACAGGTATTGGCACCTATGTCTACTTTATCTTCCAGAATAACGATTCCGATTTGTGGAATTTTATCATACCCGTTAGGAGTGGGAGCGAATCCGAATCCGTCGGCTCCGATTACCGCGCCGGAATGTAATATACACTCATTGCCGATACGGCAGTCATGATAAACGTTTACATTTGAGTAAAGCAGGCAACCTTTGCCTATCTTTACGCCGTCTCCAACAAAAGTATGCGGGTAAATTTGAGTATTATCTCCGATGACGGCGTTCTCGCCGATATAAGCGAAAGCACCGATATATACGTTTTCGCCGATCTTGGCACTGGGTGCGACAAAAGCCAATGAATCTATCCCTTCTTTCTTGGGTTTGCTCATTTCATAAAGGTTGAGCAATTTTGCCAGGCTTTCGTAAGCATTGTCTACTTTGATAAGGGTGGCTTTGATCTCATGCTCGGGAGTGAAGTCCTTATTAACCAGTACAATGCTGGACTGTGTCTCGTAGATATAAGGTGTATATTTAGGGTTCGACAGGAAAGAAATAGCTCCGGGCATTCCCTCTTCAATCTTAGCGAATGTGTGTACCGTAGCGTTTTCGTCTCCAATGATTTCCCCTTGGATAAATGCTGCAATTTGCTTAGCCGAGAACTCCATGTCTTTTATTTAAAATTTAATTAGTTCACAAATAACGGATTTTTTTTTCAGATTTCCGTGTTATTGCATGAATATTTTATACTTATCTGTGTAATCTCTGATAGCAGAGATAGTATTTCTTTACCTTTTTGGACAATAATGAGATGTTCAGCATGTCCGATGCTTCGGCAATATTTTTGATAGTGCCGTCTTTGTAGATAATATCAATACTGTCATCTGCCGGGTCGTACATATTCTTTTCGATGCTGGGGGTAGAGACAAAATAGTTCGCTTCGGAAAGGGTTATGCCTAGTTGCTGGCTGATGTGCAAAGTTAATTCTTTTTTTCTGTCCTCACTAATCGGTTCTGACGAAATTTCCACTTTAAAGATATTTCGGTTGATCATTCCCAGGCTTAAGGTGGAAAGAACTTTGTCAGGATGAGTGCTCCATACTTTTAAAGCAGTCCAGATATCATTATCATCCAGTTGGATGAAATTTTCCAGACAATCGGGATTATGATAGAACTCCTGGTGATTGATATCATTGTAGAGGAAGAAACGCAATGCGGGCGATGCAAATAATTCTACACCTTTTGAGGCAAGTTCCTTAGCACGTAGCAGGGTGCTGATGAGCATTCTTTCATAAGCAACCGAGGTCTTGTGCAGATATACTTGCCAGTACATCAGGCGGCGTGCAGTCAGGAAATTCTCAATAGAATAGATGCCTTTCGATTCGATAACGAGGCGGTCGTCCGCCACGTCGAGCATTTTGATGATTCTTGCCGAACCGATATTCCCTTCCGTTACGCCGGTGTAGAAACTGTCGCGTCGAAGATAATCGAGTCTGTCCATATCCAGTTGCCCGCTTACAAGCTGATGCAGGAAACGTTTCGGATATTCGTCCTTGAAGATTTGAATGGCAAGGCTGAGTTGCCCGTTCATCTCCTTGTTCATCCGTTCCATGAGTATAAGGGAGATTTCTTCGTGAGAAACTCCTTTGACAATGGTGTCTTCGAGCACATGAGAGAAAGGACCGTGACCGATGTCGTGCAGCAGGATAGCCGCTTGTACAGCTTCAGCCTCGCTGTCAAAGATAAAATTACCTTTGGAGGCCAGTTGGGTGATAGCTTCGCTCATCAGGTAGAAAGCACCTAATGAGTGTTGGAAGCGGGTATGTTGTGCGCCGGGATATACTACCGAGGAGAGCCCTACTTGCTTGATGCGGGTAAGACGCTGCAAAAGGGGATGCCGTACAATATCATACAGCAGCCCCTTTGGAATATTGATAAACCCGAATACAGGGTCGTTGATTATCTTTCTTTCGTAAGGCATTCGTTTCTTTTAGAGATTCTTTATTCTTTTAGAGAATGGCTTTTAGCTGCTCTGCCATTTGTGCCTGTACTTCTTGTGCGGCAGTGCGGGCAGCTTCGGCAAATTTCTCTGTCTTGTCCACGTAGATAATTCCACGGGACGAGTTAACAATTAACCCACAGGTACTGTTCATTCCATACTTGCAAACTTCTTCGAGCGAGCCGCCTTGTGCTCCGACACCCGGAACGAGAAGGAAGTGATTAGGAACAATTTTACGGATGTCTTCAAACGCACGTCCCTGAGTAGCGCCTACCACATACATCATGCGGTCATCGCCTGCCCATTCCTGTGATTTGCGCAACACTTTCTCAAACAAGCGTTCACCGTTCACGTCTTCCGTCAACTGGAAGTCATGAGAACCTTTGTTGGAAGTCAGTGCCAACAGGATCACCCATTTGCCTTCGTAGGTCAGGAACGGAGTTACGCTGTCCTCGCCCATATAAGGAGCTACGGTTACAGAATCTATGTCCAGTTCTTCGAAGAAAGTACGGGCATACATGGCGGAAGTGTTTCCTATATCGCCACGCTTTGCATCGGCAATGATGAACTGGTCGGGATAATTATCTTTGATATATTTTACTGTCTTTTCAAAGGCAATCCAACCTTTCACGCCCATGCTTTCATAGAAAGCGAGGTTTGGCTTGTAAGCAATGCACAAGTCAGCTGTTGCGTCGATGATAGCTTTGTTGAAAGCGAAGATCGGATCTTCTTCCTTCAGCAGATGTTCGGGTATTTTCTTGATGTCGGTATCAAGTCCTACGCAAAGGAATGATTTCTTGCGTTTTATGTTTTCAAATAATTGTTGCTTATCCATTTCTATATAAATGTTTTAAAGTTCGCTTTCTTTCAGACGTTCCGCATTTTCCGCCACAATCAGGTGGTCGATGCAATCTTGGATATCTCCGTCCATGAAGGCAGTCAGATTATAGATCGTATAATTGATACGGTGGTCGGTAATACGTCCTTGTGGATAGTTGTATGTACGGATTTTAGCAGAACGGTCTCCGGTAGATACCATTGTTTTACGTTTGGAAGCAATGTCGTCGATATATTTCTGATGTTCCTTGTCGTAGATAAAGGTACGGAGGCGGGCCAGTGCGCGTTCCTTATTTTTCGGTTGGTCGCGCGTTTCGGTACATTCAATAAGGATTTCTTCCGCTACGCCTGTATTCGGATTCTTCCAGATATAACGCAGGCGTACACCGGATTCCACCTTGTTGACATTCTGTCCGCCGGCGCCACCGCTTCGGAAAGTATCCCATTTGATTTCTCCTTCGTTGATGACAACGTCAAATTCTTCCGCTTCGGGGAGTACGGCTACCGAGGCAGCGGATGTATGTACACGTCCCTGCGTCTCTGTGGCGGGAACACGCTGTACGCGGTGCACTCCCGATTCGTATTTCAATGTCCCGTAAACGTTATCACCCGTCACGCTGCAAATGATTTCCTTGAAACCGCCGGCTGCCCCTTCGTTGGCGCTGGATACTTCCATTTTCCAGCCTTTGGTTTCGCAATACTTGGCATACATACGGAAAAGGTCGCCGGCAAAGATAGCGGCTTCGTCGCCTCCTGTACCGCCACGGATTTCGAGAATCGCATTCTTGCTATCCTGCGGGTCGGCGGGAACAAGCATCAGTTTGATTTCCTCTTCCAATACGGGAAGACGTTCCTGACTACTGTCCATTTCTTCTTTTGCCATTTCGCGCATATCGGCATCCGATTCATTGGCTAGAATGTTTCTGGCCTCTTCAATATTACCCAGCAGCTGCATATATTCCTTGCGGGCTTTCATCAAATCATCCAGTTCCTTATATTCTTTCGTCAGTTTGACGTAACGTTTTTGGTCGGCAATCACTGCCGGGTCGGTGATAAGGGTAGATATTTCTTCAAAACGGGCTACAAGTCCGTCTAATTTCTCTAATATGGTACTGTTATCTGCCATTCTTTAGTATCTGAATTCTCCGAATTCGCTCTTAATGATTAATTCTGTCTGTTCACACGCTTCGATACGTCCTACAATCTGTGCGGGGATACCGAAAGATTCGGAAATAGCAATCACCTCTTCGGCATGTTCCGGTGACAGGTAAACTTCGAGACGGTGCCCCATATTGAATACTTTGTACATTTCTGCCCAGTCCGTGCCGCTCTGTTCCTGTATAGTCTTGAACAACGGAGGAACGGGGAACAGATTATCCTTCACAACACGTACATTTTCTACGAAATGCAGCACTTTGGTTTGCGCACCGCCGGAGCAGTGAACCATACCATGAATTTCGGAGCGGAGTACATCCAACAGTTTCTTCACCACCGGAGCATACGTACGGGTAGGAGAGAGCACTAGCTTGCCCGCATCAATCGGAGAACCTTCCACGCTGTCAGTCAGTTTCAGTCCGCCGGAATAAACCAGTTCTTCGGGTACTGCCGCATCGTAACTTTCCGGATATTTCTCTGCGAGATATTTGCCGAATACGTCATGGCGGGCACTTGTAAGACCGTTGCTACCCATACCGCCATTGTATTCTTTTTCATAAGTAGCCTGTCCGTAAGAGGCCAATCCTACAATAACGTCACCCGGGCGAATGTTGGCATTATTGATAACGTCCGAGCGTTTCATGCGGCAAGTCACGGTAGAGTCAACGATAATTGTGCGTACCAGATCACCGACATCAGCAGTTTCGCCACCGGTAGCATATACGCCTACACCCATTTCGCGAAGTTCGGCCAGCAGTTCGTCTGTTCCGTTGATGATTGCAGAGATCACTTTTCCCGGAATCAAGAGTTTGTTACGTCCGATAGTGGAAGAAACGAGGATGTTGTCTACGGCACCTACACAGAGCAAGTCGTCGATATTCATAATCAGGGCGTCTTGTGCAATACCTTTCCAGACAGACAGGTCGCCTGTTTCTTTCCAGTACATATAAGCAAGGGATGATTTTGTTCCTGCACCGTCGGCATGCATGATGTTACAATAGTCAGGGTCACCTCCCAATATGTCCGGGATGATTTTGCAGAAAGCTTTCGGGAAAATTCCTTTGTCGATGTTCTTGATGGCGTTGTGCACATCTTCTTTTGATGCGCTTACGCCACGCATCATGTATCGTTGATTACTCATGAGTTATAGAATTATTTTGTATACGGCTGCAAAAGTACTGCTTTTTTTTCGTACAGCCAACTATCTTATTAGAAATGCCGTTGCTTATCTCTAGAACTCTACTTTCGGAGCTTTTTCACTTCCTTCTTCCGCTTCAAAATATGCTTTCTTATCGAAACCGAACATACCTGCAAAGATATTTTTCGGGAAGCGGCGGATATTGGTGTTGTAAGCTTGTGCAGCATCGTTGAAGTTTTTGCGTGCTACGTTGATACGGTTTTCCGTTCCTTCCAGTTGGGCTTGCAGCTCAAGGAAGTTCTGGTTGGCCTTCAGGTCGGGATAGTTTTCCGTGATAGCCAGCAACTTACCTAGTGCTGAAGTTACGGCACCCTGTGCTTTCTGATATTCTGCCAGCTTCTCCGGAGTCAGGTCTTCGGCATCCACTTTGATTTGGGTCGCTTGGCTGCGTGCTGCGACAACTCCTTCCAAAGTCTCTTTTTCGTGCGTTGCATATCCTTTTACGGTATTTACCAGATTCGGAATCAAGTCTGCACGACGTTGGTATTGAGTTTCTACATTTGCCCATTGACCGGTAACATTCTCGTCCATAGTAACCAGACCGTTATATACACTTACTGCCCATATAACAAGGATAGCCACAACGGCTAAGATGATGATAATTGACTTTTTCATGTTTCTTGTTTTTTTATTGAAATTGATAATCTGATTGTTTCTAGTTTTAGAACCGGGAGCCGGCACCGCCGCCTCCGCCCATTCCTCCTCCGAAGCTGCCGCCGCTAAAACCTCCGCCTCCTCCGAAGCCTCGACCTCCTCCGAAGCCACCGATAAACGGACCGCCTCCGCCGCCACCCCGATGGTGATAATCATTGTCATAACTTTGGTGGCGACGCACGAGCGTATGTCCGCAGTTCCTGCACGTATAAGTAATATCTTCGGTCTTCACTCCGTTGATTCGGGAAACAAGCCTGCTTCCGCTTCTTTGTAATTGGTGTTTCCCGCAATTCGGGCAACGGCTTTGTTTCCGTGCTGCAAAAAAGGCGAGTCCCCCGCCGATAGCGAAGAAGCAGAAAAGAGCGAGGAAGAAATCAAATGAACCTCCGTCTCCGGGTTCCGCCAGAGAATCATTCTCCATAGAACCGTCGAGCCGTTGACAAGTTGCTTTCAAACCTGCCACCATTCCTGCGTCCCAGTTCCCATCTTTCAGATAAGGAATCATATATTTCGTTTGAATCCTTTTGCAGATTGCATCCGGAAGCACACCTTCCAAGCCGTAGCCGGTATAAAATTGAATACAACGTTGGTCGGTAACTAATAAAATAACCAGACCATTGTTTTTATCTTTCTTTCCTACACCCCATTTATTCAGCAGTTGGTGGCAAAAGTCGAAACAGTCTGTCTCCCCGATAGAGGGAACTACGGCAACCACCGTTTCAATGCCCGTCTGCTGTTCCAATGCATATAGCATGGCATCTATGCTGTCACAAGCCGCTTGCGACAGTATTCCCGCCGGATTACAAACATATTGCATCTTGTTTTGCAGGTGGACTTTGGGAAGATTATCTACCGTGTATACTTTCTCCTGAGCTTGCAGAGGAAACAGTAAAAAGGCGGCAATTATAAATGTGAATATTGATTTCATAACAGTTGTTTTACATTTGCAAAGATAGAAACTTTTTCTGTTATGGTTTTAAAACTCTTTGTTATAATAGGTTTAATGAATGTATCGCCCGACGAAGTCACGGACTTTATCGGTGTACTCCTGTTTATTCTCCTGGTATGAAACGGCATGAGCAGCCCCCGATACAATCCAAAGTTCTTTAGGCTCTGGTTTTGCTTCATAAAGCGGGTACACCATCCAGGTGGGCACATACGTGTCTTTGTCTCCATGGATAAACAACATCGGTAACTTGCATTTCGCCACCTGCTTCAATGAGGAAGCCTCTTTGAAGTTCCACCCGTATTTTTTCTCACATAGCCAGCTTGTGGTATACATCAGTGGGAAAGGAGGAAGAAAGAAGGACGATTTCAGTTCATGCGAGAACTCATCCCATACGCTGGTATAGCCGCAATCTTCCACAAAGCATTTGACAAAAGGCTGCTGCTCCTCACCGGACACCATCATGGTGGTCGCACCTCCCATTGAAATACCGTGCACCGCCATTTGAGTGCTGTCTCCAAAAATCTTGTTGGCAATGTTCATCCATTGGAGTACGTCAAAACGGTCTTTCCACCCCATTTGAATGGCACGCCCTTCGCTCTCGCCCTGATGTTGAAGGTCGGGGAGCAGAATGTTATAGCCCAAATCACGGTTGTACAAATACCCGATCATAAACATACGAATGGCGTTATCCGTATATCCGTGAACGATCACTGCCGTCTTGTCGGTCGGTTTAGGGGCGGCAACATAATATGCATGAAGCTGGATACCGTGCGGATTGATAATAAAAGTATCTTTGAGTGCGTCCGCTTGGCGCAAACTATCCACCCATGGGCGGAGGAATGGATAGTTTCTGTACATATAGGGATAAGAGTCAGCGTCTTTAGACAATATCTTGGCATCCGGGGTCAGAGAGAAATTCAACATATAGAAACTTCCGCCGATTGTGCAACCGGTCAACAGCAGCACGACAATGATAATGACATAAATAATTCTCTTTCTCATAACTTATCCCAATTTATAAATAATCTCTTTGTCTGTCAGGAAATCACGTCCTGTTATTTACCTTCCGCATGAGAACTCGGGAGAGACATTCCGCTGGCTACCGGTTCCAGATTTCCCAGGCGGCAAATGCCTGAAGCAGCAGCATTTCCAGGCCGTTTTTGACAACAGCGCCTTGTGCTTCTCCTTTTTTCATGAAGAGGGTGACGTTCGGATTATATAACAAATCGTAGAGCAAATGGTTTGGAGTCAATAGCTCGTAGGGGATATTCGGGCAGAAATCTACTTTGGGAAACATACCTACGGGAGTACAGTTGACAATAACTGTATATTCGGCCATAATTTCAGGAGTCAGCTCCTCGTAAGTAAGCATTCCGTCCGCTTTGTGAGTACGCGAAACGAAAACACTTTCGATTCCCAGGTTTTTGAGTCCGTGGTAGACAGCTTTGGAAGCACCGCCGGTTCCCAGAATTAACGCTTTCTTGTGATGAGCCTGTAATAACGGTTGAATGGACTGGGTAAATCCTATGATGTCGGAGTTATAGCCGATCAGTTTAACTTTTCCTTTCTGTTGGCGGATAATCTTGATTACATTGACAGCACCTATTTTTGCGGTATCCGGATCAAGCTCGTTCAGGAAGGGGATCACCTGCTCTTTGTAAGGGATAGTGACATTGAGACCTCGCAAATTGGGATTCTCCTCGATAACTTCCATAAAATCATTGATTTGAGGAATCTCGAAGTTCACATATTCTGCGTTGATACCTTCGGATTTGAACTTCTCGTTAAAGTATCCGATGGAGAATGAATGTCTTAGAGGGTAGCCGATTAAACCATATTTTTCCATAACACGAAAGAATTAAATTAACCATTCATAATAACTCATTATTTTGTCGCGGTGTAAAGCGTGCAGATACCAAATGTCAGCCGCCGGAAGTTTACTTCGCTGAATCCGGCTCGTGAGATGACACCTTTCATTATTTCTCCTTGCGGAAAGACTTTGATTGTGTCCGGCAGATAACGGTATGCGCTGTTGTCTTTGGAGAGAAGTTTGCCTAATAACGGAATGACGGCTTTGGAATAAATGGAAAATAATTGCTTCATCGGGAAACGGTCCGGAGTAGTCAGCTCCAGGATAACGAGATGTCCGCCCGGTTTCAGTACACGGCACATTTCGGAGAGCCCTTTGTCGAGATCTTCGAAGTTGCGGATACCGAAGGCAACGGTAATAGCGTCAAAGTCATTATCGGCAAAAGAGAGTGAAGTACAGTCCTCCCGGGCAAAAGAAATTTTGTCCGAGAGTCCTTCCTTCTTTACTTTTTCACGACCCACGTTCATCATGCCTTCCGAGATGTCCGTGCCGATCAGTTCGGCAGGTTGCAGTTTGCGGCAGGCAAGGATAGCGAAATCCCCCGTACCGGTAGCCACATCCATCATACGTTGCGGATGGAAAGGACGGAGCCAGGCAATGGCTTTGCGACGCCAGCTGCGGTCGATACCTAAAGACAAGGTATGATTCAGCTTGTCGTAAGCATGTGCGATATTATCGAACATACGTTCCACCTGCTCGGTCTTTTTGCCTTCCTCGTTGTAAGGCTTGATATGTTGTTGTGGGTAGTCCATTCTTATTTTGTCAAGAAATCCATTACGTTCTTTTCGATACGTTCAGCGATGTTGCTGGTATCTTCTTTCACAAATTTCTCGCCGGTGATGTTTTCAAACAATTCGATGTAACGGTCGCTGATGCTTTGTACGATAGCCGGAGTCATTTCCGGTACTTTCTGACCGTCTTTACCCTGGAAGCCATTTTCCATTAACCATTCGCGGACGAATTCTTTGGAAAGTTGTTTCTGGGCCTCACCTTTTTCGAAACGCTCCTGATAACCTTCAGCGTAGAAATAACGGCTGGAGTCCGGAGTATGGATTTCGTCCATAAGGTAGATTGTGCCGTTGTGCTTGCCGAATTCGTATTTAGTATCTACAAGGATCAGTCCGCGTTCTGCTGCGATTTCAGTTCCGCGTTTGAAGAGAGCCAGCGTATATTTTTCGAGAATTTCGTATTCTTCGGGAGTAGCCAGTCCTTGTTTCAGGATTTCTTCTTTAGAGATGTCTTCGTCATGAAGTCCCATTTCTGCTTTCGTCGTTGGGGTAACGATCGGTTCCGGGAATTTCTGGTTCTCGCGCATTCCGTCCGGTAGTTTCACACCGCAAATTTCGCGTACGCCGCTTTTGTAAGCACGCCATGCGCTACCGCACAGATAACCGCGTACAATCATTTCTACCGGAAAACCTTCGCACAATACTCCAACGGTAACCATGGGGTCCGGAGTAGCCAGTTTCCAGTTCGGACAGATGTCAGTAGTGGCATCGAGGAATTTAGCTGCAATCTGGTTCAGCATTTGTCCTTTGTAAGGAATACCTTCAGGCAGTACTACGTCAAAGGCCGAAATACGGTCGGTTGCTACCATGACGAGTTTTTCGCCGTTGATGTTGTACACATCGCGCACTTTTCCGTGGTACACGCTTTTCTGTCCCGGAAAGTTGAAATCTGTTTTTGTTAATGCTTTCATTGTTTTATCTATAATTACAAATTACAAGTTCCAATTTATAAGTTGCAATAGGCTTCCGGATTTTGAGTCTATCAGTCTTTTGCCAGTTTCACCGGGCGTTCGCCGTTGATGACGAGTTGCTCGTTTTTCCGTTTCTCCCGTTCGGCTTTCGCTTCCTTGTCGAATTTCTCGTAAGCGTCTACGATGCGTTCCACTAACTTATGGCGCACAATATCTTTCTTGTTCAGCTCAACGAAACTGATGCCTTTTACCCCTTTCAGGATACGGAGTGCCTGTACCAATCCCGATGTTTGTGAGGCGGGAAGGTCGATCTGTGTCATATCTCCCGTCACAATCATTTTGGTATTCATCCCCATGCGGGTAAGGAACATTTTGATTTGTTGTGCAGTGGTATTTTGCGCTTCATCCAGGATCACGACTGCGTCATTCAGCGTGCGTCCGCGCATAAAGGCTAACGGAGCAATCTGTATAATGTTCAGCTCCATGTATTCCTTTAACTTGGCGGCGGGTATCATATCCTGCAAGGCATCGTACAACGGTTGCAGATACGGGTCTATCTTATCTTTCATGTCACCGGGCAGGAAACCGAGTTTTTCGCCGGCTTCTACGGCGGGGCGGCTGAGGATGATTTTCTTGATTTCCTTATTCTTCAGTGCGCGTACGGCAAGGGCAATGGCGGTATATGTCTTTCCCGAACCGGCCGGGCCGATAGCGAATACCATATCATTCTTGGCGAAGCCTTCCACCAGTTTCAGTTGGTTCTCGCTCCGGGGAATGATCGGCTTTCCGGTGACGCTGAACACAATTACGTTTCCGTTCTGTTCTGCTTGCGGGGCATTCCCTTTGATGATGTCGATGATAACTTCTTCTTTTAGTGAATTATATTCGGCGCAGTATTTCTCCAGTTTGGTGATATTTTCTTCGAAGGCACACATTTCTTCTTCATCGCCCAGCACTTTGATGACATTGCCGCGTGCAACGATACGTAGCTTCGGATATAAAGCTTTTATTAACTGTATGTTAGCGTTGTTTACGCCATAAAAAATAACCGGATCAATATCCTCAAGGACAATCAGTTTCTCTATCATTCAATCGTATTAAAGAAAAATTTCTGCAAATTTAATGAAACGTTTTGGATTCTCTGATTGTTTGGGGATGAATTTTATTGCAATTTATACTCATCTTTTCTTTACCGGGCAGTAATATGGAAACAACCCTGTTTCAGCTCATACTTGATGTAGCATTTTTCGGCTTGTCGCAAATCTCTCAGAACTTCGGACAGAACAAGTTTCAGGGTATCGGAGCCGACATCCTGTAAGGGTCTTCCATCCTCGTCCTCCACCTTCTTGAACCGTTTCCAGCTAACATCGAAAGTAGCTCCGAAGCAATGCGCTGAGTTGGCGGAAGCGTTCCCGTTTCTGCGACGCAGACGTTTCACGTCGCTTTGGGTACGCAATACGGAAGTGACAATCACCTGATTGGGATTTAATCCTTTGGCAGCAAGTGAATCGAGAAAGTTAGAACCGATAGTGTCGAGTAGCGCACTTGCACGAGGGACGAGGTAGGGGATGGAATGGGTCAGCGAATCTACCACATAGAACTCATTATCAGTGATATGTGTCAACTTTTCTTTCATGCTTTCTGCTTCTTCCCGGTCCTCCAACGGACGGATACCAACAGTTTTTGCTACTTCCAGATGTTTGTCATTCAAATCGGGGAAAGAGCGTTTGTAGCTGACAACGCCACGAATATTGCGTGGTTCGTTTAGTTTGAGCGACATATCTTTCTTTTTGCAACCGGAAGTAAGCGTAAGCCCTGTAATTAGTAGGAAGATCGGTAAAATACGAAGTTTATGTATGGCCATTTTGTATTTTTTGCTTGCAAATATACACTATTTTGTTCTAGTTTACCAAATGGATTCTATTTGATTTTTTCGTTCCTCTACTATAAAGTTGAAAAGTATGAAAGTATCTGCAACTATTTTGTTGCAGATACTTTCATACTTTTCAAACTTATGGTAGAGAAGTTATGGTTGTTTCCTCTCTCTTTTAGTAGAGATTAGGGATTATTTCTTCTTTTCCTCTTTTTTCTCCTCAGTTTTTTCTTCCGTTTTGTTTTCCGAATGAATAATTCCCTTTACAGTTTCACCGATAGGCAGTTTATCCAATACGCCGAGACTAGGAGCAACCGTTTTCACTAATGTATTCAGAAAGTTGCTTGTACTCCCGTTTCCTCCGTCGAATACAGTGATGTTTCCTAAGTTCATGTGTTCGAATGCCTTCACCTGTTCGCCGGCAATTTCCTTCCACTGGTCTACCATCTTGTATTGGATAGCGATAGCCGGATTTGATTCGGCTGCTCTTACCATTGCTTCGAAACCTTCTGCTTCGGCGAGCAATGACTTTTTCTTACCTTCCGCTTCTGCTTCCAATTTTAACTGGATCGCTCTGGCTTCCGCTTCCGCCTGTGCCAGAGTCGCTTTTGCGCGGGCCTCTGCTTCGCGGGTAATCTTCTCTGCGATAGCATTCGCCTGCAGGATAGCTTCTTGCCGGGCAATTTCGGCAGGAACAATTTTTTCTGCTTTCAGTGAAGATTCCACTTTTTTGGCTTTCGCTTCTTCCACTTCTTTCTGAGCAATTTCGCGGGCAGCTTGTACGGCAGCTTCCGATCTGGCAGCAGCTTCACCGGCTTGTTTGTCGGCGTTGGCTTGTGTCACGGCTAGTTCGGAGTTTGAGAGAGCGACTTCCTTTTGTGCTTCATTTCGTCCGATAGCAGCCTTCTTACCGGCTTCCGCTTGTTTGATTTCCATGTCGGAGTTCAGTTCGGCGATGCGGCTTTCCTTTTCGGTATTTGCCTGTTCGATGCGGATGTTTTTCTCCGCTTCGGCTTTGGCAACCTGCGCTTCTTTCTCTGCGTTGGCAATCGCTACTTGGGAAATTCTGTCCTTGTCTGCATTGGCAACAGATATCTCCTGCAATTTCTTGGTTTCTGCAATGGCGATATCCTGGTCTTTGCGGGTTTCTGCAACCTTCGTTTCACGTTCCTTGATTTGAGTCGCGATTTTGATAGCACCGAGTTTTTCCTGTTCTTCGATATTAGCTTGTGCTTCGTTCTGGGCCTTGCTCTCGGCTTCCTTACCCAGGTTCACGATGTAGTTGGCAGCATCGCGGATATCACTGATGTTGATATTCATCAGATACAAACCGAATTTGCGGAGTTCCGTGTCGATATTGTCTTTTACCTTAGAAAGGAATTTATCGCGGTCGGAGTTCAGTTCTTCGATTGTCATGTCGGCTATGACCAGACGCATCTGACCGTAAACGACATCTGTAATCAGATTCTGTTTGTCGTCCATGGTCAATCCCAGCATACGTTCGGCGGCGTTTTGCATGACTTCGGCATCGGTGCTGATAGCAACAGTGATTGTAGTCGGAACATCTACACGGATATTTTGTGCGGAAAGTGCGCCTGTCAGTTTGCAGTCGATCTGCATCGGCTTCATTGACAGAAATTCGTAGCCTTGGATAATCGGCCAGACGAATGCGGCACCACCGTGGTATAATTTAGCAGATTTCTTTTCTCCTCCCGTCTTACCATATACAACGAGGACTTCGTCACTCTTACATTTGCGGTAGCGTGAAAGGATACCGATGAAAGTGAGCAGGATAACCGCTACTAATATAGCGGCCATGATTAGCATTTCTTGTGTCATAAATTTGTGTATTTAGAATAATTATTGAATATACAATGTTCCGTCCTGATATCTGGTGATAACGGTACGGTCTCCGGTTTGATAAGCTTTTCCCGATTCGGAGATGACGTCTACTTCGCGCATTGCTCCGTCACGGTTGGTTTGTACGGTGTATTTGCTGTCGCTTTGTTTGAAATAGATGGTACATTCACGTCCCACAAGCTGGTCTGTCTGTTCCGTGCGGTTGACTTGTTGCAGTTGGTAGGCTTTCTTATACAGAAACCAGACGGCAAAAACAAAGAATAACCCTACCAGAATACCGACAACGTAACTTTGGATTTCCGTGTTTCCCGCCAGATACATATACCAGCCGAATCCGATTCCGAAGTGGGTAAGTCCTTTAAAGGAAACCACACTGCTGATGTCAGTATCTACGTCTACATCTGCATCCAGATCTCCGAAAAAGATAGATAATACGAATTGGATGAGAAAGATTCCCGTTGTGACAAGAGCGATAATGAGAAAAAAGGTATGGCTCATAGTAATTCTGTATTAATATAAAGTCTCTAGTTATAATACCTCAAATATACGGGTTTATGGGAGATAAACAAAGATAATTCATAAAAAAAATCCCCACCCACTCAGCGCTACTTTCACAAGCTGCCTCTGAGTGGACTGAGGAACACAAACAAAACAAACAATTTCTGTGTAATTCTTTTATATCTAGTTATGAAGCTTATACTCTTTGACGGCTTCTATGCCGTAGGACAGTCGAGTATAAGCAGTGAGTCTTCACACAGCGTAACGGAGCATTTTTCCAGGACGTTGAGATCGATCTCTATTTTTATTCTACCGCAGACATCTTGCACTTTGTGTTTAAAGTCTACAAAACCCTTCACGAATTTCTCTATCCGGTTGGCTGAATGTTCGTATGCATACCAGTGCCCGTTTTCTTCAAACAGATACGCTTGGCGTATATCTGTTGATTCTAGTTGTAGGATGTCTTTCGGTGTCATAATATGGTGTATTAAATTAATAGGGAGTTACATATATCGCTCTGGCTCTTTTAGTGGCATTTCTGTCTTGAGTCGTTTTAAGAGTTTTCGTAGCGGAGTCCAGATAGTAAGTACTTTGTTTACTATTACTATCTACAGAACCGGTCCAGTAATCTTTATCAGTCCGAAGCGGTTGGAACGGATTATTTCCTGTATACTTAAAATTCATGATAGTTTTCATGGTCTCTGCATCTGGTAGACAATAGTCATCAGAAGTACTTGTCGGAGCTCCGTGTGGTAAATCGCGACCGGATTTCCTATAACAATATGTTTGAACCGGGGATGTTTCATTCTCTTTAAAGTACATGAACCATGTATTATAAAGTCCATGCTGGGTTGTACTTTCTCCGAAATTGAACGTTGTATTGAAATAAGGATTAGATTGAGTAACTGTTCCACTCATATCATTATCCATATATCCCCAAGCTAAATTGTCTTCCTCTTCGAAACGTTCAACCCATACTTTATTGGCGATTTTTATAGGAGTCCATTGCTTCATGGTGACTGTCTGAGTCTCGCCAGTTTCTTTGGATTTAATTGTTAATGTGATTTCTCTTGATATGTCTTCTGTTCCAGTGAAGCCTGTCGCATATAGAGACCATGTTTGAACATAGTATTCTATTCTTCCATTCTGACCGCACTCACCGTATTCAGTAGGTTCTACCCATCTACCTTCTGTCTCAGAGTAAAACTTAACCCATGACTGACCACTGGCTGGACCAGCACTGATTTTCCAATTGTTATCACCCACTACTTCTAAATACCCGTGTGTTGCATGGCAATCGAAATCAAAATCGTCTTTTACGAATCCCCAGTCTTGAATATTCATATCTACGCGCCAACTAAGATCTTCTTTGTTGACTACTAGATTTCCATTGGCATCTTCTTTTCCATCTTCATTAGCGCCACCATTACCTTTTAAAGTTAGCGTAACTTGATAATAGTTATTCCTTTTTATATTAAAGTCATTGTATGCATTGTCGCCTAATAGAAAACGGTATGCGATACTTCCCTGAACCCCTTTGTTTGAGTTGTTGGGGTCTTGATAATAATATTCAGCTTCAACTAAAATATATGAATACTTATTCCCATTGTTACCATCTAAAAATGATTGTAAATCAGCAGGCGTATTGCCTGTGTATTCTTTAGGATGTTTGTTTCTTTGGTCACCTATTGCGATGTTTTCATTGGTTCCTTGAAGATTTTCAAACATAAACATGGGGATAGTCCCCGGTTCTAGTTCATGTCCTCCTACAAATTCGGTTGTATTTGTTAGGGCTCCCCAACCTTCGGCATTTGCCAAGTCGATCGTTTGGCCTAATGAAACAAATCCATCCGAATGGCTTATTTTATTATCGTTTCCGATGAAACAAGATTTGGGGACATTGTGCAAACTCATTCTTTTTGGAGTGATTCTAACGCCATCTTTCAGTTCGCTGCCATCTATCTTTACTGAAAACATAGCAAGAGTACGCTTTAATGAAAGTGTCCCGTTTGTTAATTGTTTAGTGGAGCCGAACATCATACAATCGTTTGCTCGATTGGGCTGCCCGTCTGCAGCTGTTTGTTTTAATTGCTTGAGTGCATCAATGGTTTTTATCGTGATAGAATTGTTATAATTAGCAATTGCATATATTTCAGTAACTTGGTCGAAATCTCCTTCTTCTCCTCTGATCGTGATATACCTTTTATTGTCTCCTTCTTCGGGTCTCATTGGTAAAGAGTTTCTGGTCATGATAACACGGTCATCGTTGGGAGTCAAACCACTTTCATCAAAATAATAGATCTTAGTTATATCATTTCCACTAGCTAATACAATATTTAAATTATTAACAATAGAATAATCAACACGGTTACTTACCGCACGGGTGTTTGTAGCGATGCGTGTCTGCTCCGGTAGGCTTATTGTAAGTTGAATTTTATCAGTTTGGTTGGGACATTGTTTATAATTATCCTCTTCCAAACACGCTGTCAACACCATAGGAAGCATTGCTAATATGGACAACCAACTGTATATATCGTTTTTTCGTATCATGGCTAATGGGTTGTTTTGTTTTAAAACTTCTCTTACAAGTCAAAGTCGTTTAATTGGATAACCCAATCATTGATCTCGATGACTGTATTGATTAATGTTAGGTTTTCGTCTACAAAGACAAGCATACTATAGTTGTCTTCTCTGTCTAGGTATTCTTGTAACGGCATATCTGCGTATTTCTCTGTTCTCAACAGGTTAAGATACCCGATCAAATCTCCGGTTTTTAGGATATTTTTATTTGTTTTCGTATCTATGATACTTAATTCGGGATTTTTGTCCTTCATGAGTCGTGCTACGCTCAATTCTGCAATGACAGCAGGATATTCAGTGTCTACCACGTTGAATGCCCTAGTAGCAACTGTTTTTTGTTCAGTCATAAATGGTTTATAAGTCAACATATCATCGTCCAATAGCGTATTGTCATAATTCATAAATCCGTTATCGTCGTATATATTGAATTTTAATTCGTTTTTATTGATAGCACGTGTGATTGTTGCATTTTCGTTTTGTTTTACTTGCACCAAAGCAATGCGTATATTGTTTGTGTTTTTTATTAAACTGACTTCTGTGAAGCGCTTTCTTCCACTACGGGTAGAGGGGCCTTTCTTTAATTCTCCGTGCCATAATGAGGAGAGTTCATGTTCTACAATAAACTTGTCTTTATCTCCTTCTGATCTACCCTGTTTAGTAGGGACTACCACACTGTTGCGTATCGTTTTGACGTTAAGGTCTGTAATATTAGCCTTGCCGGGAGTAAGCAAGGGAACAGCAAATGATTCATCGTCCAGTCCTGCCCATGCTATGAGGTGATATTTTTCGGGATCGATATCCATTGTCATGGCATATTCGCCTGTTGCCAACATATCTCCTGATTCCGCTTTCATGGCTACGAGATTATTGTTGTCATCAAAAGCATAAAGCGTTATGTTTTTCACCTCTTGAGCGAACGCGTCCACATTTTTTATATTGTAGTCGTACTTGAATGTTACGCCGTATTCGATACTGCAATCGCCTTCATCGAAATCAAGTACGGAATCGCAAGCAGTCATTGTACCAACCAATGTTGTGAATAGCAATATCTTGTTTGCTTTTTTTTGTATGTCAGTTAATATGCTTATCATTGTTTCTGTTTTTATGCTTTTGGAACGCTTATGTTTTGTTTGATTAATCTTCTTTTGGTGAAGCGCGAGAGATGTAGAAATAGATAAGGGGGGAGAGGAGGAATCTCCTTCTCTCCCTCTTGCAACTTTTTATCTTTGGAAATTATTTGAATTCAAAATTATTTGTTTGAATAGTCCATGGTTCAACTTCAACTGAGAGTTTCAATGTTGCCAGCTTGGGTTCGTCTTTTGGTTCCGGTAATCCTAGCTTTGCTATGCCTGTAACTTTTAATTTATAAACGTTGTTACGAACAATCTCGGCTTTGCCATTACTTAGGATGTCTGCTTTGTAGTAGCATACACCTTCTTCATATTTTCTGACACCGTACTTACTCCAACAATCTGCAATAGAGGTCGTTGCTTCAATGTCTGTATATACTGCTTTTAATTCATTGATAGATTGGTACAATACATTGTCTCTGTCTACCCAGAATGTTTTGGCTTCATCATTGATAGTAGCTGTAGCTTTATATATCGCCATTGTGTGATTTTCTCCATAGTTTTCGAGACAGTATACGATAGAACCAAATTCTTCTTCGTTTTGAGTCGTTATACCAGTAATAGGCTTGTAAGCAAACGAACCTAATGTATATTCTTGGAACAAAGCTGGGGTGATGGCATTTGTCTGTGGGAATACATACGAAGTCGTTTGCAAATTAGCATATGAATAGTTGCTTATGGAAATTTCCACCTTGATAGCATTTCCAGCCGGATCTTTCATAGCTGTTCCTTCGCTGCTATTGGTAACATCAAAAGCATTATTGGTTGGAGTTGTTTCTTCCAGTTTAGCAGCTACTCGACTGACTTTTACTAAAGCAGGGACTTCTTGTTCTGCTACAAATTTAACTTTTGTCTTGCCGTCACTACTCATCAAGAAATTGTTTTTGCCAGTGATATCGTCGATTCCAGTGATTTCGCCAGCATTATATGTGGATGTGTTATAAATGCTGGTGAACCAGCCATCCCCGGTTAAAGCAGCTTCAATTGCTGATGTCGGGTTAAGCACAACATCTACAGTAGCATTTCCTGGCTGTACCGTGATTTTGTCTTTGGTATACAATACATTGGGAGTCGATTCTTCGAACTTAATTCTAGGAATAATGGTCACATCTTTTCCTCCGCTTTCATAACTAATAATAACAGTTGCGCTTTGGAAGTCCTGTTCTGCAGACAATCCAGTTTCTGTGGCGCGGGTTAAACTAGGAAATGCGATACC
Organism: uncultured Bacteroides sp.; assembly: GCA_959606905.1. Next base: position 57,856 of record CAUHML010000006.1, on the reverse strand, counting down.
AAATTCCATAATCGCATTCTTTTCACCGGTTTGATTACCATTGTTTACGAATTCGTCATTCTCGTTGCTACAAGCTGTCATGGCAGCTACTGCTAGACTTGCTAATAATAAATTTCTAACTTTCATCTTTGTTTTGAGTTTAATGTGTGATGCTATAATTTTTTTCTTTTCTTTAGTTGCACACTACATATTATTAGTAGTTATGCTGATTTCTTTTTCTTTTTTGGGGGTAAGAGTCATCTAAAAGATGAGGAGCATTTGTTTTGTGAAAAACATCATTTCTTTTTCTGATCGGAAGCCCTTATATATTATAAGGTGAAATAACTAACTTCCAGTTGGAGGGATTTTGTTTGTTTCTTATAGGCAATGTTTCTTTTATTTGTTTATTACTAAATTTTTGTTTTGTTTGTTTTAAGGAATCTTTTTGTTCCTTATCGACATTGCAAAGTTACGGGAGAAATGTAAAACTGTTGATTGGTGTTTTTTTCAATTTTCAAGGTGAATTTTTCAATCTTTCAAATGTCACTTTTGGGGTGGGGGAATTAGTCATTTTGTGAATGATTTGTTGAGGAGATGAATATTATACCGCCTTTCCTTTTCTTTTTCCACTGTTTGTATTATATATTTTCTTCAACTTATTCTGCGCAATAGAATAAATTTTGCAACTATTTAGGCGGGATGGAATGATTTGTGTCTTTTTCATTCTGTTTTGAATGATTTACTGCTGCTGTTGCCGTGTTCATAGCAGACTGCATTACGTGGAACAGGTGGATGATCTCATCGTTACAAGAATACTTTCTCACCTTAGTGAGGATTAATTCTTATCAAGGTGAGAATATTTTCTCATAGTGATGAGTATTTTTTCTCACAACGGTGAGAATTGTTTGAGAATTTAATGAAACGTATTTCGCTGTGTATTAGTCAAATAGCTGGTTTGTGACCGTGTTGAAAAAGTTCGGATCTGTAGTAGCGGAGACTAATATTTCGGATGCGGCTGCTTTGAAATAACCCCCTCAAATTGGCAAACTGAAATAATATATTAAATCCCCAGGAAAATAATGTGAGCCGTTACTTGATAGATAAGAAAAAACGCACTGCCTTCTCAGGTGATGCGTTTCTTGATTTGGGGTTAAAATTTTAATTATAAATCATAGGGGGGAACAAATACTGTTTGTCTGTGTTATTGTTTTTTGTTATTCTAAGGGATAATTTTGTTTCTTCTTTAATTCTTTCAAGTTAGCGTCTGCTTGCTTTATGAGACCGGCAGCTTTAGCTGCATTGAAATATTTTTCGGCTGTGTCTAAGTCTCCTTCTATCATAGCGATAATTCCCAGGTTGTTCTGTGTCTCTGCCGCTTTTGGATCAGCTTTAGCCAGATATCTCTTGGCGGTTGTCATATCACCACCTTTTTGTATTTCCATTGCTCCGGCATTGAGGTTGGCGATTGGATCATCCGGAAACATTGTAGCGGCTACTTGGAAAGAATGGTTGAATTCTTCGCTTCCCGGTTCACAACTTTCTGCAATCCGGTAGATTTCCTGTAAACTCAATAATTGCGGGCGTTTATTAATTATCTCTTTAGACTCTTCAAGGCTGAGGCCACGAACTGTATAATTGACCGTATAATCTGAATGACGGAGTGCAGGATAACATTCTGCCAATATATATTGATATGTCTGAGGTCCAACCAGATTAGCGATATCGCGTTCCTTCTTATCAATGTTTATGCTTTCATCATCTATCAGGCGAAGAACTTCCTCCTTTTTCTCTATTGATGAAGCGGAAACAAATTTGCGGAAACCTTTCCAGTCCTCCGGGGTATATTCCGAAGTGATGAGCTTCTTATCGAAATTGTAATAACTGGTCACATAATCTACAAGAGCCTGGGTACGATTCTTTGCCAAACGGGTATTGTTGGCGTAGCTGCCTTCGGGTGAAGCGTAACCGTGAATCTTTATACGGGTAAGAGTTGTATATTTGTCGTTGCGCACGGTATCGATTGTTGCACGTATTTTTGCCAACTCACTTGTGTTACGACGATACTCCGGATAGATGATGATTTTGTTGACCGGGAAATCCAGAAATGCGCTTCCTTCTACTGCACGATATTTTATGTCTTCAGCTTTAGGAGTGATATAGGCTATGGAAGGTTTTACTTTCAGTGGTAAAATGTTCAATTGGGTGATTAATTCACCGCTGTTCTCCTCCAGGATGTCACAGCAACCGCATAGGTCAATATTCAATTTCATATTTGCATTGCGCATCCATGCTTCGAACGGCATTTGTACCAAGTAGTTTACTTTTTGTTCCTGATGCTGTTTACGACGTAAAATGGTATAAGTGTTTTCGGGAGCTTTATGGTTACGCTGGTTGACGATGTCGCGCTTACGTCCGTATACCACAATAGAAGATAACACCTTGGTCTTTCCGTTTGCCTCAAGAAATGGAGTCAATGTGGCTACATTGTTGGATTCCAGTTTCAGGTTTTCTTTTAGAACAATGTCCAGATTGATAGTTAATACATTGTTATCTTCACTGCGTGTGATAGATTCTTTCTCTATACGCACTTGATCTTTATAGAGAGTCTGTGCTTTCCCGCCTAATATAGGCAGCAGGCAGAAGAATATGCATAATATCTTTTTCATATTTGTTTTGTTTTAAAATAAATAGATTAAACTGACGGCGGCTTTTGTAGGACCTACATAGTTCTTATGTCCTTCCTTGACTTTTTCACCGCACGTCTTGCATTCGAACTGCTCATACTTGACACGCGCGTAACCTATACCGATATTTCCTTCAAGATTCCAGTGCTTGCCCAGAATCCATTGATAACCGTAGGAAACGCCCAATCCGTAAAAGTGTCCTTTGAAACGGTGGTCTTTCAATTCGGGCCAGATGCCCCATGGCATATCAATGGCTGCTGCCTGATAAACGCCTCCATGAAGGTGTGCACCTACGAAATGACCGTTGAATTTATCACAGAACCAATATCGAAGCTCCGGTTGGAAGGCAAGCATCTTCATCATCTTCTGATCTTTGTATGTCCAAGGGTTGTAGTTGGCATACAAGTCCAGAGTTAATTTCTTACTTAAACCGACTTCGGCTCCAAGATTGATAATTTTAAGCGCGTCCATTACGACGTTGGTTTTTACTCCGACTACCTGACTATATAATAAGGTAGAAGCAAACAGGGTAACGAACAAAAATAAGATTCTTTTCTTTTTCATCGCATGATGGGTTTTGTTTGTTGATGTTACAAAAGTAGGCATAATGCAGATAGCTGTTGATTGGCAGATTCATCTTTCTTGCCTTTGTCTTCAATGGAAATTGATAAGTAGGGTGGTGAATAATTCATTTATGGGTGGTTGATCATTCGTTGTTGTTAATTGGTGTTTTTGTCTTTTGTGATGAATGATTTGCATGTGGGTGGTGTTTTAATACTTGTAGAACTTAGTCAATCGCTTGAGTAAGCTGTATTTCATTCGTTAAAGAGTGGTAATTCATTCATTTTTCTTTTCAGAAAGTTTTCCTTATTGAATAAAATACCTATGTTTGCGATGTGCAAACGAACAAGGAAAGATAAATAAGACAACTTAAGTTTAAGATTCCCCTCCTAAGGAACATGAATAAATAAACAATTAAAAGTGTAAAAAGACCGCGAACTGATAAATAACGATTCGCAAGCAGATTAAATGAATAAGTAAAATTTAGGAGGAACTAATATGAAATCAATTAAATTCTTTTTCGCATGTGTATTGGCATTAACTTTTGTAGCATGTTCTAATGCTGAAAGTGACAGTTTTGAAGATAATACTTCAAACTTCGAATCCATGAAATCTTTATATGGTATTGAGTCGGCAGCTTACGATCAGAAAGCTGAGGAAATTCCTTCTGTTACTGCAGAGGAAATGGCAAGTGTGCTGGAAGCGCTTCGTCAGAATGGTAATACTGTCCGTAACTGTGAATCGGAAACAACAGAAGGATTTTATGGTGATGCTACTGATAAGAAAGCGGTGAAAATGCTTGCCGAATATCAGGCTCGTACAAGAAGTGGCGCTTTCGTTGAGCAATTCGCATTATGTGTATCATTGAACTTTAATATAGATAAAGGTGCGGTGTATTATATCGGTACTACTTACTCTTCTTCGACTGACTTATTCAGTTGGCAGGGATATGGCGCTTCTTTATCAACAACTGCTGACGGTAACAGCATCTTCAATTCTACTACTTATCTTTATTTCCGTGTAAGCGACCAGGGGAACTGTGTAGTAAAGGTACCGGTAAACTTCAAAGGTAGCTATAACTTTGCTGCCGGTCAAGGAACTTATAGCTTTACTCTGAAAGCTGCTAAATAATATCATAAGAATTTATTGCATTTAGGTATTAGTATAATATATATTATTAAGGAGTGTCTGTATGATATGAGTCGCTCCTTTCAATAAAAAAGAGGAACCGAGCAGCAAACAATATAATAATTGGAGATTGATTGCGTAATGAACAAAACAAACGGCAAAAGTCTTTCTATTTCAAAAGAATAGGAGGGCTTTTGTTTTATTGTGAATTATTTCTAAAAAATATTTGTTATGTGATTTGATGATAATTATTTTGTCTACCTTTATCGACCAATACACATGAACAAAATACTATTAAGATATGAGGAAATTCTTCTTTTTACTACTGGTATTGTCAGGTATTTTCCCTGCATATTCAATAGATACTCATTGGAATCTGGAACCGGTAGTAATCAAAAACGGAGTCAGTGACAATACTATTTATAATGTTTGTTATGGAAGTGACGGTTTTATATGGCTCTCTACTGATAAAGGAATTTCACGTTATGACGGATTTAGATTTCGTGACTATCCCCTCATTATGGGGATTGATTCTCTTTCCACTCCTCTGCATCAAGCTGTGAAAAAACTTTGCGAAGGTCCCGACGGTTTATATTATGCGTTACTTTTCCAAGGTGGAATTACTTGTTTTGATAAGGATATTGAAAAGTTTTTGCCGGTACGTTTTGATAAGCCTCTGGAACTGAAAGATATTCTGGATTTCTGCTGGAATGACGGGAGTTTGTATTTGGTTACTTCACAAGGTTTATTTGAATCGCGCATTGTTCGCAAGACAGAAGGAAAACATGATTTTGTGTTATGTCTTTTGAATCCTGAGCCTTTGGTAAGAGGAAAGGTTGCTCATCTTTGTAGTGATAGAAAAACAAATTTGTATTTCTCTGTTAATCAGAGGAAAGTGGTACATTATGATTTAGTGGCGAAAAAAACTTCTTTGATTAAGGAATACAGCGTAGTAAATAGATTGTTTTTAAGGCATGGTTATTTATGGATTTGCCGATTATGGGATGACATTATATGTTATGACCTTAAAACGAATGAGGAACGTGTTATCTCCATGGAAGGAAAAGATCAGTCTGAATTCTCTAATTCTTATGTTACGGATCTGGTTTTGAAAGATAACCGGACTTTTTATTTGACAACTTGGAATGGATTGTATAAGTTGCGCTTCGATAATGACAATCTGTGTAAGAGTCCGTTTGTGTTGACTTTGCTGACGAAGAATGAGAAGGCATTCCATTCGAGTATTGAGAATAAAATGACCAGCCTGTTTTGGGATGATAAACAACAAATTCTTTGGGTAGGTACATTTGGCGGTGGGGTCGTGAAATTTGATATTAGTGATAGTATGTACAGTAGGGTACGGCAGGATTTTGGCTCTCGGGTGGATGGTATGGTCGAAGATTCAAAAGGATATGTATGGTTGACCGTTAGCGATGGGGGGATTATGAAAAGTACTACTCCTGTGTTTTCGTTGGATACACATTTTGAACCTTGGAAAAAAGCATCAGACTTTTCCGGACGCTTTCATATATATAAAGGTAAGAACGGGAATATCTGGTTGGGTAATAATTGGGGAGAGATTGTTATCATTGATCCATTAACAAATGAGGTGGAATCCTTTCATCTGCAAAATAATAAAGGTGAGAGGATACAAACTGTTATTTATAGTCTTTGCCTGGACTCATGGAATCGTTTGTGGGTAGGCACTTCAAATGGGTTGATGCAGGTTGAACTTGAAACTCACGAATGCAAGAGCATTAAATTGCCTGAAGAAATAAAGAATGTATTTGCAATAGCAGAGGATAAAGAAGGCAATGTGTGGATTGGGACGGATAGAGGTTTGAAAAGACTTGAAACGGATGGAGTACAAATTAGAGTAGAAGGAAATATTGAGAAAGAAAATGGACTGGAAGAGGCGGCTGTACGAACTATTTATGTAAATAACTATAATCAGATTTATGTAGCTTATTTGAATGTCGTTATCCGTATTGATGGAAGGGAGAAGGATAAGTTGGAAGCTATATACACTTTGCAAAACGGACTGACCAATGGACATGTAGGCTGTATGGTAGATGATCGTATCGGGAATACTTGGGCCGGAAATAATGTCGGAGTGATGACGATTAGAAATGGGCAGGATGCTTTCTATAATTATCTTTCGGTAGGTAATTGTAGTGCGGTATGCCGTTTGAATGATGGACGGTTGCTTTGGGCAAATTCTTGGGGATTGATTTTCTTTGATCCCTCTGCTACGAAAGCGGATTGTGAAAGAAGGCAGCTGATGTTGACAGATATAGAAGTGGGTGGAGAAACGATCTTGGCTGGGGAGAAACGAAATGGACAGTTGATTCTTTCAGGTTCTCCGGAACAACAGAAAAAGCTTGTATTCAATTCTGATAACAATGATTTCCATTTGTTCTTTTCCGATTTACGTTATGGGATGGCTGAACGTAAGATAGCTTATCGATTACTTCCCTTAGATAAGGATTGGAGAATGGTGCCACTTTCGGAAGGCTTATGGTTCAATGGACTGTCTACCGGAAAATATACTTTGCAGGCGAAACTTGTATTTCCGGATGGTAAGGAAGGGGATGTGAATGAGATTCTTGTGGTTGTAAAAGATAAATGGTTTCAAACTATTTGGGCTTATATAGCTTATGTTTTGTTATTTGTCGCATTTTCTTGTTTTTTCTACATTTATTTTAAGAAGAAAGAGCAGCGTAAGCAGATGCACCGTGACCGGGAGTTGGTATTGAAAGAGAACTTGAGCCTGGAGAAGATGAAGCAGACTCAAAAGAAGGAGATAGAAGCTTTGCGGAACGGCTTGCTTATGTTGTTTGTACAGGAATTGCGTACTCCTCTTTCGTTGATCATCGCTCCGTTGAAAGAATTACAGAAAGACAATTCCCAAATATCGAACCTTTCTTTGCAGGTTGCATACCGGAATTCGCTTCGTATGGTTGATGCTTGTGATCAATTACTGGCTATATACCGACAGGGGAGTCCGGAAACGAAGTTGGAAGTAGCTCCCTATTCGGTAGAAAAGATGATTGATAGTAGTGTCTTTGGAGTCCGTGATTTGTTGAAAGTATATCCGATTGATTTTCGTTGCGAGAAAAGGGTCAAGAAAGAACTGGAATTCTATGTAAATAAGAAGAAAATAGAATTTATTATTCATAATCTGTTGACAAATGCTTTCACTCATACGCATTATGCAGGAACAGTTTATTTTTCTGTTTGTGAAATAATAGAGAATAATGTGCATTATGTCAGTCTGATAGTAGAGGATAATGGAATGAAGAAGGTGAGAACTTCCGAGCAATTAATGAGTGAGAACGGGACATTGGATAATGATTTATCTGCCGCACAGTTAGGCTTTTCTATTATGCGGCAGATGATAGAGGCGCATCAAGGAACAATCTCATTGGAAAGTGTTGAAGGAAAGGGGACAAAGGTAACGGTGAATCTTCCGGTAGATAGAGCCGTCCTGGAAAGTGAGCCGAATATATTGTTTATTGATCCGGAAGAACTGCCTGAAGTAGAACCGGAAGTGTTGGATCAACTCAAAGCTGATTCGAAAATTAGCGAAAATATAGGGAGACAGGGTCCAATACTTTTTCCGGGAGTATTGTCTCCTAAAGAAATGGCACAATCTGTGACAAATGAAGAGAAAAAGACAATATTAATTGTGGAAGATCATAAAGATATTCGGCTTTATCTGAAAGTTTTATTTGGGAATGAATATAATCTGTTGATGGCTACTAACGGTCAAGAAGGCGTGGATATGGCTATGAAAGAGTTGCCGGATTTGATAATTTGTGATGTCATGATGCCGATAAAAGACGGATTTGAATGTTGCCGTGAAGTAAAAGAATGCCCGGAAACTTGTAGTATCCCTTTTATTATGCTGACAGCGAAGGTAGAGGATGACGATATTATCCATGGTTTGGAGTTGGGAGCAGATGATTATGTGTTGAAACCTTTCACACCCGGTATTCTGAAAGCGAAAGTCAGTAATTTGATTAATGGCCGTCAGACGTTGAAACAAATGTATGCAAAGTTATTTAAGTTACCTGGAGCAGATGCCGTTGACGCAGATGAAACAGAGCAGCCGGGAAAAGAAGAAGCAAAGGCAGAAGATCCATTTATCACTTCCGTAATTAAAATTGTAGAGGAAAATATCTGTGAAGCTGACTTTAGTGTGAAGAAGCTTGCATCGGAATTAAATATGAGTCAGCCGACTCTTTACCGAAAAGTGAAGCAAAGTACGGACTATACGATTATAGAACTTATCAGGGGAGTACGTATGCGTCGTGCGGGTGTATTGTTGAAAACGAAACAATACGGTGTGCAGGAAGTAGCTGAAATGGTGGGATATAATGATATTCCGACGTTCCGTAAACATTTTGTAGACGCTTTTGGTACTACTCCTTCTACTTATGAATAAAAAAATGAGTACTTTTGCACACGAAAACCCTAAAAACAGGAATTAGAGTGCAAAGGTATTTCATTTATTTGGCTTATGACGGAACCAACTATCACGGTTGGCAGATTCAACCGAATGGGATTAGTGTGCAGGAATGTCTGGTGAAAGCGTTATCCACTTTTCTACGTTGCGAAATAGAGGTAGTGGGGGCGGGTAGAACAGACGCCGGAGTACATGCTTCTTTAATGGTGGCTCATTTCGATTATGACGGACTATTAGATACAGTTTCTGTTGCTGAAAAATTGAATCGTTTGTTACCTCCGGATATTTCTGTTTATCGGGTTTGCCGTGTAAAACCGGAAGCTCATGCCCGTTTTGATGCAACAGCAAGGACTTACAAATATTATGTGACAGCAGTGAAGTATCCTTTCAACCGGCAATATCGTTGGCGGATTTATAGTTCGCTGGATTATGAACGGATGAACGAGGCTGCACGTACCCTTTTTGAATATAGCGACTTTACAAGTTTCAGCAAGCTGCATACGGATGTAAAAACCAACATCTGCCATATCACTCATGCCGAATGGACAAAAGTGACGGATGATGAAGCTACTTGGGTGTTTACCATTCGTGCCGATCGCTTCTTGCGAAATATGGTGCGTGCCATAGTAGGTACACTGATTGAAGTGGGACGTGGAAAACTTTCTGTTGAAGATTTCCGAAGAATAATCGAGCAGCAGGATCGTTGCAAGGCCGGGACATCTGCTCCGGGACAAGCCTTGTTCTTGGTCAATGTGGAATATCCGGAAACCTTGTTTATATAACTAATAACTTATAACAATCTTTTATGTGGTTATTATTAGCTTTTCTCTCAGCCACTTTGCTGGGCTTTTATGATGTATTCAAGAAACAGTCGCTGAAAGATAATGCAGTGCTTCCCGTTTTGTTTTTGAATACTTTCTTTTCCAGTCTTGTCTTTCTGCCTTTCATCTTGCTGTCCGTGTATGAGCCGGATTTGTTGGGAGGAACAATATTTAATGTTCCTGTTGCTGGTTGGGAACAGCATAAATATATCATTATCAAGTCATTCATCGTGTTATCCTCATGGATATTCGGGTATTTTGGGATGAAACACCTTCCTATCACTATCGTGGGACCTATCAATGCTACTCGTCCGGTAATGGTGCTTATCGGAGCGATGTTGGTATTTGGCGAAAGGTTGAATCTCTACCAATGGATTGGGGTGATGCTGGCTATTGCTTCTTTTTTCATGTTAAGCCGTTCGGGAAAGAAGGAAGGAATTGATTTTAAGCATAATAAGTGGATATTTTTTATTGTACTGGCCGCAATAACAGGAGCTATCAGCGGATTGTATGATAAATATCTGATGAAATCTCTGAATCCAATGCTGGTGCAGTCATGGTACAATGTCTATCAGGTTTTTATCATGTGTCCTATTCTGCTTCTGCTTTGGTGGCCTAAACGGAAGTCTACCACACCGTTTCGTTGGGACTGGACAATTATCCTGATTTCCGTATTTCTTTCGGCCGCCGATTTCGTTTACTTTTATGCATTGAGTTATGATGATTCTATGATTTCCATTGTTTCGATGATTCGCCGGGGAAGTGTAATTGTTTCTTTCACTTTTGGAGCACTCTTCTTCCGTGAAAAGAATTTAAAAAGCAAAGCGATTGACCTTATACTGGTGTTAATCGGAATGATATTCTTATATTTGGGGTCTAAAAGTTAAAACGGCAGATTCATAATCTGACTATTATAGGTTAAATAAGATTGATATGAAAATAAATAGACTCGTTTCCGCTATATTCTTTTTTGTTGTAGGATTGTTTTCGCTGGCTTCTCTTCAGGCGCAGGAAGCTAAAACTTTGTTTGTGAATATCCCGGATTCATTAACTCCTTTGCTTACTAAAGTAAATCGTGAAGATTGTATTGACTTTTTGGAAAGCAAGATGAAAGCGCAAGTTGAAAACCGTTTTGGTAAAAAGTCGGAAATGACAGAGCTTGGTACGGATTATGTCCGTATGCAAATGTCTCCGCAAACATCTTGGCAGATGAAGGTGTTGGCACTGAGCGATACGACGAAAGTGGTATGTCTGGTCTCTACTGCTTGTGCTCCGGCATGTGATAGTAGTCTGCGTTTCTATACGACCGATTGGAAACCACTTGCAGATTCTCAGTTTATCTCTCTACCGGTGATGAGTGACTTTTTGAGTACTCCTGATTCGACAACTATTTATGATTTTGATGAGGCTCGCCGTTCTGCTGATATGTTGCTGATGAAGGCTGATTTTAGCAAAGATAATTCGGAACTGACTCTTACATTGACCACTCCTGACTATATGGCAAAAGAAACGGCGGAAAAACTAAAACCGTTCCTCCGCCGCCCAATTGTTTATCATTGGAAGAATGGAGTTTTCACTAAGTAAAATCTCCATTCTCAATTTTCTATTCTCACTTTTTTAAGCATTCATTGATGAATGCTACCATTTCCGGTGTATGTTCTTCTACGCTTTGAAGCAATTTGAATTGTGCTTTTGTACGTACCAGATTATGTTCGGGATATTTAATCTTGTAGTAAGTATCTCCATTGATATAATCGGCAAGGAAACGTACACATTGCATATAGGGGAATAAAGCTGCAGCATAGGGAAGATTCTCTATTTCAATAGGAGTCAGGAATGATTTTGCACCTTCCAGATATCCTTTGGTGAATGCTTTGAATATTTCCATATTGAAGTTTACACGATCAAGGTCTTTGTCGTCTTCATCACCGGTGTTGGCTCCCGTGCGTAGGAAATCTCCGTAATCAGAGAATATGAAACTAGGCATTACCGTATCCAGATCAATGACACAAAGCACTTTTCCGTCTTCATCGAACATCATGTTATTTACTTTTGTATCACAATGGCATACACGTTTAGGAAGTTTGCCTTCGCGGTACAGACGTTCTGCCTTGCACATTTCATCCGCCCGTTTTTCTATTTCATCCAAATAATACTGCACTTCTGCTACGCGTCCGGCTGCGTTGGTTGCAACGGCGTCACGTAATTGTTTCAGGCGGAACTCCATATTATGGAAGTCGGGAATTGTTTCACCTAAAGTCTCAGGAATATCAGCCAGCATAGCCTGGAAGTTACCGAATGCCTGTCCGGCATAATTAGAATATTCCGGATTGACGGTTTCGTATGTCTTGGCGCGAGGAATGAAAACCATTACACGCCAATAGCTGTCGCCGTCGAACCAATAAGTCTTACCTTCTTCAGTAGAAAGAAAGGATAAAACTTTACGGTCAATATCCGATTCTCCGGCTTCGGTCAGTTTCTTACGGATATGGCTTGTGACAGCGGCAATATTGGATTGAAGCATTTCCACATTCTGAAAAATGGCATGGTTGATGCGTTGTAGAACGTAGTCGGGAGCATCTGTTTCCTTGGTGTTTACTTTGTAAGTGTCGTTGATAAGTCCTGCACCTAGTGGCTTGATTTCTTCCACTGTGCCTTGTACTTTGAATTTAGCAACAATGCTAGATAAATCTTTCATGGGTCTTTTCTTTAAAATTTATAATAAGGTTATTGATAATCATATTTGGCTACTTCATTAGCCTGGCTGGCCGAACGGACAGGGACTAGGGTGAAGCCCCAACTATAATCACGGTTAGCCGGTATCTGATGGAAGGGTTCCGGGCGTGCTCCCCAGCTGTCATATCCACCTACTCCTTGTTGTTTCATATCAACACAGACTTCTACAAAGTCTCTCGGAGTAATATCGTTGACGTGATGCATTCTTCTCAATACATTACGCGCAGCCTTTTCGTCATGGTTGGCAACCTCTTCGGGGCTGAAGTTATTCCATTGATAGGGGTGGGGAAGGGCTTCTTCCGAATCGAAATCTTCGATAGAGTTGCGTAAAGCGTTGAAGCCGATAAGGCTGTCGGCAACAATAGCCAGGCCATTCCCTTTATCAGGAGATAGAGCAATCCAACGGGTATCGGTATGGTGTCCGTTTTCCTGCGGACGAACGTAGTTGAAGTACATCTTATCTGCCGTTGTCTTGTATACGCCAACAAGGGTACCATGATTACGGTCAATATAGTTTTCTTCCGGACCGCGACCGAAATATTGTACATTGTTCATTTGGGCGGGCAAACGGAAGCGTACACCGATACGGGGAACTTCCAGTTTGGAAGCTGCTTTGCGGGCAGCATCGCTTCCGGGAGTAAAGGTAGCCATACGCGTAGCTTCGGAAACTTCTGTTTCTGCTGCTTGCATATCCGTAGAAGTGAATTGGGCACTAACATTTACGATACCGCTCGGATAGATTCTGTAAGTGACAACATACAAGTTGCCGGCAGCTAACAAATAAGTGGCTTTTAGCGAGACAACTTTATTCTCAGTAGTCATCTTGACATCTGTCACATGGAAGTTTTTGCTTGATTGCTTCCATACCTGCAAACGTTTAGGAGCACCGTTACCATAGTCATTATCATTAGGAGCGCGCCAGAAGTTAGGCTGAATGCCAAAACCGTCTTTGAAATATTCAGTTCCGTCCACTTTATATGAAGTGACTAATCCGCTTTTCTTATTAAATACAAAGTTTACCTTTGAAGAAGATACGGTTAGTTCATCACCTGACGTTGCTGTTGTCAGTGCAGGACCATTAGCTTTATAAATTCTTTTCTCTGCCTGAATCGGAAGCTGGAATTGGTCGTATGCTATTTCGTAGCCGGCTGGTATTAGCGGTTCCGGTTCTACTGTTGTCACACTAAAGTTTACAAAATATTCTGTCCCCGGTTGGGATTTTAAGCCGTTTACAGGTACAGTAAACTCTTTGGATGCTTGCGGAGCGATGTCTAAAGAAACTTTTCCGCTTTTTATTGTTTTGTTATTTGAGAGTACGCTATAATGGATCTGATACTTTTTCAGATTGGTAAAGTAAAAACGGTTAGTGATTCTGAACTTGCCGGAAGCAGCGTCAATTGCTTCAAAACCGACATTTTGATGTACATATTTTACTTCAGCCATAGCCGGGTGTGGTCCGCGGTCCGGGTTGACAAGCCCATTGCAAAGGAAGTTACCGTCACTAGGGGCGTTTACACCAAAGTCACCTCCATAAGCCCAGTATTCTCTACCATTTTTGTCTTTCTGGAGCAGACCTTGATCTACCCAGTCCCAAATATATCCTCCCTGAAGGTTAGGATATTTGTAAATAGCTTGCCATTGTCCCCAAAGGTTTCCGGTGGAATTACCCATTGCGTGTGCATATTCCGAAGGAGCTACCGGACGGTCGCTGCCGTTCTTGCCTGTGTTTTCCAACCAACTGGCACCTGGATATTGCGGAACATACATATCGGAGTTCCATTCCCATTGTGCGCGTTCATAGTTAACAGGACGAGCCATGATATTTTTGTCTGCTTCTTTCACCCACAAATATGTTTGATAGAAGTTGTATCCGTTTCCGGCTTCGTTTCCTAACGACCAGAAAGTGACACTCGGGTAATTCTTGTTACGTTCGAACATATTTATAGTACGGTCCATGTGCGGTTTCAACCATTCGGGGTTGTTGCCCAATGAGCCGCCTTTGCGGAGGTCGTAATACATACCGTGACTTTCGATGTTAGCTTCGTCATACACATAGAGCCCGTATTCGTCGCAAAGTTCGTAGAAACGGCGGTCTTGCGGGTAGTGGCAGAGGCGCACACTGTTTAAGTTATGCTGCTTCATGAGCTCAAAATCACGACGCATCAATTCCTCTGTAACGTAATGCCCTGTTGCCGGATTGTGCTCGTGGATATTTACACCTTTGAGTTTCAACGGTTGTCCGTTGATGAATAAGCAAACATACGGTTTGCCGTTAGCAGCCTTTTGTTCAATTGGTTTGATCTCAATACGACGGAAGCCGACATTGAAGGGAACTATTTCTGTAAACTTATCTCCGTCTTTGATGTACATCAGTAATTTGTAGAGATTGGGATGTTCGGATGTCCATGTTTTTACATTGGGGACTTCTATTTTCACTTCTTCAAAGAGAGGAATGGTTTGGTTCGCACCTATGGCGGTATTCATTTCGAAAGCAGCGATTACCTTATCGGTTTTCGGATCTAACACCTTATATCCGATAACATAATCTTTAGAGGGCTGTGAGGTATTGTTGCGGATATCCATTGCCAGTTTGAAAATACCGTTTTTATAAGTATCGTCCAGCGTGGATGTTACACGGAAATCTCTGATTGCTACTTTGGGTTGTGAGTAGATATACACATCACGTTCGATACCACTGATGCGCCAGAAGTCCTGACATTCCAGATAAGAGCCAGTGCTCCAACGGAAGATTTTCAGTGTAAGTACATTCTTGCCCGGTTTCACGTACGGGTTGATTAGGAACTCGGCAGGATTCTTTGAATCTTCGCTATATCCTACTTCCTTACCGTTGATATATACATATACACCAGATTTGGCTCCTGCCAAGTGCAGATAAATGTCCCGTCCGTCCCAATCGGCAGGGATGTCTATATCACGGCGATATACACCCACCGGAGTCGCTTCCGGCAATATCGGAGGCTGTGGGTTGCGTGCTTTGAATTCATAACCATGATTTGTGTAGATGGCTACTCCATGTCCTTGTACTTCCCAGTTACCGGGAACTTGGATATCATACCATGAGTCTGTACTGACGCTCGGATCAGTAATGTTGTCAGGAAGATCTTTGTAGGAATCTACAAAATAGAACTTCCATGTTCCGTTTAATAACCGATAGAACTTACTACGCTCAAATTTCCCGCTCAAGGCATCTTCACGATTGTCGTAAGTCATAAATGAAGAACGGGGATATTCTTTGTTAACAGCTACTACTTGCACATCTTGCCAATAAGGCTTTTTTGCATTATCAGCTACGGCACTGGTTACTATCAGGGAAAATATTCCCAGAAAAATGTTAGTTAATAAGAGGGGGTGTAGTCGAAATTTCATGTTTCTCAATATTGGTTTTTCATTTCGTTTTTATTTAACTTTAATATGGTCGAATCCTTCTCCATAAACTCCGATAACAGCACTTTGTGAAACAAATGCGTTAGGGTCTATATCCTTTATAAACCGGAAGATAATGGGGGATTCCCGTTTTTTAGCCAATACAAACATCATCTTCACTTCGCGTCCGGTATAAAAGCCCGTTGCATTGATGATTGTAACGCCTCGGTGCGGATATTCGTTGATACGTCGTCCTATTTCTTCATATTTATTTGAGATGATAAAGAATTGTACGGACTGACGTGCGCTGTTCACCACCTGATCGAGCACGAAGCTACAAATATATAGAGTTACAAATCCATATACTACTTTTTCCCAGTCTTTTAAGACAAAATAACTGGAAGATATAATGATCATGTCGCAGATAAGTACAACTCTTCCCAGTGTAATATCCCGGTACTTGTTTATGATAGCTGCAATGATATCTGTGCCTCCGGTACTTCCGTTAGCTGAGAAGGCAACCCCGATTCCACCTCCACAGAATGACGCTCCGATGACACACGCCATGAAAGGCTGGTCGTGAAGGAGACTGATCCCAGCCGCCAGTTTCTGGATAACGGATAAAAAGAAAGTCAGGGTGAACACTCCGAAGATGGTTTTGATACAAAACTTCAATCCCAGTAATTTAAGAGCTAACAGCAGCAGGAAGAAGTTGATAGTGAAATACGTATATTGCACCGGAAAGCCGGTCGCCCAATATACAATGGAAGCAATACCCGGTACTCCCCCGGTAGTGATATCGTTGGGTAGTAAAAATACCGTCCACCCGATGCCGTACAGAATCATGCCAATGGCAATCATTACATAGTCTCTAGCCTCACGGATAATGCTTTGCTTAGAAGGCTTTGGAATAGCTGTTTTCATAAACGTGATTATGATAATCTATAAAATGTTGAAACACGAACCAATGAATAATCCGGCTTTGGGGGAGAAGCCGGATTAATTTATGTTCGTGTCTGCAAAAATACTATTTTTATTTTACGAAAGCGTGGTGGTAGCCTTGTACTTTATTCCATCCTCCACGAGTAAAGTCGGGAATTTCAACCGGAGCTGAATTGTTTTCAATAGAGAGGCGGGTCAGTTCAGCCATGCAGCACCATTCTGCCAAGTCGTAAACGTCCATGTCTAAAGGTAAACCATTCTGTAAGCAGTATGCCAGACGATAATCCATGATAAAGTCCATACCACCGTGGCCGCCTACCTTCTTAGCTGTTTCTTCCAGTTCTTTGTGGATAGGATGTTTGTATTTATCCATTAGGGCTTTTTTAACGTCAGCAGGTACAGAACCGTGTGCGTTCAGGTTTTCATGATTAGGAACATCGTTTGAATCAACTTGTGAAGGTCTCAGGCAATATTCTTCAATCGGATATTTGCTTGCGTAACCGTCTGCTCCTACAATCTGATACATACGACTGTAAGGACGCGGAGTCATTACATTATGTTGGATCAACATAGTCTTACCATTTTCTGTGCGAATCAAAGTTGAAGTCTGGTCACCGTTCTGGAAATCCTTCACTTCTTCTCCTGTTTGCTTTTTAATATAAGCCGGACCATTGACAGCTTTCGTATCCATTGATACTAAAGTTTTCATACGGTCACCACGGTGGATGTTAAGTACTTGGCAAGCAGGACCCATACCGTGAGTAGCATATACATCACCACGATGTTTCTGATTGTAATCCATACGCCAGTTATTCCAGTATGAAGGCCAGAAGTCTTCCAAATTGTGAATGTATGAACCCTCTACGTGTAGTACGTCTCCAAAGACACCTTGCTGTGCCATATTCAGAGAAGTCAACTCGAAGAAGTCATATACACAGTTTTCCAACTGCATACAGTGCTTGCGGGTCTTTTCTGAAGTGTTGATTAACTGCCAGATTTCGTCCAATGTCATGGCAGCAGGTACTTCGATAGCTACATGTTTGCCATGTTCCATTGCATACACGCCCATTTCTGCATGGTGCTTCCAATCAGTTGCTATATATACAAGGTCGATATCTTCCTGTTCGCATAGTTTCTTCCATGCGTCTTCCGAACCACTGTAAGAAGTAGCTTCCGGCATTCCGGCATTCTTCAGGATTTCCTGTGATTTCTCTACACGTTCGGGAGAAAGGTCGCACAAGGCTACAATCTTGGTTCCCGGAATATGTGTCCACCGTGATACGGCACCAGGACCACGCATTCCCAATCCGATAAAACCGACACGTACGGTATCAATTTTGGGAGCAACAAGTTGGATTACGTCTTCTTGTCCGGCAGGGCGGGCAGGAGTTTCTACTTTGATAGGAGCGAAGGCTTCCTGAGCCTTCTGTTGTTGTGTGCAGCTTGTATGGCAGGTTAACAAGGTTAGTCCAATAGCTGCGACTGTGAATAGCTTTTTCATCATATTTTTTATGTTTTTAATAGGGGGTTATTTGTCGTTTTTCATTTTGCGGTCAAAAATAGTAATTTATTAGTCAATTCCATATAATTATAACAGATAATTTTGTTTTTTTACCCTTATTTGGGTAGAAAACAGGTCTTACTTTTTCTTTCAGATTTGTCATGGTCTTAATGCGTTTATGTTGTGACGGTCATATTTCCGTGTGTACGAAGTAAATACACCTCGTAAGGGGTGTTCCCCTATGAACTAATGTTTTTTTTAGCATTTCTTAATGTTTAAGTTTACTATTACTATTTCAAACCAACTCAAATATAAGACACACTATGGGAACATTCTCCTAGAATAGGAACCACTTTTTAGTATTGCTTAACTTTTTGCCTTCTTATCGGCTGTTTATGTGAAGCAAAGTCATTCTTCCAGTAGAATACGTTTTCCATCGGCTTGTACGGCGTATAATTTGGCGTACGTCAATGATACCGTCAAGGGAACTTCGAATTTGATAAAGGTAGAAAAATAGAGTAACTTTCCATTAGCGTCTTTTTCCCTGAGTTCGAAAGCTACAGCTTCATCTCCGTTTGTAATGCTCACTTCCCGTCCGTTGATATTTCCTTTTATATCCTTTGTTATAGGTCTTATCTTTTGAAACTGGGTATAATGACCAACATCCGGTGGAGTAGTATCCAATCCTATATCTCCTTTCTTCCGGTCTTCCAGATAATAGAAAGGTTTGGCTTTTTTCGGATATTTAGCCATAGCTTTCTTTGTATTTTCAATCATTTCCTTCGTTACAGTATACTGATAGCTGCCATATTGATCGATCTGTGTATCTACGGTTACAAAGAATCCCCATATTTCAAAAAACTCGGTCAGATCTTCTTGTGCGGCTTCACTTGCCATTCGAGCAAACAGAAGTTGTTTAACTCCCGGATTATTGGAGGATGTCCGGTTCTCCCGCATGAGTTTGAACAGTCTTTGCCAGAAATCCGTTTTGTGTCCGCAACGATGATAGTAATTCCATAGTTGCCAGTTCATACGCATATGCAGTTCTGTATTTTCTCCCTGATAATTGCTGCCAAAGTTACACCAAGGTCGGTTGAGTACGCAATGGGCTTCCGAAAGTGTCATTCCTGTAATATTTCCTTCGGAGTTAGTCGTTCGGTTATCGGCCGCTTTAGGAAGATTAAGCTCTGTGCCGCGTGAACAATATTTTCCAAGTTTATACAGTATGAAATTCGAGAACAGATTATTGGACGACTCAGTAGAACTAGGCCAGTCGATTGCCAGTTGGTGAATGTGTCCGATTTCATGTGCGGGTCCCCAGGCGTTATCTTTGGCACTCATCACCTTGTCGTATAGTAATATATTTTCCAGATAGGTATATACGAATGCAATACGGTAGTCGGAAGCCCACATATATGCACCTTCAGGTGAAATTGCAAACAAGTGGTTATTAACCTGAGTAGGGCGCACATCTTCAATACCCATTAGTTCCTGCTCCCAACCGATGATGTTGTCCCATAGGTTAATAGCGGACAATATTTCATCTTTCACAAACTCACGCAGTTTATCCCGGTGGAAATAAAAGATAATCTTATCACCACGTACTCCGAAATACTTGTCGGTGGCTTTTGATAACAATTCGGCATATTTGGCATTTGTTTTGTGTTCTTTCAAGTCAAAGAAACCGCTGACCGTTCCGCTTCCTAATGGAATATGGATTTTTATAGGTTTCGGATGGCTGGTCAGGTCACAGTTGTACATGACGAATAACTGGCCCCTATTACGTATTTTGATTTTGTTAATACCCGGTTCCAGATAGTAAACGTCTCCCGAAGCGGCGGTCTGTACATATTCCTGCGGTTCCCAAAAGTTCGTTCTTTCTTCTCCTACACATTGTATTGAAACTTCGCGTCCATAGGTATCGCCAACAAGGACGATAATTTCGTCGTTTTTTTCCACAGCAATACCGGTCAGGTTATCCAAGCTACTGTAATGTTTGGTCATTAACTTTTCCGCCCACTCGTTGATATCACTATAAGCGTTGTATTTGCGGATACGAAATTCTTTCTCCCATTCATCATAAGCGTTGTTTTTTAACGCTTCGGCTATGTGGACGAAATATTTGCTTGGCAATTTGTTGATTTCTTCATTGGTGACATCAGCTTTCAGTTCGCTACAAGTAATATCTTTGAATACGGTCAATAACTTAGTTGCCAAAGTGTTATCCTCATTCTTTTTAAAGAAGTGCATTTCGTCACAACTGACAAAGTTACCAAGTCCGCTTTTGACAACAAACTTAACGCCTGTGGCTTTCATCCCTTTCTTGAATACGATTCTGCTCGGAGTATCTTTCATTTTGAAGTCATAAGTTCCTTGAAGCGTATATCTTTTTCTATCGGAATCGGTAGAGGTGTAAACTTCAACCTCACCAAAATTACCATTCCCTGATCGGGTATAATAAATAAAGTAATTGATTTCCGTATCTCCTTTGAAGAAATATTCCAAAGTGACAGGGAAGGATGTATTACTCCATGAACTGTGATAATGTGACTCGAAGCTGATTCCTTGAGTAAATTTGCCATCGTATGATTTGTCAATGTCAGATCCGGGCTGGTATTCGCTGGCTTTTCCTCCGTACGGTATAATCTGAATATCTTCGGGAAGTACTACATCTTTTGTCTCTTCCTCTTCTTCCTCGATGTCAGGTATAGGCTGAGGCAGTGTTTTGTCGTTGGAACTGCAAGAAAGTGTTGCATTGAAAATAGAGAGAAATAGAAACAGGAGGGTAAACTTGTGGAATGTTTTCATATAAGTCTGATTGTGTTATTGATATAGATTGTGCGTTATAAAGGTAATAAAAATGGCAGGCATATATTACCTGCCATTTTTATAAATAATTATCGTGAAATGCAACTTATTCTTTATTCACAAGAATACGTTCTCCATCAGCTTGCACGGCATAAATGCCTGTACGGATTAAAGGAATATTTCTCGGTACACTGAATTTTAAGAAGTTAGAGAAATAAACAACTTCGCCCATAGTACCGTCTGTTGATTGCTTTCTTACTTCGAAGGCTACGGCTTGTTCTCCATTCTTAATTGTGATTTCACTTCCTGTCACAGATGCCACCATTGTATAGGTTGGAGTTTTAGTAATCTTTTCATTGTTCTGGAACTGGGTATAATATCCTAAGTCTCCAACCTCTTTATATCGGTAGTCGCCGGATGTAAAATCTGAAATTTTACGATCTTCAATATATTGTATTGGAGCGGCCTTCGGATAATTCTGAGTTTTAATCCATGCTTTAGTATCTGCTATCATCTTGTCAGTCACTGTATAAGTCCATGTACCGTATTGTTCTACTTTTACATTATCTACAGTTTTGAAGAATCCCCATGTTTCGAAGAAATCCGTAAGGTCTTCCTGGGCAGCTTCGCATACAGCTTTGACGAAAGCCAATTGTCTTGCTCCCGGATCGCTTTCTGGCACATCTTTATATGTTGTACGCATGATATCGAATACTTTAGGCCAGAATTTAGCTTCCTGTTCGTTACCTTTACATAAGTCATAATAGATCCATAGCTGCCAATTCATACGCATGTGAATCTCAGTATCTTCATTCTGGTGAGTAGAAGTACCCATATTCCACCATACCTGCTTATCTCTATAAATTGCATTGGCTAAAGATGTCAAGCCTCGTCCGCGTGACTTATATTTTCCTAATCTGCGAATTACGTAATTAGAGAACAGATTGTTGGATGATTCGGTGGACGACGGCCAGTTAATAGCTGCTTGATGTACGTGTCCCATTTCGTGGGCAGGTCCCCAAGCATTATCTTCTGCTGCCATTACATTTTCACGTAAAAGAATATTTTTCAGATACGTATATACGAATCCCATGCGATAATCAGATGCCCACATATACGAACCTTCAGGAGAAATGGCAAACATGTGGTTATTGATTTTTCCGTCCTGTCTGTATTGAGAGATTCCCATTAACGATTGTTCCCAACCGACAATGTCATCCCAAAGATGAATAGCGGATAAAATTTCAGTCGGAGCAGCATCCAACATTTTCAGACGATGGAAATAGAACATCATTCGTTCTCCACGTACACAGAAATATTTGTGGGTGGCTTTACTGATTAATTCTGCATATTTAGCATCTGTCTTGTGTTCTTCCAAATCGAAGAAACCATTAACTACACCGTGTCCTAGAGGAATATGTATTTTGATAGGAGCAGGGTTGTTAAGCAACTGTTCTCCATCCACATTGTACATAACGAACAATTGACCGGGACCTTGCATTTTTAATAAGTTAACCCCTTCTTCCAAAGAGTAGGTCGTTCCGGTTGCTTGTGTTTGCTTGTAGTAGTCAGTGGAGCTACCGCTTGTATAGACATTCTCCTCCCAAATACATTGTAATGATACTTTTTGTCCTTCCGGGATATTACCTACTAATACTATGATTTCTTCATCTTTGTTGACGTAGATTCCGGTCGGATTGTCTAGATTACTGTATTTCTTTGTTTGTAGTCTTGTTGCCCAGTAGTCGATATTGCTATATGCTTTATATTCGCGTATACGGAAATCTTTCTCCCATTCGTCATAAGTGTTATCTTTTAAGGCATGGGCCACACGTCTGAAAGTTTCACTTTCCAATGCATCGATTTCTTCGTCGGTAACTCCTTCTTTCAAGGAACTACAAGTAAGATCTGTAAAGACAGTCAGGAGTGGATCATTCAAATCTCTGTAGTTTGCTTTTTCAAAAAACTCCATTTCTCCACAACTGGCGAAGCCTCCTAAACCCGTCTTAACGGTGATTTTAACTTTAGTGGCTTTGACCGTTTTAGTTAGTATTCCGGTCTTGCCGTCAAACCCGCCCTGCTGTCCGAAATCATAAGTACCTGCAAGAACATAATTCGGGTTATCCGCTGTTTGAACGTAAACATCGACTGCTCCGAAGTTTCCGTTTCCGTTTCTAGGATAATAGATAAAATAATCGACTTGTTTATCTCCTTGAAGTGTATATTCTAGATCTATAGGCAATGGATGAGTCGTATTATCCCAAGGAGAATGATAATGATATCCATCACCTTGTGTCTGTGAACCTTTGATTCCGTCGAATGTCTTTTCGATGCTCCAGTTATCTCCTTGTGAGATAGCATTTCCACTTACTATGGCTATTTGAGTGTCGTTTCTGAAATCAACATCATTAACTCCATATTGGGTTAAATTAATGGTATAATTGCCCAACTCAGATTTAACAGCTAATTTGGCATAACGTTTTGTTTTTCCTTGATTATCAAGGATAGAAAGCATTATTTTATCATCCTGTTGGAAAGCTGTAGCCCATTTTTCGTCGGAATTGACACTCCATTGGCTGGTTCGCAGATTTGTTTTTACCGGGATTGACATTGTAGTGCTTCTAAAGTCAATCTCTTTGTTCAGGTCACTACTGCTGATTTCAAATGTATTTGGAATCAGTTCACTCTCATCGTCCTTACATCCGGTATATATTAAGGATGTTATTAGACATAAGAAGTATGTTAAATATAAATGTATATATTTCATAAGTTATTGGATTTGTATAGGAAACCGCTCTATAAATAATAAGAACGTTTCCTATGTATTAACTTTAGTGATTACATTCCCCATAATTTAAGTTCGGCCATTCCCCAACATGCATACCATGAAGTACTACCTGGCTGGAATTCTCCTATACAATTTCCTAAATAAGACTCCATTACTGTCAATCTTAGATAGCTGAAAGGATTAGGCGACGTAAATACTTTTGAGGTATATGTTTTTCCTCCTTCACTTGATGTTGGTAATCCTTCGTTTATTTCGACAAACTCATTCCAGTTTGTTCCGTCATTACTAGTAAATAACTTAATTACTTTAGGTCCTGAGTTATTCCAACCTTTTGTAATATACTCAAACATGATAGCTCTCATTTCTTTACCTAAATTAATGTCAATAGGTTGTCCATACTGAGCATTTCCGCTTGCTGATTGATATTTGGTTTCATAAGCTGTACTGGTATCGTCATCGTAAAGAAAACTTAGTGAATTAGCTCCACAGCTCAACGGATCAGTAATTTTATCTGTCAAGTCAATCTTATCATCCACCATATCGAACATATACTTCAAGATTACATAATGTTTTTTAGTGTCCGAGGTAATAGTTTCAAGATCTTCACTTTGTTCAAGTTGTAGTGGAATTAAATAAGTCGCCCCTTTAGTCAATTTAGAACGGTCTACTACTAAAACCCCGACGCTTTCACTAATTCCGGAACTGAATATCAAATCTTCCAGTTGATAAAATGCTCCTTCCGGAACTGCTTTGTAATCTGTTCCTTGGGCCGTATTGTATGCATCTATTTCTGTTTGGTCAGTGCTGGCTGTTATACCGGCCGTAAAATTCCACTGGTTGATGACTCCGGATGTCATGGAGACTTTGATTTCAGCAATAATTTCTTCTTCCTTATTAATTCCCAGGTCTATCATTGTGGATGATTTCTCAAATTTGATACCTAGCTGTTTCACTTGAGGTTTAAGAATTAAGTCTCTTTGCTCAAAATTGACAGAATCAGTTTTACTGGTTAAGCGGATAGGCAAAATAAAGATGCTGTTGGCATTAGCTTCCGCTTCCACCTGTTCTGTTATTTTTTCCGGATTTAATGTAAACTCTTCTATTTTATAGGTATCTGAGGATTCGAAACTAATATCCTTATTCCGGAAAGTATAACAATCACTGTTCAATACAACATAGTTGTTGCCTTTGTAACGTGATTCATTATCAATTTCGGTCTGAGATAATGTGCTTAGTCTGACTTGGGCCGTAGCGGAAGGATCGCTTCCGGATTTGACTACAGTAATAGAATATTTTACTTGTTGTCCATCGTTGAAGAGTACCAGATCGTTCTGTCCACTATTCTTTAAATAAAGAATCTTGTTGTACTCTTGGGGTATCAGTTCTTGGTAGTCAGCTTCTTCACATCCGGTAAATGTGGCGAGTGAACCCAAGAAAAGAAGTGAGTATAATATTTGTTTCATAATTTGTAAACAGTTTAAAGATTAATATTCGGGTGCTTGAACCATTTGTGGATTCTTGTATGTTTCGTTAGCAAATATAGGTGCCAGATACATACGGTTTTCCCATTTGTAATCTTGATTTACAATAACAGGTTGATTTAACTCTTCGAAAGTAGGTTCTTCTACTTGTTCCATATTCAACCCTTTACGTACGCCAGCTGCAAAAACTTCAGGGGCAATCATCCAACGTCGTGCGTCGTAATAGCGTAGACCTTCTCCCCATAGTTCTACAAAACGTTCGTTGCGTATCCAATCCATGGCCGGCATATCATTCAGCATTTCTTCTGTTACGTCTGGTATACCGGCACGTTCACGAACTACGTTCAGATACGTAAGTGCTTCTTTGGGTCTGTCTAAAGCTGCCAAACATTCGGCTACACTCAGGTAAAGTTCTGCCAAGCGGAAGAGAGGACGTGGATAGCTTTTTTCGTTGTTACTCCAGTTTGTACCCCAGTTCAGGTCGGGTTGGATAAATTTCTTTGACATGTATCCTGTGACACAGTGATCACGGGCGAATTCAGTTCTGTTCCAACCTTGTGCTTCGCCTTTCTTAAGATTGAGTACCAGAGGTTTGCCGCCTGAAATTCGTGGGCTGTATTGGTCTCCGTCAAATGAAAGCCATGCATAGAATCGTGGTTCGCGGTTGGTATTTAACTTGATAATATCCGCATTGCTTCTTCCTGCAGATTCATACCATGAATCTTCTTCTGCGAAAGTCCCTTTATTGGCAGCAATTCGAGGTAATTCTCCTTCTTTGGTATAGAATCGCTCTACACTGTTTAATAAAGGAGAGTAGCCGCTATATCCACTTCTCCAAGGGCCTCCGTCTACTTTTACCACGTGTACTGGTAAAGAAGCCATTACTACACCGCCGTCATCTGCAAGTCCCCATATCATTTCACGGTTACCATCCGAGTAACGGCTAGTTACGAGATAACGCATCAAATAAACATGTTTTTTGAATTCTTCGGTAACTCCGTCTACGGGAACATCAAGCTCTCCTAGATTAAGTCCTTGATTACCCATAAGGATTGCACTTTCTTTAGTAGTCATCAGTCCGCATCCGCCTTCTCCTTCTGCCCATTCCAGTGCGTCTTTACAAGCAGTCAGTGCGCGTTCCCATTTATCGGGATCATAAACCTGGCTGACTAATTCTTTCCCATATCCCGGTGTTTCGAAATTCTTGTTTTTCCAATCCGGATAAGGGAATTTCCCATTCCATAAGTCAGAAGCTGCATAGAGCAACAAGCGTGCTTTTACTGCTTTTGCAATAGTGGAAGTTGCACGTCCCCATTCCGAACCGATACGGGAGGCCGGAAGATCTTTAGCTGCTTCGTCCAGTTTCATGGAAATCCAGCTTGTTACGTAATCAAAGTGATAACGTCCGTGATATTCATTGTTCGGTGTATCCATATCAATGTATGAATCAGTGATAGGGCACGGGCCATAGTATTCTAATATCAGGAAATGATAGTAAGCAATTAGGAAATTGGCTTCGGCAGTCCATTCTCTTTTTTGTACTTCCGATACATCGAGGGCATTTGGTAATTGGGACAGAAACAGATAACATTGTCCGATATAGCGGTAGATATTACCCCATTTCCAGTCTCCGGGAGATTCCGGAGTCAGCAGTCCCCAACCGGCACGCTGTCCGCTGTGTCCCCATAATTCCGGGAATACAAATTCATCAGTAGATGCAGCTTCCATTCCGGTATAAGTAATTGGGTTGGATGAACCTTTGATTCCTGCATAGCATGAGTAGAGGAAGCCAAGTGTACTTTCCGGCTTTTTAACGGCATCTCCCAGACCTGCTTGTTCGGGAGGTACTACATCTAGGAAATTGCAAGATGTCAGGCAACACGTAGAGAGTATTAACAGACTACCCATCTTTTTTATTTTATCTATAAGTCTCATATTTATCTCGTATTTAGGTTCATATATTAGAAATTAAGTTGTACTCCGATGTTGAATGTACGCTGCAAAGGATAAGCATTCCATGATAGTTCTGGGTCCCATAGCTTGAACGGACTGAATACGGCTATATTGTCACCGTTCAGGTATACGCGTCCATATTTGAATTTATATCCCAGTTCCAGTGTCTTGAAACGGATGAAATTACCGTTACGCATCCAGTAAGTACTAGCTACTGTATTATTGGCTGTTTGTGAACTAGTCAATCCTAAGCGCGGATATTTAGCATTTGGATTGGGATTTGACTCAGACCAGTAGTCATCTGCAATGAATTGCATGACATTATAGTCACTTTGGCCGAATGGTGAAATACCGCTAATCATGATAGTGCGTTTAGCCGACCCATTGAAGAATACACCGAAATCGAATTTTTTATAGGTTACATTCATTCCCAAACCATATTGGATGCGGGGGGTAGTTCCATAAGGAGAGATCATTACTTGGTCACTGCCATCTATTTTACCATCTCCGTTTACATCACGGTATTTTATGTCTCCCGGTTTAACAGTACTACCAAGATTCTGTGTCGGGCTATTATCGATTTCTTCCTGACTGCTGAATAATCCTTGGGCGATATATCCGGTTGTGCGGCTTAACGGTTTGCCTGTAGATGTTTTCCATACATACGGATAAACCGGTTCATCCAGGTTGACATATTTGTTTTCAGTATATGTGAAGTTTCCACGGAAATCTACATATAAATCTTTTGTGAATTCTTTTCTCCAGTTTACACTTAGTTCAATACCCCAGTTATCAACTTTACCTTTATTGCTCCAAGGTTTAGCTGTATAATATCCAAGAGATTCCGGCCATGCTTCGCGGTGGAGCAGGATATTGTAACGTTTCTCATTAAAATAATCGGCAGTAATAGTCAACTGGCGGAATAATTCGAGGTCGATACCTATATCCAGTTTCTTTACGCGTTCCCAACCGCCATTAACAACTGCATAATTGGTTACTAAAGGACCATATAAGGTATAGTTCATATCTACACCGGTAGTGAAGCCTATGTTATTGAGCGATACCTGGTCGATGTACAGGAAGTGTTGTGCACCGGCAGAAAGTCCGGTTTCGTCACTACCTACCAGACCATAAGATCCTCTGATTTTCAGGTTATCTATATACTTGGTCATCGGTTCAAAGAACTTTTCGTTACTGATTACCCAGCCTAGAGATACGGCGGGGAAGAATTCGAAACGTTCTTTCTTGGCCAGACGTTCTGTTCCGTTATAACCGAAATTCAGTTCTACCAGATAGCGCTGACCGTAGTCGTAAGTAAAACGTCCTGAGAATCCTTGATTGCGTTCGGGTAGTACGCTACTACGATATTCACGTTGCATATACATCAGCATTCCTGTTACATGATGTAGATTGAACTGGCGGTCATAATTCACGCGGGCGTCCAGATAGAAAGTCTGGTCGGAAGCTTTGCTTATATCTGATGTTTTCAGATAGTCAGTTCCTGATGTTCCCAGGCGTTCAATTTCATAATCAGTAGGATTTGAAGGGTTATAACTTCCTCCTTTAATACCATAATAATAAGGTTCGATCGTCCGGTTGTAGGAAGATGAAGCCCAATTCTTCCAATTGACCATTGCTTGTACGCTTAACCCCTTAGTTACGAAATCAAGTTTTTGGTTGATTTTTAAAGAAGTATTGAGTGTGTTCTCATTATATTCCTTGAATGAACTCAACATATAAGCATACGGGTTGGTACGTACCGAAGATCCTGTCCATATAGCATTACCAAAACGGATATGTGTGTCTCCGGGTTGTGCCGGGAAAGTAACGGGGAAGTTAATAGGATTACAATACAACATCTGAGCGAATAAATCGGAAGTACTGTAGTTCGGTCCCTTCTTGTTACGAATCTGGGCGTTCATGTGTAAATCGATTTTAGTTGTAGATGTTATTTTGTAAGAGATATTGTTTTGGAAATTATATCCCCAATTGTTTATATTATTATTATACGAATATACTTTCTTTGTATCCAGCAAACCTGTATCGTGATTGGCTTGCAAGCTCATATAATAAGATGCTTTTGAACCACCGCCTGAGATGTTGACATTGGCACGCTGATTCATATTCATGTTTTTGAAGATGACGTCTTTCCATTGTACATCCGGATAAATGTAAGGATTAACTTGGTTGCGTGTGTTGTCGATGTCAAGTTGCGAATATTTTGGGGTCGCTCCCGGATTACGTGTCAATTGGGCTTCGTTGTACATTTCCATCCAAGTGGCACCATTTACAAAGTCGGGGAAGTTCATCGGTTTATTGAAAGAGTTCTCAACCGTGACGTTAATTCTGGTTTTCTCGTTTTCTTTACCGGTCTTGGTAGTGATGAGCATAACGCCGTTGGCACCACGGGCACCGTAGATAGCGGTCGCAGAAGCATCTTTCAAAATAGAGAAACTTTCGATCGTTTCAGCCGGAATATTATTCAGGTCTGCCGTAGAAATTTCTACATCATCCAAAAGTATTAAAGGAGTGGCTCGTCCGCCAAAGGTACTCACACCGCGAATGTAGAATTCGGAAGCGGCACCCGGTTCGCCGGTCGAAGTCATAGAAATAACACCTGCCAGTTTTCCCGCAAAGGAGGTGGTAAGCGAAGAACTTGGAGCTTTCAGTTCCAGACCTTTCACACTGGTGATTGACCCTGTTACACTGACTTTCTTCTGTGTACCGGCACCTACTACTACAACTTCACTCAGCAGTTGGTTGTCTGATTCCATCTTTACGTTGATGACACCAAGATCGCCTACATCGACTGTTTTCTTTCTGTAACCGATGTAACTGAATTCCAGCTGTGCTTTCGAGCCGCTGATAGCAATCGTGAAATTACCATCCAAATCGGTAATTACTCCGTCCTTCTGTCCTTTCACTACAACAGTAGCACCGATAACCGGATCGCCATTTTCAGCGTCTACCACCGTACCCGTAACGGTACGTTTCTTTTTGGGTTGCTGCTGTGCGGCTTCCTCTTTGTTTACCTTTAATATGATCTCGTTACCTTTGATCATGTAGGTGATTCCGCTACCTTTGAAGACTTCTTTTAAAACTTCTTCAATAGTCCCTTCACAATTTAGATTTTTGTTGGTTGTGTTTTTCAAGTCTGCAGCATTGTAGAAAAATGTGTAATTACTGTTTTTTTCAATTAGCTGGATTGCTTGTTTGATAGTCATTGCTTGCCCTTTTACTGAGATTACTCCTTGTGCTCCTAGGATGTTGAGCGGGTAAAAAAGCAACAGCAATACGATATACTTCAGA
Organism: uncultured Bacteroides sp.; assembly: GCA_959606905.1. The sequence continues at coordinate 27,313 of CAUHML010000006.1, read as the reverse complement.
TATCGTTGCTTGTAAGAAATTTGAATTTTTCTCATGCTTTAGCATTTTAGATTAGACATAAGTTTAATTATTATTTTTTTATAATGATTTTATTTGCATGTTCTTCTTTATTCAGGTTTAATGTGAAACAAATTTTGTTGACTACATCTTCCAATGGTTCGTCATAGCGAATGCTTCCGGTAAATGCTGATTCATGATTGATACCTTTTGCTAATGTGACGTCGGAGTTGTACATTTGATTGATGATACTAATAAGCTCTTGCAAGGGAATATCCGTGAAGTTATATTTTCCGTTTTCCCATTTTATATTAGTAATCTGTTCTACTCTCATTTCAGCATTACGCGGATTGTATATCACTCTTTGTAAAGGCTTCATTACTGTTTTTTGTCCGGTGGATTCAACATTAAATTCTATCTTTCCACGAAACAATGTAATTTCGTTCTTTTCGGCATCGGTTTGTTTGATATGGAAGCAAGTTCCTTTTACTTCAATAAAAGCCTTGTCGATATATACTTGGAAAGTACTTCCTTCATGCTTATAAACTTCAAATAATGAATTACCACTCAACCAGACTTTTCTTTCTTTGTTAAAAGCTTTTGTATATTGAATAGAACTTCCGGGCTCCATCCATACTTTGCTGCTATCCGGAAGAGTGTACATCTGGTTCTGCTGAGCTGTAATTTTAATAAGCTCATTAGCTATCTTGTCGCCTTTAAACGTTAACCAGAATCCGCCTATTGTCAATAAAAGTGCAATTGAGGCAGCGGCAAAATACCACCTTGGTTCTACAAGAACTCTGTTATTTTTCCTGTATTCACATTTAGTTTTTACCTTTTTCCATATTTGTTCTTTTATTGCCATATCAGCAGCTCTGTTTCCAGATTCATTCCATTGTTTTTTTATTTCTATATCTACCGATTCCAAGTCAGCAAAGGCTTTCCGTTGCTTTTTGGAGAGTCTACCTGACAGCAGACTTTTGATTAATCTTTTCCTTTCGACCTTATCCATTCTATTCTACCTTGTTGGTTTTAAACTCTATTGTTGCTCATATACTATAAATACACACCAGCTCTTTCTAACCCCACATCGACTTTGTAAAAAAGTGAAAGTTTTTTTGAACGTAAACTGTAATTATCTGATAATTAGCAATGTAGTTAATTGATTAATGCGAAAAAAAATAAAAAAGATGTGAGATGTATTACTAAGTTCTTGTAGAACTAAGGCCATATTTGGCTGCCGCTTCAGTAGCTATCCTATTGTTGATAGGTGGACTTTGGATGATTTTAGGTGATAATAAAGCGGAAATGAATGAGTTGGTAAGGATTGAAGCCCAACAAAGTATGATGTATATTTTGCCGGATAGCACCAAGGTCTGGATGAAGCCCGGAAGTTCTATTCAATTTGCAAAAGATTTTAATAAAGACAGAAAAGTCTGGTTGAGTGGTAATTCATTATTTGAAGTTTATAAGCACGAGGGAAGTACTTTTCAAGTACACATTAATAAAGCTTTTATAGAAGTGAAGGGAACTTGCTTTCTTGTCAAGCAAGATGATATAAAGCAGAATGAAATTACGCTGTTTCATGGAAAGATAGAATTTAATGTTGAATCTACCGGGAAGAAAATAGTCATGCAACCACTTCAGAAAGTGACTTATAATGTAGATAATGCACAAACACAAATAGAGAATATCTCAAATATCAGTTGGGAAAATGGAAGATATAACTTTGAAGATGTTCCGTTGACTCAACTGATTGAAACAGTCAATCAGATGTATAATACAAATATAGTCTTAAAGAGGAATTTAGGAAAAAAAGCATTGTTTAGTGGGAGTATCCGTTATGACGAAACTTTGGATGATGTACTTGATAAAATCTGTTTTAGTCTCAATTTGACCATAGAAACACACAATGAACAAATTATTATTCATTAATATCAATATAAATATTTTATTATAAACTTAATCGAATGTCTAATCTAATCAGTCGAAGCATGAGAAAACAAAGAATCTCTAGTTGCAGGCGATATTTGAAGTATATCGTCCTCACTTTGCTTTTTTATCCGTTATCTGTCCTTGGAGCTCAGGGACAAGTTTCAGTAAAAGGGCAGTCAATCACTATTAAACAGGCTATTCAGCTTATTGAAAAAAACAGTAGTTATACTTTTTTCTACAATGCAGCAGACCTGAAAAACACAAAAACTAGAAATATTAATTGTTCGGGTACAATTAATGAAGTGCTTAACGAAGTATTCAAAGGGAGTGGAGTCAGTTATACTATTAAAGGTAACGAAGTTATTTTAAAAGTTGAAGGCGAATTTACTCAACAAGCGGCCAAACACAAGATTATTGGTGTAGTGACCGAGTCGGCCACCGGAGATCCCATTCCTGGGGCATCTGTTATGATTAAAGGAACAAAAACCGGTACGACTACCGATGTAGATGGTAAGTTCGAGGTTATGGCGACTTCCAGTGATGTTCTGGTTATCTCTTTTATCGGATATTCTTCTAAGGAGATCAAAGTAGGAAACCAGAAAGTACTGAGTGTTACTTTATCTGACGATGCAGAACAGCTGGATGAAGTAGTCGTAACGGCCTTCGGAACAGGACAGAAGAAAGAAACAGTAACAGGTTCTATCCAGTCTGTACGTCCGGCAGATTTGAAAGTACCGACTGCTAATCTTTCTACGGCTTTTGCCGGTCGCCTTTCCGGTGTGATCTCTTATCAACGTAGTGGTGAGCCTGGAAATAACGGTGCGGATTTCTTTATCCGTGGTGTTGCTACCATGAACAGTGCTACTCCGCTTATTGTACTTGACGGAGTTGAAATCTCAAAAGCGGATTTGAATGCACTTGATCCGGAAGTCATTGAAAGTTTTTCTGTACTGAAAGATGCAACTGCTTCCGCCATGTACGGTACACGCGGTGCGAATGGTGTACTTATCATTAAAACCAAGTCGGGTTCCGACCTTGAAAAACCGATTATCGGTGTGCGTGTAGAGGCTTACGTCAATACCCCCATTAAGCGCCCGAAAACGGTGGACGGAGTGACGTTTATGAGAATGTATAATGAAGCCGTTACTAATCAAGGTACCGGAGATGCACTGTATTCAGATGATAAAATCTATGGTACGGCGAATAACTTGAATCCATACATTTACCCGAATGTGGATTGGTACGACGAAGTATTCAAGAACGCGACCTTCAATCAGAAAGCTAACTTCAATGTTCGCGGAGGTACTTCCAAGATTACTTACTTTATGAATGTGAATGTCAATCATGAAACAGGTATGCTGAAAGACCGTTCCAGCAACTTCTTCTCTTATAAGAATAATATCGACTATATGAAATATGCATTTCAGAATAATGTGGACTTCCATATGTCGAAGACTTCTACTTTGTCTTTACACTTGAATGTACAGTTGAACAATATGCATGGTCCGTTGACAACTTCAGAAGGAGCCGGTGTAGATAATATTTTTGGGGCTATCATGGGAACTAACCCGGTCGATTTTCCTGTAATGTATCCGCAAGAAGATGAGAAATGGTATCGTTGGGGTAGTATTGTGGCAGGTAACTATAATCCTGTAAACCCTGTTGCTGTGTCCAGTATGGGATATAAGGATACGTTCGAGAGTACGGTTGTTGCCAATCTGGACTTTGATCAGAAACTTGATTTTATTACCAAAGGATTGAGCTTCAAAGCATTGATTTCATTTAAGAACTGGAGTTATAATTCCAAATATCGTTTACAGGGTTATAATACTTACCAGTTGACTGACTATACCAAGAATGAAGATGGAACATATAATTATACAGTAAATTCAATAGGGGATGCAACCAATCATACGTTAGATTCTTTCTTTGGTACTGACGGTGACAGACGCTTTTACATTCAAGGTTACTTTAATTATGACCGTGCTTTTGGCGATCATCATGTAGGTGGTATGTTGTTGTATAACCAGGATGAATATAACTCAAATGTTAATTCCAGTTTATTGAACTCTTTGCCCAAACGTAGAATGGGTATTGCCGTTCGTGCTGCTTATGATTATGCCAATCGCTATTTATTTGAGTTCAATGCTGGTTATAATGGATCTGAGAACTTCGCAAAAGGACATCGTTTCGGATTCTTCCCCTCTGTGTCAGTGGGTTGGAATATCAGTCAGGAGAAATTCTGGGAACCAATTAGAAATATAGTATCTAATTTCAAAATTCGCGGTTCTTATGGTTTGGTGGGTAACGACCAAGTACCTTATACTCGTTTCTTGTATATGGGAATCACTACATTGAATGATTCGCCCAGCTATCAGACTGGTTATGGCAGCCATAAAGAGTCACATAATGGCCCTACATTCTCAAGATTTGAAAATGAAGATATGACATGGGAGGTAGGTCATAAGCTGAATGTGGGAGCAGACATTCAATTATTTAACTCTCTCAATTTGACAGTTGACGCATTCCGTGAGATCAGAAGTAATATCCTTACTACAAAAGGTTCTATTCCTAATTATCTGGGAGCAGCCAAGACAGTAATCTATGGAAACTTTGCCAAGGTAAAGAACTGGGGAGTTGATTTGGCGGTTGATTATGGTAAACAGATCAATAGAGATCTATCAATTCAGTTTAAAGGAACGTTTACGTTTGCCAGAAATCGTGTAATGGAAACTGATGAGGCCGCTGATATACGTCCGGCTCTGTCCGCAGTAGGAAAACCCTTGAATACACTATGGGGATATGTAGCTGACGGACTATATATTGACGAAGCTGATATAGCGAATAATCCTACCTCTACATTAGGTAATATAACAATAGCGGCAGGTGATGTGAAATATGTAGACCAACCGGATGTAAATGGTAATTATGATGGACAGATAGACTCCGATGACAGAGTCGCCATTGGTCATCCTACTATTCCTGAAATTATCTATGGTTTCGGTCCGTCTATTACTTGGAAGAAATGGGACTTCTCCGTATTCTTCCAGGGACAGGCTAACGTCTCATTGATGATGAGTGGTTTTGAGCCTTTTGGTACTCAAAGTAAAAACAATGTGTTGGAGTGGATTGCAGAGGATTATTGGAGCAAAGAAAATCAGAATCCGAATGCTAAATATCCCCGTTTGACTAAGTACAACAACAATAATAATATGCAATCTTCTACTTATTGGTTGAGAAACGCCGCTTTCCTGAAATTAAAGAATGCAGAAGTTGGTTATAACTTTAAATGGGGAAGAGTTTATATGAGTGGAACCAATCTGCTGACATTCTCTCCGTTTAAATTGTGGGATCCTGAAATGGGTGGAGGAAAAGGTATGGCTTATCCTACTCAGAGAACTTTCAACTTAGGTGTTCAAATTACATTCAAATAAACATATAATAACCAGTGATTATGAAAAAAATATATAGAATTTTATTCTTGCTAGTTGCATTAATTGGATATAGTTCTTGTAACTATCTGGACATTGTTCCGGATGAAACAACTACTGACGAGGATACTTATGCTGATAAAGATGCAGTGAGAGATTATCTTTATTCTTGTTATGCCTATTTGCCGCAGTGTAACATATCGAGTGGTAGCTTGGACCAGATGACAGGTGATGAGGTGATTACTGCATTCGAGCATGAAACGTTTGCCGGTTTCCCTAAAGGAAACTATTCTGCGGCAACTCCTGTAATTTCTTATTGGGACACTTTCTTCCAGGGTATCCGCCAATGTTATATGTTGCTTGAAAGGATTGACAAGGTAGCTGATTTGAGAAACGATTTGAAAGTGGATTATAAGGCACAGACTAAATTTCTGATAGCTTATTATCATTATTTGATGGCCCGTTGTTATGGTCCTACTTTGCTGATAAAAGAAACACCTTCTATCACGACTCCGGTGGAAGAATATTTGGGAAGAACACCTTATGATGAATGTGTGGAATGGATATGTAATTTGTTTGACGAAGCTGCCAATGATTTGCCGGCTGTTCGTTCTACGGCTTCCGAGTTCGGACTTGCCACTAGTATCGCTGCTAAATCATTAAAGGCAAAGATGCGACTTTATGCAGCTTCGCCGCTATTCAATGGTAATTCAAAATTTTATAGCAACTTTGTAGATAAGGATGGTGTGCAGTTGATGCCGCTTACTTATGACGCTAATAAGTGGGTACTTGCAAGAGATGCCTGTAAAGAGGCTATTGAACTTGCCGTACTGAACGGACATGATTTATATAAAAAGAAAGATTACCGGCTGGATGAGTCAGAAGCTAATCCATACCCTGAAGAAGGAGCTGTCAGATGTTTGCGTACAGGTATGGTGGATTGGGAATCACGTAACGTAGAAGTTTTGTTTGCCGAAACTCGGAATGAAGGTAGTTATGGCGTACAAAATAAATCATTGCCGTTTGTGAAAGACGGTTGGGCATGGAATGGTGTTTGTCCTACTTGGGCTATGTTGAATCGCTTTTATACAAAGAATGGTTTGCCTTGGGATGAAGATCCGGAATTTGCATCGAAAGTGAAAACCGAAGTGGTTAGTGTAGATGCTGCTCATGCTACTCAAGCTGCACAGGGTCAGAAAACAATTCTCTTTAATTTAGACCGTGAGCCTCGTTATTATGCTTGGATAGCTTTTCAGGGTGGTTACTTTGAGGTATTGAACAATGCTACAAATCCGGCTTACAGCGATGGTTATGTAGATGGTGGACGCTTGGTATGTAGTTTCCTTTTGGGAGGTAATTGTAGTATTGGTACAGCTAACGTGCAGCGTGATGGTAACTATAGTCCTGGTGGATATTTGAATAAAAAAGGAGTGGATCCCAATACTACCGTGGGGACGAGCAGTACGACTTTGAACCAATATCCTTGGCCGGTTATTAGATTAGCAGATTTATATTTGGCTTATGCAGAAGCTTGCATTGAAATTGGAACATCAGATGATTTGACGAATGCTAAGACATATATCAATTATATCAGAGAACGTGCAGGAATTCCGACATTAGAAACTTCATGGAATGGAATAGCTACGCTGAACCAATCTAAACTTCGGGAAATTGTCCGTCAGGAAAGAATGATTGAATTGTATCTGGAGAATCAAAATTTCTGGGATATGCGTCGTTGGCTTCTGGCTGAGGAATATTTCGGAGTAAAAGCGAAAGGTATGAATATTAAAGCGTCAACAATTGATGATTTTGCCAAACTGACAGAAATCAGTTTTGAGCGTAAGTTTAAATCTCCTACTCAGTATTTGTTGCCAATTCCTTCTACTGATATAAATAGAGACCCACAATTGGTGAATAATCCGGGGTATTAATCAATAAAATGTCTATTAATATGAAAAAAATATTATCTTATATTATAATGGGAATCTTGGGAGTGACGGTTTTTACTGCTTGCTCTGATGATGAATCTTATCCGACTCCGACAGCTTTGGATGCGAGTACACTCTCTTATGAGGCGAAAGCAGGAGCTGTAAAACTGAAATGGAAGATTCCGGAGAATGCTAATTATAAGTATATCAAAGTTACTTATACATTGCCGGAAAGTGGTAAGGAGTGTTTACGTCTGGCTAGTGTATATAGTGATACGATATTGGTGGATAATTTATTGAAAAGATATGGAGATATTGTGTTTACGTTACAGCCATGCAGTGCTGATGGTAATGGCGGAGAAATTTGCTCTATTACTGCACAGGCAGCGGCAGCAAATAAGCAGACTGTAACTATTTCTAAAGACTTTAAAATAACGGGAGAAGGAGATGCATGGACCGATGCTCAGGAAACATCAGAAGGGCCGTTGAAGAATCTGTTTGACGGTAGTACTGCTTCTGATAATTACTTCCATATGTCTTGGAGTGCTTCGACTCCTTTTCCGCATTATATCGTAGTAGATTTAAAAGAAGAAACAAACTTTTTTAGTTTCACTTATACTGCTAGAGATAACGCAAACTGTGATAATCCGAAAGAAATGGATATTTTGGTAAGTAAGGAACTGGTGGGATCGAAGCCTGATTATGTAAATGAAACGGGAACGACTAAGTTGGCTTCTCTTTCAGAACTTCCGGGAACTCGGAAAGCCTCATATATGTCGGACAGAATTTCTTCGGATGAAACATTTCGATATGTCTGGTTTAAAGTATTGTCTGCAACTTCCGGAAGTAACTGGATTGCTCTGTCGGAACTGGCATTGAAACAAGTGACAACGACAATCTATGATCCCGAAACCGGAGAGACAGTGGTAGTGGAGGATTAATGTCTCTTGAAATAAGTGACGTTCTCTGACAGAGAATTGATAGCGGAGATACAAATGATTGCTAGGATATATTTGTATCTCCGTTCTTTTTCCCCTTTTATAAATTAAATTGAAAACTATGAGAAGAATATATTTATTACTGCTTTTCTTGATTCCCTTGAGTCTGCTGGCGGCTTGTTCCAGCGACGATGAAATAGCAATTGCTACATTGGAAATCAGTAAAACAACAGTTGACTTCAAAAGTGAAGCAAGCGAACAAAGTCTGACGATTACTACAAATGCTGTTGCGTGGACTGCCCAATCGGATAAAAGTTGGTGCCGCCCTTCGATTGTAGGAAAACTGCTGAAAATATCCGTAGATCAAAGTGACGAAAGATTGGTACGTGAAGCTACCGTATCGGTTACGGCAGATGGGTTATCGAAAACGATCAGAGTCCGTCAGCTAGGTTATGAAGCGGCTATCTTGATTGATCAGCAAGCGTTTGAAGTACCGGCGGTGGGTGCGCAAATCAAATTTGCCGTGACTACCAATGTTGAGGTAGAACCGGTTCTGTCCGACTGGATTGTCGAAGCTCCTAAAACTCGTTCTGCCGAAATGGTGACAACGGACTACTGCTACTCGGTACGTGCCAGTATATTGGACAACAAAAGACAAGGTACTATCGTATTTACAGAGAAACTGCCGGAAGATGCAACGGAAAACGATGTACCGGTTTCTGCCACCGTGTCTGTCACCCAACATGGACTCAATGAATATAATGCCGACACGGGGGAAGATATCAAAGGCGATATTAAATTGAAAGTAAAGGATGGGACCGCTTCTTCTTTCCAAGATGGTGGAGAAATTGAAAAATCATTTGACGGAGACTACTCTACCATTTATCATTCCAGTTGGAATAACTCCGGCAGCAATTACTTCCCCATTACACTGACTTATAATTTGGAAGAAGTGTCCGATGTCGATTATCTGGTTTATTATCCTCGCACGGACGGTGCCAACGGAAAGTTTAAGGAAGTGGAAATTCAATATTCCGAAGATGGGAGTGCTTTCACTCCTTTGGCTGATAAAGATTTCTTAGGTTCCGCTTCTGCTACTAAAGTATTATTCGATGCTCCCGTTCGTGCTAAATCCTTCCGCTTTATCGTAAAAACTGGTGCAGGAGATGGACAAGGGTTTGCTTCTTGTGCTGAAATGGAATTTTATGCAAAGAATCCCGAAGCCTTTGATTATTCAACTCTTTTTGCAGACGAGACGTGTAGTGAGCTAAAAGCGGGAATTACTGAGGCTGACATTGAGAAGTGCGAGTTCCCGTTCTTTAAGAATCTGGCTTATTACATGATTAAAGGTAAATATGAGCCGGAGTTCCGTGTGGGTGAATTTAAAGCATACCCGAATCCTGATATTCAATCGGGGACTCATAAAACGAATCCGTATAGTCTTTTAGACAATCCGACCGGTATTTCGGTGAAGGCTAATGAAAACCTGATTGTACTTGTGGGCGATACGCACGGTTATGACATCAGTTTGAAGGTACAGAATCTGGATGCTCCGGAAAGTGACGGCTTCGGAGGAGTGACCTATCCGTTGAGTCGAGGAACGAACAAGTTGACAATCAGTGAAAAAGGATTGGTTTACGTGATGTACCATACCCGGACGTTGGATGATGCGGCTGCGTTGCCGGTGAAGATTCATTTTGCATCGGGAACAGTAAACGGTTATTTTGACTCGCAGAAACATGAGGGACGTTGGAATGAACTGTTGGGAAAAGCTACGGATAAGTATTTTGACGTAGTAGGGAAGTATGCACACATGACTTTCGAAACGAATGACTATCGTAAATATGCTGCTAATAACGGAAACGAACTGATTGATTTGTATGACCAGATTGCGTTGAACGAAATGCAGTTGTTGGGACTGGAGAAATATGACAAGATGTTCAGAAACCGTATGTACTTGAATGTCATGTATCAATCATATATGTATGCCACTTCCTATCATACCGCTTATAATCAAATGACAATGAGTGATATCTGTAATCCTTCCAAACTTAAGACAAGCGCTTGCTGGGGACCGGCACACGAAATAGGTCACTGTAACCAGACTCGTTTGGGAGTGATGTGGATCGGAATGACGGAAGTGACAAATAACATTATGTCCGAGTATATCCAGACAACAATTTTTGGTCAGGGCTCGCGTATACAAACTGAAGACATGGGGGATGTTTACCGTAATCGATACTCAAAAGCCTGGAATGGAATAATCGTTGCGGGTAGTTCTCATGCTGATTTTTCAAATATAGGTGACGATGCGAATGATGTCTTCTGCAAACTGGTTCCTTTCTGGCAACTGGAACTTTACTTCGGAAAAGTGCTGGGACGGACTCCTTTGCAACAGTCGGACAAAGGCGGATTCTATCCGGATGTTTATGAGTATGCCCGTAATAAAGATTATACAGGCATGACGGACGGAGACATACAATTGGATTTTGTCTATAATTGCTGCCTGTCGGCAAAGATGAATCTGCTTGATTTCTTTGAAAAGTGGGGATTCCTTACTCCTGTCAATAAAAAAATTGAGGACTATGACACCAGGACTCTTACCGTAACGCCGGATATGGTAGATGCGTTAAGGCATAAAGTAAATGGCTTGGGATATTCCAAACCCGATGTAGCCTTGGAGTACATATCGGACAATTCGTTTGAACTATATAAAAGTAGGGCGTCGGTAGTGGCAGGTTCGCACGCAACACACACTGCCAAAAGCTTCACAGAAGGGAAGACGGAGGCTATTGGTGAAGCGATAACTATCCAAGGATGGAAAAATGTAGTGGCTTATGAAGTAAAGGATGCAGATGGAAAGTTGATTTTTGTTTGCAGTGGTGAAACCACTCCATCTTCTACACATACGTTTATTTTGCCTCTCAGCTGGAAAGAAGGGTTTAAATTGTATGCTGTGTCGGCAACAGGAGATCGTACGGAAGTGACGATGAATTAAAAAAGTTTTCAATAGTGCAGGGTGCGGGATGATGAAAGAATATTCTGGTTAACAGATTTTTCCGTTATTCCGCACTCTTTCTTTCGGAAGTAAAATCTTTAGATATTTGAATAAAAAGACCTGTTTTTGCATGATTTTTTCAAATAATATAGAAGTTTATCTATTTTTCTTTTATATTTGTATAGTTTTTGTACAATATGGATGAAACAGAGATATTAACCGAGGTAAAGGCTGGAAATACAATTGCATTTGAGCGTCTATATGACTGTTATTGGCTGAAAGTCTATAACTTTGCGCAGCTTTATATAACTTCGTCTTTCGAGGTTTCTGAAGTGGTACAAGATGTTTTTGTTAAAGTTTGGGAATCAAGGGAAATGTTTGATGAAACCAAGAACTTTGACGGTTTCCTCTTTATTATTACCCGTAACATTATCTTTAATTATTCGCGCCGGCATTTTTATGAGTTGAATTTTAAAATGACAGCCCTGCGAGGTCTTGAAAATTCATACGATATAGAAGATGAGTTGGATGCGGCCGATTTAAAAAGCTATATTGATAAGTTGATTGAACAGCTTCCTCCTCAACGGCGGCGGATCTTCAAAATGAGCCGGGAACAACATTTGACTAATAAAGAAATAGCGGAACGATGTGCAGTTTCCGAGAAAGCGATAGAGCGGCAGATAACTATGGCGTTGAAATTCCTTAGAGATAATCTTCCGATGTTTATAGTATTTATGGGGTAGATGAAGTGTTACACGATTATATTCCTGAGGTCCATCGGTAGTCTCAACTTCTAATTTTTAGATGACTCCAGAAAAAAGTTTTTATCAATTTTACCTTCATACTCTCATTAATAGTCTACATCCCTTTATTCATCAGGGTTGCAGCTATGAGAGTTGCTACAAGGAACAGCCTGAGAGTAAAAAGTTACCCTCATAAATCTCTTTATATACAGCTTATCCGGCAATATAATACAGCCGGTAAACACTGATATATCTTATGAAACGCTATAAGGTCTATCATAATAACGATATAGATTACTTATGTTTGTCTTCTTTGTCCTTCAACAGCTAACCAATGTTAGCCTCTCCGTTTACCGGGATTAGCTGATAAGCTAACGAAGGTTGACAAACAAGCTAATGAAGGTAAACCTCTCTGCTTCCTTATTGCTTCATGTTTTAATCCCGTATGCTTTTAGTAACAAATGTATAGGGAATTCTCCAGAGAATACGGTCTGAAGGTAACTGTTTACCCTCAGGCTACTTCTTGTAGTTACCCTCATAGCTGCAACCCTGATGAATAAAGGAATGTAGACTATTAGTGAGGGCATGAGAGTTAAATCGATAAAAACTGGTTCTTCTTCAAATTTGGTGGTAAACTTAATTAGGAAAATAATAATTTGATAATCGATAGTATTCTTCATTCTCCTCCTTCGGGAAGGAGGAGCCCCCGTAGGGGGAGGTGGTAGGTGAATGTGTAAGTCAGTTATTATCAGCATTGTGTATCCACCTACCACCCCGGCTTTCAGCCACCCCTCCTTCCCGAAGGAGGGGAATGGAGATACCACCGACTGGGTAAATTACCACCAAATTTGAAGAAGAACCTAAAAACTTTTTTGTAGCAGAACTTATTATTTCAATTTTCGGAAAAAAGGATTCTTGCTAATCTTTATATCCGACGATTTCATCCTGTCGAATTTAACGGTTCTCCCTAGCACATCCCCTTCGATCTTATTATTAGAGATGACTACCGATTTGCAGGCTTCCAGCGTGATACCTTCCTTGCGGTAATGATAAGGTTGGTAAGTCGTGTCACGTATCAGCGTGTTGTCGGAGAAAGTCAGTCCGTCTACCGAGCGGGCAAAGAGGATCGGGTAGTCGAAAAGATGAAAGGTGTTATCCACAATACGGATATTGCGGTGGTAGGGATATTTCTGTTCCGGTGTCGGTATTTCCGGGTCGATACTAATCACAGCCTCGCAGAATTGGTAAATTGAAGAGTTGCAAGGATAACGAAAATCATTATTACGGATAAGTACATCTTTTACGGCCCCTGATTCATACCAGGCATTGGCGTCTCCGGCAATTAAAATAGCGGAACCGCTTGATTCGAATATGTTATTCTCGATAACGACCTTTCCCGGAGTTGATACTAGTAAGCCGCGTGCACGGCAACTTCCGAAATGACAGTTGCGTATTTCCGCATCCGGTGTGCAAGTCAGGTTTTCTATCACGTATCCGGCCTCTACTCCGGCAGGGAGCGGGGCGGATAGCTCAATGATAAATTCGGCCTTGTTGAGCGCTTCAAACTTATTCATTTTTCCGGTTGCTACGGTGCGCATTGTATTGTGTTCAATGAATCCGATCATTTCGTCCGGGCGTCCCCATTCCATACCTTCGCTCATGTCCTGCATGAATTTACATTTGATACGGGTGGGGGAGAGAACTTCCATGATGCGTGAGCAAGTTCCGTGGATATTGATCGGGTCATCCATTAATCCGGCCCAGCTGCAATTTTCTATTTTGAGCAGCCCGCTGCATCCCATAAAATGGAAGCCGTCGTCGTGTCCGCTTAATACACGTCCTTTTGCGGCATTGGGGATGATGTGGACATCGTTGAATGCGATATTTTTGCTGTATTGTGACAGGATTCCTAATCCGCAGGTATGGAATAACTTCAGATTCTCCAGTTTGGTGTCCGTGCTGTGGTAGATGAAGATACCGGCATGGTCACGGGTACTATGTCTCAACACGAGGATAGTGCCCGGTGCGGGGAAACGTTTGTTGGCTTCCCTTTTCGGATCGGCGAGGCGTACCAGTCCGGGTTTTACCTCTGTCGCATCATAAGGGCGCCATCCCAGGTTGTCGCCGGTATTGGGCAGGACGAAGTGGGTTTCAGGGTCAAACTGCATGATAGACCACAGCCCGCTTTTCCAACCTTCGCCGACAAAGGTGAGCCGTTTGTTTTCTATGATGTAAGGATATTGGCGGGTGTCGATTTCCACTTCTATATAGTCGGGGGTGGATTGAGTGACGGTGCCTTGGGCGGTTAGAGGGATTTCCCAGTCAACGGAGAAGTTTTTCAGGGTGATGTTTTGGCAGCGGTCCAAGGTGAAGGGTTGCATACGGCCGTGCATGATAAACTCCGAGCCGTTGCCGTCAATAGTCAGGTTGTTGACTTGATCCAGCAGTACGGCAAGGATTTTAGGATTGACATCGTAAGTATTCGTTTCGTGATAATCTCTTTCAATGGCGTGCTGTGCCCAAAAGTCATATCTCCCCTTGGGAAAGACAAGCGTGGAGCCGGGATGTTGTTTGCAGGCATTGATTGCTTTTTGTACAAACGGTACGGCATTGATGCGGCTGTCGGGCTTTAAACCGAAATCAGAAACCGAGATAATTTTATTTGCAGAAATGTTGGTAGAACAAACCAATAATGCAAATGATAAGAGTGATTTCAATGGCAAGAGGTTTTTCATGCGTTTTGTAGTTTATTAGATGTTTATTTCTTACATAAATACTACTAATTAACCAGTATCCCTATCTATTCTCTGAAAAAAAAAGATTTTTTAGTATTTGCGTTCTTTTTGGCGGATTATTATACGGATGAGTGAGAATATGCCTTAGAATATACTGGAGGGCTTACCATAGTTCTATATGAACTAAAGCAAATCGGAGATAAAAGAAGGAGAAGAAAGGGAAAAACAGGAAAATCTTATCTTTTTTCAAATAAAATCGTTTTTTCTTGTAGGGATAAGCCGGGCTGCGGTGTATTTATATATGTAACACCAATTATTGAAGAACAGAATTGAAATGGAAACAAATACAGATAAAAGAAAAACATTAATAAGAAGACTTCTGGTTGAACAGTTATTGCCGGAAGAAAAACAGAATCTACTGAAAAGAAATTCGGTAGAAAACGAGATGAAAAAGCAATGGAAACAGTTTGAAGATGACCCAATAAAGTCGGAAGTTAAAAAAAGGATATGGAAGAATGTCCAACGTAGATGTGAAGGCAAATCCGATACTTTAGTTCATATAGA
Source organism: uncultured Bacteroides sp. (assembly GCA_959606905.1). The sequence goes on along the minus strand of CAUHML010000006.1, from coordinate 12,044 downwards.
ACTATGGCACTCACTGGCTGCTGCTGTCGTAATCCTCTTAGTAATAGGCGGTTTACTGTTTTTATCCGGAAACGATGATATGGGAGTAGAAAAAACGATTAAAATAATCGCAGAAAAGAATCAATTATATGTGTTGCCTGATAGCACAAAAGTGTGGATGCAGCCGGGTAGTTCGATTCGGTATGCAAAAACATTCGCCCGGGACAGGAAAGTGTGGCTGGAAGGAAATTCCTTATTTGAAGTACGCAAACATCAGGGAAATACGTTTCAGGTATATATAAATGATGCATTTATTGAGGTGAAGGGAACTTGTTTTTTGGTAAAGCAAGAGGACGCACACCGTAGCGAGATAACTCTGTTTGAAGGTAAGATTGAATTTAATGTTCCGTCTACCCGGCAAAAAACGGTGATGCGCCCCTTGCAGAAACTCATTTACAACTCGGTTGATTCACAAACGCAAATTGACAATATCGCTAATATCAGTTGGGAAAACGGGAGATATAATTTCAAGGATGTCCCGTTGGCTCAATTGATTCAGATCGTAAGCCAGATGTACCATACTGATATTCTCTTACAGGGAGTACGTAAGGATGAATCCTCATTCAGCGGCAGTATTCATTATAATGAGCCTCTGGACAAGGTACTGAATAAGATTTGTTTCAGCCTGAATCTAAATATCCGGCAGACGGATGACCGGATCGTTTTATACTAGTCCATTTTTATTAACCATATGTCTAATCAAATTAATTAAAGCATGAGAAAATCACTCAGTTTTCACAGTAGCGTGCGATATTTCAAGTATATCGTGCTGGTTTTGCTTTTTTATCCGTTGACGGTCCTTGGAGCTCAGGGGCATATCACGGTGAAAGGGCAGTCTATTACAATCAAAGAAGCTATTATGCTCATTGAAAAAAACAGTAATTATGTCTTCTTTTACAATGCGGCGGATTTGAAAAACATTCGATTGAAAAATATCAATTGTTCGGGTCCGATTGATAAGGTATTGAACGAAGTATTTGCTAATACGGGAATCACTTATCTGATTCAAGGCAATGATGTTGTTCTGAAAGTGAGTAAAACGGAATCGGCCCAACAAGCTAAGAAAACGGAAATTGTGGGTGTCGTGACGGATGCACGCACGGGCGAGGCTGTCATTGGGGCGAGTGTCGCTATTGTAGGTACCACAACGGGAGTTATCACTGACATCGACGGTAAGTTTGTGATTCAGGCAGGTCCGCAGGATGTTCTGAAAATTTCGTATGTGGGATACACAGCTAAGGAAGTGAAAGTAGGCAACCGCAAAGTACTTGCTATTGATTTGTCGGAAGATGCACAGGCGCTTGAAGAGGTTGTGGTGACAGCTTACGGAACAGGACAGAAGAAGGCGAGTATGGTAGGCTCGGTGCAGGCTATCCGTCCGGCGGAATTGAAAGTCCCTTCAACGAATCTTTCCAATTCATTTGCCGGACGTTTATCCGGTGTGGTTGCTGTTCAGCGTACAGGTCGTCCCGGTGCAGACGGGTCGGATTTCTGGATTCGAGGAATCTCAACCTTGAGTGAGGCTACGTCTCCTCTGATTATCATCGACGGTGTACAGGTATCTTCGGCTGATTTGAATGCTTTGGATCCCGAGGTTATTGACGGATTCTCCATTTTGAAGGATGCTACCGCTACGGCAATGTACGGAACCCGTGGTGCAAACGGTGTTATGATTGTTACTACGAAGTCCGGACAAAACCTGGATAAACCGATTATAAATTTCCGCGTAGAGGGACAAATCAGCCAACCGACCAAGACGCCTAAGTTCGTGGACGGAGCTACGTATATGGAACTGTTCAACGAGGCTGTAAAGAACGACGGCAGTCCGGACGTTTTGTATAGTCAGGACAAGATTAACGGTACACGTATGAAACTCAATCCGTATGTTTTCCCCGATGTGAATTGGTATGATGAGATGTTTAACGATGTAGCTTTCAATGAGAAAGTTAACTTTAACATCCGTGGCGGTGGAAAGAAGATTGATTATTTCTCAAGTATTTCGGTCAACCACGAATCGGGTATGTTGAAGAACCGTTCTAAGGACTTTTTCTCTTATAACAATAATATTGATGTGATGCGCTATGCCTTCCAGAATAATATCAACGCATATCTCAGCAAATCATCAAAGTTATCCGTAAGATTGAACGTCCAACTTCGTGATTTGCGCGAGCCTAACCGCGGAATTGATGATATTTTTGCAGATGCAATGAATTCAAGCCCGGTTGAAGCACCTGTTTTCTATGAACCGGACGGAACAACCAATCACGTGAAATGGGGTACTACGGACCGTTTGATTACGGCTTATCAGGGTAACCCGGTTGCTCAGTTGACTACGGGATATAATGATACGTTTGAAAGTACGGTTATCGCCGCTCTTGAATTTGAACAGAAATTGGATTTCCTGACTAAAGGGCTTCGTTTCAAAGCGTTGGGTACGTTCAAAAACTGGTCGAAGTCTATTAATAAATATAGCGCCGGCTGGAATAAATATCTGTTGGGATCGTATGAACAGAATGAAGATGGTTCATATAGCTATACTACAAACAGAGTCGGTAATGAAGTGTCGACTGACTTGAATAGTACTAACGAGACGGCAGGAGATCGCCGGATTTATCTGGAAGCAATGGTAGATTATAACCGCACGTTCGGAAGACATGATGTAAATGCCATGTTGCTTTATAATCAGGATGAACTCGTGAATAATGTACCGGGTAACAATCTTATCAATTCTCTGCCTAAACGTAAACAAGGTCTTGCAGGCCGCCTTTCGTATGCATACGATGGAAAATATATGGCGGAAGTCAATATGGGATATAACGGTTCGGAGAATTTCGCGAAAGGACATCGCTGGGGATTTTTCCCTTCCATAGCACTGGGATATAATATCAGTGAAGAAAGTTTCTTTGAACCTTTGCGTAAAGTCATCACCAGCATGAAGTTGCGTGGTTCATGGGGATTGGTCGGTAATGACCAGATCGGTGGCGAAAGATTTATTTATATGCCTACAATTAACTTGTCCGGCAAGGGATTTACTACCGGTATCGACCAAAACTATGGATTGAGCGGACCTGTTTACACCCGCTATGAAAACAATAGCATCACTTGGGAGGTAGGAGAAAAGATCAATCTGGGTATTGACTTGCAATTATTGAACAGCCTGAACATTGTTGTTGACATTTTCCGTGAGACCCGTAGAGATATATTCCAGAAAAAAGGAACTATTCCTACATATTTGGGAACCGGAAATACTGATGTGTTCGGTAATCTTGCCGAGATGAAAAACCAGGGACTCGACCTTTCGATTGATTACAACAAGGCGTTCAGCAAGGATTTCTATATGAACTTTAAAGGAACGTTTACTTATGCGCACAATGAGATTACTAAATATGACGAAGCTCCTAAATATGCTTTTCAGTCAAAAGTGGGTCAGAGTGCTAATGTGAGCCAGGGATATTTGTCAAATGGATTGTTCTTGGATGAGGCTGAAATAGACCGTTACAATCAACAAATGGGATCTACATTGGGAGCCGGTGATATTAAATATCTCAATGTCTCAAATATGCATGGTTATGGAGATGATATCGTGGATGTGGACGACTGGACGTGGATTGGAAATCCGACTGTTCCTGAAATCGTATATGGTTTCGGACCTTCGTTCAAATATAAGAACTGGGACTTCTCTTTCTTTTTCCAGGGAGTAGCGAAAACTTCTTTGTTTATGAGTGGATTCCATCCTTTCGGAGACAATTCACTGCGTAATGTGTTGCAGTTTGTGGCAAACGACAGATGGTCACCGACTAATCAGAATGTGGATGCAAAATATCCGCGTTTGACCCGTAAGACAAGTTTGAATAATACGAATCCCGGTAACTCCGGCCGTACTTCCGATTATTGGATGCGTGACGGTTCGTTCTTGAAACTGAAAAATATGGAGCTCGGGTATACATTTAAGAGAATGCGTTTCTATATCAGCGGTTCTAACCTGTTGACATTCTCCAAGTTTGATTTATGGGATCCGGAACAAGGCGGTGGTAGTGGTTTGAAATACCCGACACAACGCGTCTTTAATGTTGGTTTCCAAATGACTTTCAATAATTAAATTTACATAGTATGAAAAAAATAATAAAATATCTGTTTTTAGCATTGTTTGCAGGATTTACAATGGTTTCCTGTGATTTCTTGGATGTGGTACCAGCGGAGAAAGCAAGCGATAAGGATGCCTTCTCCAGTCCTAAAGCAGCAGAAAGATTCCTGTATTCATGTTATGGATATATACCGCAGATTAATATGGTACAGACCTGTCTGGACTTCAGTGGAGATGAAATAATAAGCCCTTTTACTCAAGAGTCTTACGTAAAGTTTGCTGAAGGTGTGTATACCTCGGGAAACTTAATCATCAGTTACTGGAACGATTTGTTTCTGGGTATTCGCCAGTGTTATCTGTTAAAGAAGAATATTACGTCTGTCCCCCGCATCGACCAGGCAACCATAGACAGCTATGTGGCTCAGGCTGATTTCCTGATTGCTTATTTTCACATGTTGTTGATTAAATGCTATGGTCCTGTCGTTTTGGTGAAAGAATTGCCGGTTTTGGATACTCCCAAAGATAATTTATTGGGACGTACCTCTTATGATGAGTGTGTACAGTGGACTTGTGATATGTTTGATGATGCTGCCGGAAGGTTGCCTGCAACCCGGACCGGTTCGGAATATGGACTTGCAACCAGTGTGGCTGCAAAAGCTCTTAAAGCCAGATTATTGCTTTATGCAGCTTCTCCTTTGTTTAATGGTAATACAGAATACTATAGTGACTTCGTTAATACGGATGGTAGTTCGTTGATGCCTCTTTCTTATGATGAAAATAAGTGGAAAAAGGCGGCTGATGCCGCACTTGAGGCTATTAATCTGGCTGAGTCCAACGGATATAGTTTATATGAGATGAGAGAAGGGGACTTGAGCGGTTATCCCGAACCTCAAGATCTAACACAGCGTACGTTGCGTTTTACATTTATGGATAAAGACAATTCCAAAGAAGTATTGTTTGCAGAGACCCGTAAAGCAGGTGCGTATGGTTTGCAGCCTAAATCCTTGCCTTATTTAAGTGACGGTTCGTGGAATGGAGTTGCACCGACTTTGACTATGGTGGAACGTTTTTATACGAAAAACGGACTCCCGATTGACGAAGATCCTGAGTTTGATTATCAAAATCGGTTCTCGGTAGTTCCGTTCCCCGATGGTGCTACTTATGGGGAAGGACAAACTATAAAACTGAATGTTGACCGTGAACCTCGTTTTTATGCATGGATTGCATTTCAGAATGGCTATTATGAATGCCAGACAGAATCTAAAGAGAACGCTTATGTAGCGAAAGCCGAGCGGGCAGAAGGAAAGAAATGGTTGACAGATTTTACAGAACAAGGTAATTGTGGTAAGCAAGGTAGAAACAATAACTACTCAAAAACCGGATACCTGAATAAAAAAGGTGTTCATCCGGGAGTAGCTGCTTCCAAGTCGCAAAAAGAACCTTCTAAAGATTACCCATGGCCGGTTATTCGTCTGGCGGAATTGTATTTGAGTTATGCGGAGGCATGTATCGCTTATAATAAAGATGGGTATCTTGAAAAAGGTATGGTAAAACTGGATAGAATACGTGAACGTGCCGGACTTCTTTCTGTCAAGGATTCTTGGAAGAATGCAAAAAATCCGATTGTCAGTTATGAGGGAAATGGTGGCCTGAACGGTAAACTGACAGAGATTGTGAGACAGGAAAGAATGATCGAACTTTATCTGGAACAGCAGAACTTCTGGGACATTCGTCGTTGGAAACTGGGAGATAAATACTTTAATGTACCGGTGAAGGGTATGAATATTGATGCTACTGATATTAATGGGTTTGCCACTGTGAAAACTCTTCCTGATGTACGCAATTTTGATACTCCGCGGCAGTATTTGTTACCTATTCCGGCAGCAGAAGTGAGCAAGAATCCTAATATGGTACAGAATCCTAATTATTAATTAAATTTTAGCATGACTATTATGAAGAAAAACATATTTCTATTGGCTGTCACTCTACTTTTGATAGGATTCGCTAGTTGTAGTGACGAAGATACAAAGCCTATTATCCCTTCTGATGTGATCGACTTGAGTGCTGACACTCAAAACAAGCCCGGTTACATTGTGCTTCGTTGGGCAACACCTGATGATAATACGATCAGATACATAAAAGTATCTTATTATGATTATTTGCTGGAACAGGATGTGGTAAGATTGGCCAGTGTTTATGCGGATAGTGTGTTGATTCCGGATACACGTAAAAAGTTTGGAGAATATGAATTTAAAGTCCAGTCTTATAGCGAAACCGGTGATGCGGGAAATGTTCAGACAATCAAGGCTGTTTCGGAACCGGCTCCGGTACAAGTGGTCTTTGGTGAGTCCAAACAAATAGCGTTGACGGTGGACCAGTTGTCGACGAATGCTCAGGAAAAATCGGAAGGTCCTATCGCAAACCTTATTGACGGAAATACCGCTTCTTACTTCCATACGAGCTGGAGTGGGACTGTTCCTCCGGCTCCCCACTGGTTCCAGATAGATACGAAGAAAGAGATTACTTATTTCAAGTATGAGTCGGTAGCGCGTAACGGCAATAATATTCCTGATGATGTGGATATTATGGGTAGTAATGACGGAGTCAACTTCGAACTAATTGAGAATCTTACAAAGGCTAAGAATGGCATGTTGATGAGTACATCGCCCTACACATCGCCTGTCATGGGAAATAATTCAAAACCTTATCGTTATATACGTTATTCGGTGAATCATACGAATACAGGTTCTGTCTTTTTTAGTATGGCGGAATTTAAACTGTTTGAGGTTGATGCAAGCGTTGTCGATCCTGAAGCTGATTAGTAAGGAGCGTAGAATGCAGACATTGAAATAATTGGGGAAATTTTGTCTTTTTGACAACTAAGGCGGAAATATGAATATTTCTTTTTAAGAATAATATTAGATTTCCGCCTTTTTTATTTGGATGTTTTGAATAATAGATGTTACATAATAATATATCTGATAAATGGTAAATTGTCATATAAAAAAATACTTGATTATCTTCTTCGTACTTGTACAGGGGGCTGTCGCTTTTTCTTGTGCCAGTGATGATGAAGTACTGGAAGTGGTCGATTTGTCCGTTAATAAGGAAGTGGTGGATTTCAAAAGTGAAGCCGGAACGCAAAATATAACGGTTTCAACGAATGCTCCGACTTGGGAGGCTAAAGCGGATAAAAACTGGTGTACGCTTTCTGTGGCAGGAAAGATCTTGAAAGTTTCCGTAGACGAAAGTGAAGAAAGATTGGTACGTGAAGCTACCATTACGATAACGGCGGAAGGGCAGAAGAAGACGGTTAAAGTTCGGCAACTGGGCTATGAAGCTGCTATCCTGATTGATACGAACGTGTTTGAAGTGGAAGTCATTGGTAAAGAGATTACTTTTAATGTCACGACCAATGTGGAAGTGAGTGCCGGGTTTCCTGATTGGATTACTGAAAAGGCAAAATCCCGCGCGCCGGAAATGGTGACGTCTACCCACACTTATATAGTGAAAAGTAGTACGTTGGATGAAAAGAGAGAGGGAGCCATAGTCTTTACTGAGGTTTTACCGGAAGGTGCTTCGGAAGAAAACTCCCCGGTTTCTGCTTCGGTCTTGGTTTCACAACATGGCCTGAATGAATATAATGGAGGTGCGGGAGAAGACATCGAAGGTGACATCAAAGTGAAAGTGGTGAGTGGGCACGATACTTCTCATCAGGGAGAAGATGCTATTGAAAAGTCTTTTGACGGTGACTATACAACGTTGTATCATTCGAGCTGGTCGAATGGCGGAGCGAATTATTTCCCTATTACGCTGACCTATAATTTTGCGGAAGCGTCTGATGTGGATTATCTGATTTATTATCCCCGTTCCACAGGATATAACGGTCATTTTAAAGAAGTGGAAATACAGTATTCGGAAGACGGGAGTGTATTTACGAAGTTGCTGGATAAGGATTTTGAGGGTTCGGCAACTGCTACCAGAGTAACCTTTGATAATACGGTCCGGGCTAAGTCTTTCCGTTTTGTCGTGAAAAGCGGAGCAGGAGACGGGCAAGGGTTTGCTTCTTGTGCCGAAATGGAGTTCTATGCCAAGAATCTGAATGCATTTGATTATTCTACTCTTTTTGAAGATGAAACGTGTAGTAACTTGAAAGCGGGAATCATGGAAGCGGATATTGAGAACTGCAAGTATCCTTTCTTTAAGAATCTGGCTTATTATATGTTCAAGGATAAGTATGACAGAAACTTCCGTGTGGAGGACTATAAGGCGTTCCCGAATCCGGATATTCAGTCGGAAACCCACAAAACAAACCCGTACAGCCTTCTTGACAATCCGACAGGTATCTCGGTGAAAGAAGGGGAGACGCTGGTTGTAATGGTGGGCGACACACATGGACAGAACATCGGAATGAAAGTACAAAACCTGGACGTACCGGGAGGTGACGGTTTCGGAGGAGTTACGTATCCGTTATATCGCGGTATTAATAAACTGACGATGACAGGGAAAGGACTCGTATATGTGATGTATCATACCAAAACATTGGAGGATGCGGAAACAGCGCAGCCTGTTAAGATTCATTTTGCTTCGGGTACAGTGAATGGCTATTTTGATTCGCAGAAAGAAGAACATCAGGGACGTTGGAGCGAATTGTTGGGGAAAGCTACGGACAAATATTTTGATGTGGTAGGCAAGTATGCACACTTGACATTTGAAACTAACGATTTTAGGAAATATGTTTCCACAAACGGTAATGAATTGATTGATCTTTATGATAAGATTGCTCACAGTGAAATGCAACTTCTCGGATTGGAGAAATATGACAAGATGTTCAAGAACAGGATATATCTGAATGTCATGTATCACTCTTTTATGTACGCTACTGCATATCATACGGCTTACAATCAGTCAACCATGGGGGATGTGTGTGATCCTAATGTCTTGAAAACCACCGGTTGCTGGGGACCTGCTCACGAAATCGGGCATTGCAACCAGACCCGCCCGGGCGTTAAGTGGATAGGACTGACGGAGGTGACCAATAATATCATGTCCGAGTATGTGCAGACTACAATTTTCGGGCAACCCTCCCGGATACAAACCGAGGATATGGGAGCGGTTTACCGTAACAGATATTCAAAGGCATGGAATGGTATTATTGTTCCGAAAGCTTCTCATGCTGATTTTAAAAATCTCGATGATTCGGATGATGTGTTTTGCAAGTTGGTTCCTTTCTGGCAACTGGAGCTTTACTTCGGTAAAGTGCTTGGGCGGACTCCTCTTCAGCAGTCGGACCGTGGCGGTTTCTATCCGGATGTTTTCGAGTATGCTCGTACAAAAGATTATGGTGGCATGAGTGAGGGACAGATTCAAATGGATTTCGTTTATAATTGTTGTGTGGCGGCGCAGGTGAATTTACTTGATTTCTTCGAGAAATGGGGATTCCTGACACCTGTGGACAGGTCGATTGAAGATTATGATACGAAAACTTTGAAAGTTACCGAAGAAATGGTTGATGAACTGAAAAAGAAAGTAGAGAATCTGGGATATGACAAATTGCAGAATATTGCTTTGGAATATATTTCGGACAATACATGGGAATTGTATAAGAACAAGCCTGAAGTAATATCCGGAACAAATGCAACACGAAGCGGTAATACCATTACAATCAAGAATTGGCAGAATGTAGTGGCTTATGAGGTGAAGGATCAGACTGGTAAACTTGTCTTTGTTTCTAGTGGTGAAACAACCTCTTCTACTACCGATATGTTCACTCTTTCCGGCAACTGGGATAGTAGCTATAAACTTTATGCTGTATCGGCAGCAGGGAAACGCACGGAGATTCCGGTAGGAAATTAACTGCTGTTCTGAATATTGCCATAGATTAGTACAAAACTGTTATAGTTATCAGTTATATCTGATAACTATAACAGACTGTGTTAATCTATGGCATTTTTCATGTATTTTATAGATGTAATTCGCGGTAAAAATATTACTTTTGTCTATCACAAGATTTTATACAATATGAAGGAAGAAGAGTTGATAGAACAAATGAAAAATGGCAATAATATAGCCTTTGCTGCATTGTATGATTATTATTGTCAGAAGGTCTACAATTTTACCAAACTTTATGTAACTTCTTCTGATACTGTTGCTGAAATCGTGCAGGATGTTTTTGTGAAATTCTGGGAAGCACGCCACTTATTGGATAACAACAAGAAGGTGGAGGGCTTTTTGTTTGTTATTACCCGGAATATCATTTTTAATAAAGCACGCAGCAGGATGCGCGAAGATATGTTCAAAATGACGATACTACGTTCCATAGAGAACGAAGAACCGTATAATCAGGAAGACCAAATGGTGGCTGAGGATTTAAAAGAATATATCGATCGGTTAATTGCCGTGTTACCTAAAAGGCAACGTGAGATATTCTTGATGAGCAGGGAGGAGAACATGACTTATCGGGAGATTGCCGCTCGATGCGGTATCGGTGAAAAAGCCGTAGAACGGCATATTCACCTTACCTTGAAATTCTTGAAAAAGAATCTTCTTTTATTCATCTTGTTTTCCATGCTCCCCGAGTGAAATCCGGTATCTCTACCGGTATGCTTCCATTCAATACCGACTTCTCGCTTAATTCTGTGATGCAGGACCATTCGGCGGCATCGTATACATCCATGTCAAGAGGAAGACCGTTGCGTAGACAGTATATCAGTCGGTAATCCATCACGTAGTTCATTTCGTTTGGCAAACCTCTACGATGTGCTTCTTCGCCGATAGTGGCGCTGAAAGGATGTTTATAGCGGGATAATACTTCTTCCAGTGCTTTTCCTTCAAGAGGAGTGTCTCCGTTGGGCTCCAGTGCGATGCAAGGCACGGGGTATTTTTGTGCAAAACCAAGAGTACCGCATACGGTTTGCAGGCGGCTGTAAGGCCGGGGCGTGCATACATCATATTGCAGCATGATTGTTTTTCCCTTCGCGGTATGGATCAGGGTCGTGTTGACATCTCCCAATTTATATTCCTGTCTGGCTTCCGGTGAGTCTTTGCCGAACTTTTTCCGGGCGTATTCGCTCATGCCTGCTTGGTGGGTGGACATTGAAACGAGGTATTCCATTTTATCGCCCCGGTGAATGTCAAGTATCTGGCAGGCAGGTCCCAGACCATGAGTGGGATAGGGATTACCCGTATGTTCGATGCTATATCTTTTCCCCCAGTGGTTGTGGTAACCTCCTTCGCTTTCTTCGGCAAAATACATGGAACGCAGGTCGTGTATATAAGCTCCCTCCACGTGCATGATAGTTCCGAGTATTCCTTGGCGGGCCATATTGAGAGTTGTTAGTGCAAATGGATCGTAGCAACAGTTTTCCAGCATGATACAGTGTCGTCTTGTCTTTTCGGCGGTATCAACCAGTTGCCAGCATTCTTCCACACTCATGGCTGCCGGGACCTCAATGGCTACGTGTTTGTTGCATTCCATGGCAAAGGTTGCCATAGCTGTATGCATTAGCCAGTCGGTGCAGATAAAAACAATATCCAGTTCATCATGCTCGCACATCTTTTTCCAGCCTTCCGGTCCGGTGTATCCGGTGGCTCCGGGACGATTGTTTTCCTTTAGTAGTTGTTGGGCTTTGGCCAGGTTTCCTTCTCTGATTTCACAAAGAGCGTTGATTTCTATTCCTTCAATTTGCAGATAACGTTGCAGGGTGAGCAATCCGCGATTGCCCAATCCTATGATTCCGATACGGACAACAGGAATAGGAGGGTGCGATAGTTGAAGCACGTGTGATTGTGTCGGAGAATCTTTCATAATCTTAAAGGTCTAAAGTAATAGAAAAAAAGAGAATCTAATTTCTCAGATTCTCTTTAGAGAGCGGAAGACGGGGCTCAAACCCGCGACCCTCAGCTTGGAAGGCTAATGCTC
>CAUHML010000005.1 GCA_959606905.1 uncultured Bacteroides sp. | reverse complement strand
ATTAATATTTTTACCTATATTTGCATTGAAATATTTCCGTTACCTTTAAAGTAACGGATAAAATTGGGGTAAAAAAATATGATTTTTCAAGAAAAGAAGTCAGCAAATGCCGGGTCTAGTTGTGGGACAGGGGAAGGCGTAGCACACTCAAAACGTTGGTATGTCGCTCTCGTTCGTATGCATCACGAGAAGAAAGTATCCGAACGTTTATCCAAAATGGGAATTGATTCTTTTGTTCCCGTTCAGCAACAGATTCATCAATGGAGCGACCGTCGTAAGCTGGTGGATACCGTCTTGCTTCCTATGATGGTGTTCGTTCATGTGACTCCCAAGGAGCGTATGGAAGTTCTTTCCTTTTCCACGGTCAGCCGTTATATGGTGATGCGTGGTGAAAGTACTCCTGCCGTAATTCCCGACGAGCAAATGGCCCGTTTCCGTTTCATGCTCGATTATTCTGATGAAGCCGTCTGTATGAATGGCTCTCCTTTGGCCCGTGGTGAGAAGGTGCGTGTCATAAAAGGTCCTTTGAGCGGCCTTGTCGGCGAACTGGTGACTGTCGGGAGTAAGAGTAAGATTGCCGTCCGTTTGAATATGCTCGGTTGTGCCTGTGTTGATATGCCGATCGGTTATGTAGAGCCTATTCACTTAATCAATGATACTTCGAAAGTTTAGTATTCAACATACGCTCTTGAGGTGTTTCTATTAAAATAACTTTAACGGGTGCAGGAACTATGCTGTATGATTCCTGACAAAATCGCTTTGGCTACGGGGCAATGTTAAATCTAGAACAAATTTTTAATTCAACTCAGTTTAGGGCACTTCCAACTGCCCTTTCAAAGGGGGGTGCCCTAAATTGAGTGCTTACAACGGCTATACTGACACCATGGAAAAGATGTTGCGCCGGCTGGAGTACGACCTTTATTATTGGGGCCACCGTTCGTGGCTGTTCGATTTCAAGATTCTGCTCAACACGTTCTGTTCCAACGTATTTGGCAAGAAGTTCTGAAGCATTTAAATATGAATTAAAAAATGGAGAACCAAATTAAGGCCGGAGCCGCTCTTAACTACGTCATAATAGGAATAAATGCTTTAGTAGGATTACTATACACCCCATATATGTTACGTATGTTGGGACAAAATGAGTATGGTTTATTCTCACTGGTTGCATCAGTAATTTCCTATCTGACCATTTTGGATTTCGGATTTGGCAATGCTATCGTAAGATACACCGCAAAGTTGCGGACGGAAAACAAAACGACTGAACAATATGAAATGTTTGGAATGTTTTTGAAGTTGTTTTGTGCCATAGGTCTATTTGCTTTGTGTATTGGAATAATCCTTTGCTTCAATGTGGATAATCTATTCGACAAATCCATGTCGCCGGAAGAACTGTCGAAAGCAAAAATTCTACTGTTAATATTATTAATAAATCTTGCCTTGACCTTTCCGCTTAGTGTTTACGGATCAATAATAAATGCGTATGAAAATTTTATTTTTCAAAAATTAGCCCAAATAGCCCGTATCGTTCTATCTACCATTGTAATGATTGTGATTTTAAGATTGGGGTATAAAGCTATTGGATTAGTAGTTGTACAAACCATATTCAATATTGCATTTCTGTTCGGCAATGCTTTTTATTGCCGGCATAAACTCAAAATAAAGATTGTCTTTGGAAAAATGAATTGGAACTTTTTCAGAGAAATCCTATTTTACTCTTTTTGGATTTTTCTTGCGGCTATAACCGAACAGTTTTATTGGAACTCGGGACAATGGGCATTAGGAATCTTTCAAGGGACAACAATGGTAGCGATTTTTTCGTTAGCCATTCAATTAAAGGGAATGTTTTATCTGTTTTCTTCGGCTATAAGTTCAGTATTCCTCCCAAAGGTTACACGGATGGTTACTTCCAATACCACTGCCAAAGAAATATCGGATTTATTCATAAAAACAGGACGAATCCAATATGCGGTAATATCGTACATTATAGTGGGTTTTGTGATATTCGGAAAATCATTTATAACCCTTTGGGTGGGTGAAGAGTATATGTCTGTCTACTACATTACTTTGATGATTTTTGTATGTACCACAATCCCCTCAATACAGAATCTGGGGAATTCCATATTGATGGCATACAATAAGATGAAAAGGAAAACGATTATTGTGATATTCGCTTCATTATTGAGCTTCGTCGCCATATTCCCTTGTGCGAAATATTGGGGTGCCGTGGGGTGTTCTTTCCCCATTTTCTTATGCATCGTAATCACATACGGACCGATATTGAACAAGATGTATGCCCGGGTAATCGGAATAAATGTACGGCAGTTTTGGATAGAAATATTAAAGATGTCTTTGGTGCCCTCATTGTTTGTTGTAGCAGGTCTGTTGATATTGCCATATACTGATTTTTCCGATTGGGGCAAATTGGGCTTGGGTATTATCGCTTTCTCTGTGTTTTATCTGCCTGTATCATACAGACTGTCTCTTAACAATTATGAGCGGAACTATTTTAATTCATTTATGCGAAAGATAAAATTTGTGCGATGAAAATCTTGATATTAGGAGGAACAGGTGCGATAGGTACTCCACTTATTGCCATTTTGAGACAAAATCAGGACATCCAAATTTGTGTTACGTCTCGTTCAGAGCATTCATCAGAAGAAAATGTACAATATTTGAAAGCCGATGTACTGAACCAAAGTGAACTGGAAAACATCCTTATGCGGAATCATTGGGACGCTGTCATTGATTTTATGATATATAGCGAATCGGTATTCCGGCAAAGGATTGGTTTGCTGCTAAAGTCTACTGACCAATATTTCTTTTTGTCATCGGCTACAGAATACTCTGATTTGGATGAGATAATCACAGAAAAGACCCCACGTTTGCTCGACGTAACTACCGATAAAGAGCTTTTGGCAGTAAAGCCATATCCGATAAACAAGGCGTTATGTGAAAATATATTGCGACAGACCGGATTGACAAACTGGACAATTGTAAGGCCCTATATAACTTTTAACTCTAATCGTTTGCAACTGGGATGTTATGAGAAAGAGTTGTGGTTATGGCGCTGTCTTAACGGTGGAGAGGTCTTGTTCAGTAAAGATATAGCACAACAATACACCACACTTACTTTTGCGAAAGATGTAGCTTTTGCCATAAGTAAACTGATCGGGAATGACAAAGCGTTCGGCGAGGACTTTACCATAACAACGAATCAATCGTTGAAGTGGAATGAGATTCTCGATATATATAAGATGGTTCTTCTTCGTGAGCGAAACATAAAAATGCGTGTAAAATGGACGGATGAAAGTTTGAATCTCAGGTTCAGACAAGGGCAATGGCACGCAAAGTACGATCGGCTTTACAACAGAAGATTCAATAATGCCAAGTTGATGGGCATTTTGCCAGATTTGAAATTTACGGAAGTGAAAAAGGGGTTGGAGCATTGTCTTACCGAATTCCTTAAAACGGAAAACTTCAGGTCAATCCCGGCTCCTTGTCATGCCCGGCTTGCAAATTCGTATGTACCATTGCAAAATATAAGGGGTATTAAAAACAGAGTAAAACAATTGCTTGTGAGATATATGCCAAAACCGTTGTTTAATCGCATATTTTTGGTTATCGGAAAATAAATCTATGGAAACTAAATATTATAGCGCTGAACGCAATGTGCAAATCCTTGTTTCTCTTTTGAAACAACATGGAATAAAGAAAATCATCGCTTCTCCGGGAACAACCAACATGCCATTCGTGGCCAGTGTCCAATATGACAAATGGTTCGATGTTATCTCTTGTGTTGATGAACGTTCTGCCGCATACATGGCATGCGGCTTAGCCGCAGAAAGCGGTGAGCCGGTTGTTATCACTTGTACGGGTGCGACAGCTTCACGAGACTATTTCCCGGCGATAACTGAAGCGCATTACCGCAAATTGCCTGTACTTGCCATAACCGGTGCCCGTGAGGTGGATACATACGGACACTTAAATCCTCAAACGATCAATCGTTTGAGCCATCCGCAAGATACATACGTTTGCAGTGTTCATCTTCAATTTTGTAAAGATGCTGATGATGAATGGGGCAATACGATAAAAGCCAACAAAGCCATTCTTGCGTTGCGCCGTAATGGTGGCGGACCGGCACATATTAATTGTGTGACGCTTGTGTCCGGTGATTATACTGTGAAAGAAATTATTCCGGCCAATGCCATATTCCGGTTTGGCTACACTGACGTTCTTCCTCCATTAGGCGATTTCGTGCGTATAGCCATATTCGTGGGTAACCATTCACGGTTCACTTCAGGCCTGACAGAAGCTGTCGATGCCTTTTGCGAGAAATACGGTGCTGTGGTTTTTTGCGATAATACGAGTGGCTATAATGGGCGGTTTAAAGTGTTGCTCCCCTTATTAAGTTCTCAATCGCAAAAAGATTGTGAGATTAATCATGTAGGTCTCCTCATACACATCGGAGAAGTGTCCGGAGCATATATGAAGGCTTTTCCACAAGAAGTGTGGCGGGTAAATCCTGACGGTGAACTTCGCGACCATTTTAGAAAGTTGAAATATGTATTTCAAACCGAAGAAGAATGGTTTTTCCGTCATTATGCTTCTATGGATGTCCCGGCAAAAGCAAAAAACACTTTCCTTGAAGAATGCCGGACGGAAATAGAGACTACACGCGCCAAAATCAATGTCGACACCATACCTTTTTCGAATATCTGGATGGCAAGCCAACTATCGGGAAAGCTGCCGGACGAATCAATTCTCCATGTCGGTATCTTGAACTCTCTGCGTTCATGGAATTACTTTAATATTCCCGGCAGCGTTCATTTCCAATGTAATACTGGTGGATTTGGTATTGACGGACCTATATCGGCACTTGTTGGAGCTTCATTTAATGCCCCCCAAAAAATATCTTTTTTAGTGGTGGGCGATTTAGCTTTCTTTTATGATCTCAACGCCCTTGGCAACCACTATATTAAAAATAACATAAGAATTCTTCTTGTAAATAACGGAGAAGGAATAGAGTTTAAAAATTACCTTCATCCGGCTTTCAAGTTCGGTGATGCCGCCAATGAATATTTTGCGGCTCGTGGTCATTTCGGCGCGCAATCGCCGAGATTGGTCCGTGATTTTGCCGGTGCTTTAGGATTTGAATATCGTGCGTCAACCGATAAAAACAGTTTTCTTGAGAACATAGATTGGTTCACATCCTGCAAACTGACGGACAAACCTTTGGTTTGGGAAGCTTTTACCAACGAAGTGGACGAAAACGCCTCGATTCTGTATATGAACACATTGAACGAATCGGCGAAAGGCATTGCAAAAAGAATCGCCAAAGCCATTCTGCCGGAAAGTGTCCAGCGAAAAATAACTGAACACATCGGTCGCACTAAATAAAAATTATCAATTATGCACAATGTAAATATCCTCACCATACACAAAGAACCGAACTATGGAGCTGTACTACAGGCATACGCCTTGTACAAGACAATAGAGAATCTCGGTCATGTACCCTACATCATCAATTTGGACATGGATTACAGACGTTTCTCTTACAGCCTCAAATACAGGGTATTGCTTGGTCTGCATAAGTGGATGAAGGGATACTCACATTGTTTTGCGCTGGCGGAGCGATTCAGCAAGAAGCATTGTCCCAATCAGATAGGTAATTTTCATACTACAGCTGAGCTGGAGTCCTACCCGTGGAATAAGGGCGACTATTATCTGATAGGCAGCGACCAGGTTTGGAATCCGGGGATAACCCAGAACTTACGGACAGCTTTCTGTTTTTCTTTTCTGAAGAACGATGTAAAAAACAGGTATGCATACGCGGCCAGTTTCGGCAACATCAAGGACGAGGAGAGAAGAAAATCCGAATTGGATATGAAAGCCCTCTCTTTATTCAAGAGAATTGCAGTTCGTGAGAAATTCGGGGTAGAGTTTCTGCGACGTAACGGGATTGATGCGGTGGAAGTGATTGACCCGACATTGTTGCTTGAAAGTTACAGAGACTTATTGCCGCACAAAGTGGAAGAAAGAAACGAGATATTGTTTCTTTCATTATCCGATACCGCAGAAATGAATGCTTTTGCCAAAGGGTTATCTGTTAAGACAGGACTTCCTATCCGTAAGCATTACGGGTATTTGCAACCGGAACGAAAGAAAAACATGGAATTTCTTCCCATAGAAGAATGGTTGTATGCCATAGCCTCTGCAAAAGTAGTCATAACGGACAGCTTTCACGCTACCGTTTTCTCCATGTTGTTCGGCAAGCCGTTCTATGTATATATCAGTGAGCCTTCCAAGGTTTTCAGGATATCTAATCTGCTGGACATTCTTGGAATAAAACGGCGTATCGTTAATGATGTGGATGATGCAATTGCTGCTCCTTCTATAAATTATGAGACTGTCAATCAACGGCTTTCTGCTTATCGGGAAAGTTCATTGAATTATTTGAAATCCATACTCGCATGAAGATAGCAATCTGTAATGTACAAGAGTTTAATCCCACTATCGGAGGGATTGAGCGTGTTTCTGTTTCATTGGCCGAGGGACTGATAAAGGAAGGGGTAGAAGTGCTGTTTGTCGCTTGTCGGAAATCTCCTTACAGCAAACCTTATACACTACCAGCCAAACAAGTGCTCCTACCTAAAACTTTGGATTATTGCATCGAGAACGTACAGGCGTTGGCACATATTCTAAAAGAGGAAAAGGTGGATATATTGTTGAATCAGAATTCCCATTCGGAACTTTATAACCGTACTTGTTATGAAGTAAAAAGTTTGTCCGGTGTGAAACTGATTTCTGTATTGCATTTCTCGCCAGATATGCGAATAAAAGGAAATAGAAATCTTGTGAGTTTCAAATATTTGTCTTTAAAAGAGAATATTATTAATCTTTTGCGGGATGTATGTACACGTTTCCCTCTCCGTTACATTTTCATGTATGATCAATGTCGGATGTACAAGAATCTGTATCTTAATAGTGACAGGATTGTATTATTAAGTAATGAATTTAAGGAATCATATATCAAATTGTCTGGTATAAAAGAATCCTCTAAACTAACAGCTATTAATAATATGTTATCATTTCCCTATGAGATGAATAACTATCAGAAAAAGAAACAGCTATTATGGTGTGGTAGGCTACTTTTTTCCCAAAAAAGGCCGGATCGTATTTTGTTAGTTTGGAAAAAGCTACAAGAACAATTACCGGATTGGAATCTTGTGATTGTTGGTGACGGACCATTTAGCAATGAAATGAAACAATTGAGTAAAAAACTATCATTGCAGCGTGTAGAGTTTGCAGGGTTTGCAAATCCTATCAAATATTACAAAGAGTCTTCCATTTTTTGTTTGACTAGCAATCATGAAGGATGGGGACTTGTATTGACAGAAGCGATGCAATTCGGTTGCGTACCCATTGCTTTTGATTCTTTTGAAAGCATACATGAAATAATTGAGGATGGCAAGAATGGCTTTCTTGTGAAGCCGTTTGATATGGATAAGTATGCTGATAAGGTATTACGTTTGGCGGATAATTTTAAAGTGGATTATGTGATGAATGTGATGAACTCAATGGAACGTCTTATGCCTGAAAACGTGGTAAAACTATGGATAAGGTTGTTTAATAGCGAAATGAAATGTCAGTTATAATCCTGTTTTGTCTCTCCTTTTTGCTTGTTGAGTATATATCTTGGCATTTTAAAGGAGAAAAGGTGCAGAAAAATACACAAATCGTCATGTGTTTTCTTCTGCTGTTTATATTCTTTGGATTTAGAGACTTACCAATATTAAACGACACGGCGCATTATTACAGACATGTAAGGCACTTGTTCTCCAACACGCCATTCGACAATACACCTTGGTACACTTTTGACTCTTCCTCTAATTTCGAGGAAGGATTTCAGATATTTCTTAGAATTATAGGACTGGTCATTTCAAAAGAGCCGTATTCTCTCATTATCATCACTTCATTCATAACGACCGCTTCCCTGTTATGGTTTCTGAATAAGTCGACTTCACATGTCGCGTTTGCTGTTTTTGTCCTGATGACAAGTACACTCCTGCTCGGATATTATAGCGCAATCAGGCAGTCATTGGCTGTATCCGTGTCATATATATTTTATTGGTGCTATGGTGATAGTAAATACTTGGTAACAGGCATGGAGCGGGAGGCGGTTCCCTTGGCGCAATTGTTGGATACATTATTCATACTTGCGTGCCTGTTGTTTTATTATATTTACGGCAACAAATATAAAGAAGAGATTGAAAAGGACAAATTATATGTTTCATTCGCCTTGTCAGCATTGATTGTCAACATATGGGCACTTCCATGTTTTAGCCCTTTTCCGCTTCGGTATGTTCTTCTCGCAATATGCGGTTGTACTCTTTATAAACAGCCTGTATCAGGAGGAAGCGGCCAAGCGATTGAAAATATTAAAATATGCGGTTGTCGCGATATTGGTTTTGCGAATACTCATTGTCTTGATTTATAGAGATGAATGGTTTCATCTTGTTCCGTACAGTTTCTTTGATTTCAGTTTAGAGCATCAAAAAACATTGTTCGGATATTAGTAATAGCTCATATCATGTATTATAATGGTTATATACGACTGTATACGGTGACGGTAGCGGCATTGTTCTTGCTGTCGCCGTTGCTGGCGTTGCCTTACATTCTGTTGGGAATATATAGGCAAGAGCGTAGCGCGTACTTTTTCTTTGCCTTATTCTTAGGATTCCTTGCATGGCTACAAGTTCCATTGTCCGACTTGTTCAGGCATTCGCTCAATATTTATCACTATTTAGACAAACCTTTCTCTTATGCGTATGTGAACAAGCAGTCCGCGGATTACTTTATCCCTATCGTAAACTGGATATTGGTAAACGGCAACATTCCATATCAATATCTCCGGTTGTTTTCAGTAACAGAGAGTTTCTTCTTGCTGACAGTCATATTCAATTATATGATTGAAACATCGGAGCGTGAATATACATACGGGGAAGTCTTCATGCGTTTCTGCATCATGTATCTGTTCTTTGAGTTCATCATGACTACCAGCGGGGTACGATACGGTTTTGCCGTTTGTCAGTATATTTACGCCTTGCATTTGGTGTTCAATAAGAAGTCCTGGCTTCCGGCTTTATTTTTTGCCTTGTTCGCCACACAAATTCATGTATCATTCGCATTCTTCATTCCTATAAGTGTACTGCTGTATTGGCTGTGCTCCACCAAACGGAAGACAATCGTATTTTTCGGCTTGCTTTCTGTTGTGTTAATTCCTATAATTTCACACTTCAGTTACTTATTGGGACGGCGCGCGGACTGGTATTTCGGGGGAGGCAACAGCGTTTCCGACAATTCTGCTATCACTATTTATGGTTTTATTCTTACCATTGGTGTCAGATTGTTTCTTCTTCCTCTATTAGTGCTTGTATATCAATACTTTAATCCCACCAGAGTCGCCCAGTATCACTCATGCAGATGGACGCGTATGGCTGCGGTGTGGATAGGGATGGCTGTAATGTTCATTTCCAATATGACAATGCTGTACAGACTGACATTTGTACTTTCCACCATAGGCATTTTCCTTTTACTGGAAATAGAACAGCACTCCTACGTTAGGAAACGGTTTATAACAATTCTTTTATGGTGCGGAATAATGACAACTCTGTGTAATACCGTAAACTATAGATCCATTATACTGAATTCCAGATATCAGTATATCGCCATGCCGGTACCTGTAATATTGCAAGACCATTATGACAAACAGTGGATATTAGAACATGTCAACGGAAATAAAATGAAGCAATAGAGTATGAAAGTAGCTATTCTATATATATGTACAGGCAAGTACAACCAATTTTTCAAGGGTTTCTTTGAATCGTGTGAGAAGTATCTGCTAAAGGATATTGCCCAATTGGAATACTATGTATTCACGGATGATATGTCTTTGTCTGACGAAGCCAATGTACACTTGATAAAAAAAGAGTACGCAGGCTTTCCGGCAGACTCTCTTTTCCGCTTCGATATGTTCCTACAAGTGAGACAAGAATTAGAGAAGACGGATTATATTTACTTTTTCAATAGCAATGCGGAGTTTAAAGCCCCTGTAGGAAAGGAATTATTGCCGCTGAATGGGGAAAAGCTTGTAGGGGCAGAGTGGCCGGGCAAGCGTAAGCCTTTCAAGCATCCGCCATTTTATCCCTACGAACGCAACAAGCATTCATCGGCGTATATACCTCCCCGGGAAGACAAGCCATATATCTATTATATGGGTGGAATAAACGGAGGAGAAGCTGCCGACTATTTGGAAATGGCAGAAACTCTGTCGGAGAATATCCATGCCGATTATGAAAAAGGTATCGTGGCGTTAGTCCATGATGAAAGCCATATCAACAAATATTTCCGGACTCATGACTGCAAAGTGCTTTCTGCCGAATATTGTTTCCCGGAAGAGTGGATTACATGTGATTTTTCACCTAAAATTATTTTCCGTGACAAAGTAAAACTTGATCCTTACTTTAACAAAGGACGTGATTACTCATTGAAGGGGAAACTGAAAAAAACAGTCAGTGTCATTTATAGAGCGATTCGCTGGTATCTTTAAAAACTTATCAGATAATGAAAATCGTAAAAATTCTCGGAGGTCTGGGAAACCAGATGTTCCAGTATGCCTTGTTCCTTTCATTGAAAGAGCGGTTCCCTCATGAGCAGGTGATGATAGATACATCCTGTTTCAGGAACTATCCCCTGCACAATGGTTTTGAGGTAGACCGGATATTTGCACAAAAAGCCCCCGTCGCTTCATGGAGGGATATTTTGAAAGTGGCATATCCATATCCGAATTACCGGTTCTGGAAAATAGGGAAATACATTCTGCCAAAACGTAAAACCATGTGCGTGGAGCGGAAAAACTTCTCCTTTGATGCTGCCGTTTTAACACGTAAAGGAGACTGTTACTATGACGGTTATTGGCAGCATGAGGAATATTTTTGCGACATGAAGGAAACTATTTGGGAAGCATTCTCCTTTCCGGAGCCGGTCGACGGGCGGAACAAGGAAATAGGGGCACTGCTTCAGGCAAGCGACAGTGTTTCATTGCATGTCCGCCGCGGGGATTACGTAAACCATCCGCTTTTTCGGGGAATTTGTGATTTGGACTATTATAAACGGGCGATACACTACATGGAAGAGCGGGTAAATCCGCA
Organism: uncultured Bacteroides sp.; assembly: GCA_959606905.1. Next base: position 102,253 of record CAUHML010000005.1, on the reverse strand, counting down.
GCTGTATTGTGTCTTTTCCAACGACATGGCTTGGTGCGAAAGCCATCTGCGTGCTTTATTGCCGGGGAAGGAGGTGGTGTATGTAGACTGGAACAAGGGTGCGGAAAGCTATGTGGATATGCGGTTGATGAGCCTGTGCCAGCACAATATCATTGCCAACTCTTCTTTCTCCTGGTGGGGAGCTTGGCTGAACCGCAATCCGCAGAAGGTGGTGGTCGCGCCCGAAAGGTGGATGAACTCACCGATAGAAGACCCTGTTTCTGATAAATGGATAAAACTATAACATAGAAGATATGAATATTGTCTATCTCTTTTTGACTTATAAAAACCCGGAGCTGCTGCTTCATACAATACAGCGGCTAAAAGCTCCTCATGTGGAGTTTTACGTACATGTGGACGCTTCATCCGGAGAGGACTTTTCATGCCTACAAGGAATAGATGGGGTGTATGTGTTTGTAAATCAGCATAATACAAAATGGGGGACATTGAGTATTTATGCTATCCACCTAACTGTTATTGCTCTACTTATTTCCTGTCTTGATATTGATACCCTACAACTGCCTTATTGGTTATGTGTATGCGGTATGTGGATAATGGTTTTAATAATAAGCTACTTGTGTCATATTCTAATTGGCAAGAACCGTTGCTTGTCTTTGTTGCTCTTAGGTAAGTAACAATCTGTATATCTACATTTATGAAATTCTCTGTATGTAAGCACTCAAATAATGGCTCAAACTTGAAAGGTTTTACTTTCAGTACCAGAGTGAGCTTTGCCTCATGGAGAATCTCTGCAGTCCTTCTGTTTGAGGAATAAAGTTCCCCATAACGTGTTCTATAAGTGGTATAAGGACACTTGAAAAAATCTTAAGAAGATGTAGGGACTATGCTAATATGGTTTTTGGCAAAATCGCTTTGGCTACGAGCCAATGTTAAATTTAAAACAGATTTTCAGTTTTATAAATCTATAATATAATGAAGGAGTTCAGTGTATTGATTTCAGTCTATGCACGTGAGCAGAGCGATTATTTAAGATCTGCCTTGCATAGTGTGTTTGAACAGACTGTGCCACCTACAGAAGTCGTATTGGTTGAAGATGGTCCATTGACAACTGAGCTGGAGGCTGTCATTACCGATTTTTGTGAGAAATATAACACTTTGAAAATAGTAAAGTTAGCGAAGAATATGGGGTTGGGCAATGCGCTGAATATAGGCTTATCCGCATGTACTTATGATTTGGTTGCACGTATGGATAGTGATGACCTATCGTTACCTAACCGGTTTGAAGCTCAATTAAAAGTATTTGAAGAAAATCCGGAAGTTTCTGTTGTAGGAGGATGGATTTCTGAATTTGATAATGATCCCCAAAGTATAATTTCATATCGGAAGCTTCCACAAACAGATAGAGAGCTTAGAAGAATGTGTCAGTTGAAAAATCCGTTGAATCATATGACAGTAATGTTTAGTAAAAAAGAAGTGCTTGATGCAGGAGGATACCAGCATTTTTACTTGTTTGAGGATTACTGGTTGTGGGCAAGAATGATAAAGAATGGGGTGAAATTGTATAATGTACAGGACGTGCTGGTCAATGTACGGGGCGGAAGTGCTATGTCTGCAAGACGCGGAGGATGGAAATATGCGAAAAGTGAAATACGGTTTCAAAGAAAAATATTGCAAATGGGCTTAATCAGTTTACATGTATTCTTAAGAAATGTATGTGTCCGTTTTTGTGTCCGTATGATGCCAAACGGTTTGAGGAGTTTGGTATACGAAAAAGTATTAAGGTAATTCTTTCAATTTTAAAAAATATGGGGTATAGTGAGGACTTCATTCCGGACGGAATGAATGCTTTTGAACGTAATGTAAAGCGAATAGGGGATTGCATTATTGCGGGAGTTTTATTATTAATATTTTCTCCATTGTTCTTAATCTGTTATCTGGTGGTGAAGCGTGAGGATGGCGGCCCGGCTATCTTCAAACAGGAGCGTGTCGGTCGTTTTGGCCGCCCGTTTTATATTTATAAGTTTCGCAGTATGCGACTGGATGCTGAATCTATGGGACCTCAGTTATATAAAGGCGGAAGAGATCCCAGGTTAACTAAAGTGGGTAAATTTTTACGCGAACACCATTTGGATGAGTTACCGCAACTTTGGAATGTCTTCTGTGGTGATATGGCTTTTATAGGCCCCCGTCCGGAACGTAAATTTTATATTGACCAAATAATGGAACATGATCCGCGTTACCGCTTTTTATATCAGATTCGTCCCGGGGTAACTTCGTATGCAACGCTTTATAACGGTTATACAGATACGATAGAAAAGATGTTACGTCGCTTACGTTATGACTTGTTTTATCTGCAACATCGCTCCTGGTGGTTTGATTTTAAAATATTAATAAAGACCTTTATCTGTATTGTTTTCGGTAAGAAATTCTAATAAATAACAGTAAAAATAAGATGAATAAATTCTTTTTAATTGTATTGCTGGCTTTTGTGATGACTGGTTGTCAGTCTTATAAAAAAGTACCCTATCTGCAGGATGCAGAGGCCGTATCGCATGGAGTTCAGAACGAACAGCTGTATGATGCGAAGATAATGCCTAAAGACTTGTTGACCATTGTGGTGTCATGTACCAGTCCTGAATTGGCAGCTCCTTTCAATCTGACAGTTGCTACACAGGGTAATGTTGCTTCGAACTATACAACCGCTCAGCCGGTTCTGCAGCAATATCTGGTGGATAATGAAGGAAAGATAAACTTCCCGGTATTGGGTGAACTCCATGTGGGAGGGTTGACAAAGAAGGCAACGGAACAAATGATTGTAGAAAAGTTGAAGCCTTATATAAAGGAAATTCCTATCGTGACTGTCCGCATGGTGAATTATAAGATTTCAGTGATCGGCGAAGTTGCCCGTCCCGGCACTTTTACTATCTCGAATGAGAAAGTAAACTTATTGGAAGCATTGGCCATGGCAGGAGATATGACCGTATATGGACTGCGTGATGACATTAAATTAATAAGGGAGGACGCTAACGGCAGACAGGAGATTGTAACCTTGGATTTGAACAAGGCAGAGACGATTCTTTCACCTTACTACTGGTTACAACAGAATGATATTATTTATGTCACTCCCAACAAGGCCAAGGCCCGTAATTCGGACATCGGAAGCAGTACCAGCCTGTGGTTCTCCGCCACTTCTATCCTGATTTCCATTGCCAGTCTATTGTATAACATTTTAAGATAATACCGGAACAATGAAAGAGGAACTACCAAACGAGAAATTGCGCGAAGCGGAGGATATGGAAATAGATATTAAGGAACTGCTTTTCAAATGCTTGATCCACTGGCCTTGGTTCGTAGGAACGGTGGTGGCTTGTTTGATTGCCGCCTATGTTTATTTGTATGTTGCTACTCCTGTATATAACATTTCGGCTACGGTTCTGATAAAGGATGATAAGAAAGGAGGAGCCTCAAATAATGTGGGCGGTTTGGATGAACTGGGCCTTAGCGGATTAATCACTTCTTCGCAAAGTATAGATAACGAAATAGAGGTGCTGCGTTCCAAGACGCTTGTAAAAGAAGTTGTCAATTATCTGAATCTCTATGTGACTTATAAGGATGAAGATCTCATCCCTTCGAAAGAGTTGTACAAGACTTCTCCGGTGCAGGTAAACATGACTCCGCAAGAAGCGGAAAAGCTGAAAAAAGACATTGTTGTTGAAATGGTGGTACAGCCACAGGGCAGTTTGGATGTGAACGTGAAAATGGATGATAGGGAAATTCAGAAACATTTCGAAAAGTTGCCTGCCATTCTTCCTACTGACCGGGGAACGATTTCTTTCTTTCAGGTTACTGATTCTATCCCTGTGGAGGGGGCTTCTTCAGTTCAGGGCGCACGGCATATCACAGCTACCATTAGCTGTCCCATGAATGTGGCAAGAGGATATTGTGGAAATTTAGTTATCGTACCTACCTCGCAAACGACTTCTGTGGTAACGGTTTCCTTGAAGAATTCCAGCTTGCGTCGCGGACAGGATTTTATCAATCAGTTGCTGGAGATGTATAATCGCAACACGAATAATGACAAGAATGAGATTGCGCAGAAAACGGCGGAGTTTATCGATGAACGCATTGGCATTATCTCAAAGGAACTGGGGAGCACGGAAGCTGACCTGGAAACTTTCAAGCGTGATGCGGGAATAACGGATTTGAGCAGTGACGCGCAAATCGCTTTATCCGGTAATGCCGAATATGAGAAGAAGCAGGTGGAAAACCGTACTCAGATCAGCCTGGTGGAGGATTTGAAGAGGTATTTAAGTCATAGTGAATATGAAGTGTTACCGAGCAATGTCGGCTTGAAGGACGCGGCCCTTGCCACGCAGATCGACCGTTATAATGAGATGCTCATTGAACGTAAGCGTCTGCTCCGCACTTCTACTGAGAGCAATCCGGCTATCGTCAATTTGGATACCAGTATCCGTGCGACGAAGGCGAATGTGCAGGCTACCATTGAAGGCACGCTCCAAGGGCTGTTTATAACCAAAGCTGATCTGGACCGCGAAGCCAAACGCTATATGCGTCGTATCAGTGACGCTCCGGGGCAGGAACGCCGGTATGTGAGTATCGCCCGTCAGCAGGAAATAAAGGCCGGATTGTACTTGATGTTGTTGCAGAAGCGTGAAGAGAATGCCATCATGCTGGCTGCCACTGCCAATAATGCGAAGATAATAGATGAAGCAATCGCTGATGATATTCCGGTATTTCCCAAGCGCGGTATTATTTATTTGGTTGCATTGGTCTTGGGATTTGTGATCCCTGTTGCCGTTATCTTCCTGGTTGACCTGACGAAGTTCAGGGTCGAAGGACATGCGGATGTGGAGAAACTGACGAGTGTTCCGATTGTGGGTGATATCCCATTGACTAATGAGAAGAACGCCAAAGACGGTTCTATCGCCGTATTCGAGAACCAGAATAACCTGATGAGCGAAACTTTCCGTAACATCCGGACGAATATCCAGTTTATGCTTCAGAATGACAGGAAAGTAATCCTTGTGACTTCAACGGTCAGCGGTGAAGGTAAATCTTTCACTTCGGCTAATCTGGCTATCAGCCTGTCTCTTTTGGGGAAGAAAGTTGTGATTGTAGGTCTTGATATCCGTAAGCCGGGATTGAACAAGGTTTTTAGTCTTTCGAGCAAGGAGAAAGGTATAACTCAATATCTGTCCAATCCGGAAATGGATCTGATGAGTCTTGTGCAACCGTCCGATGTGAATAAGAACCTGTTTATTCTTCCGGGCGGAACCGTTCCTCCTAATCCGACGGAATTGTTGGCTCGTGATGGCTTGGATAAAGCTATTGATATGCTCAAGAACAATTTTGATTATGTAATCCTGGATACAGCTCCTGTCGGTATGGTTACCGATACTTTATTGATAGGGCGTGTGGCTGATTTGTCGGTATACGTATGTCGTGCCGACTATACTCATAAAGCGGAATATACACTGATCAATGAGTTGTCTCATGAACAGAAGTTGCCTAATCTTTGTACTATTATTAATGGAGTAGACCTGAAGAAAAGAAAATATGGCTATTATTATGGCTATGGTAAGTATAGCAAACATTACGGCTATGGCAAACGGTATGGGTATGGCTATGGTTATGGGCAGGAAAAATAAAGATAAAACAGCTATGGGAGGCAGTGAAGTACTATTTCCCGTAGCTGTTTAGATATTTGAAGCTATGCTGGTTAGGAAACTATATAGTGATATATTTCTTGACCACACCCTCGCATCAGGATAATGACTGATGCAAATTTTCCACTATATCGACTGTCTGTGAAGATCGTTGATATTTTTTATAATTCTGCATATTCTTTTCGACAGTCAAAACAAGGACAGGCTTTATGAATCGAAGCACTAAGTTGATAATGCCCCAGGATTTGTGCTTTCGGATACTGATGCCTGAGTATAGTTAACAGATCGAGTAGTGTGAAACGCTGCGCCTGGGTCCTAGTGTCTGCCGGGTATCCATTTTCATCCAGTCCGCCTTCATAGCAAATGCCTATGCTGTGCCGGTTAAAGCCTCGCACATGCGCACCCGGCTCTGATACCGGACGGCAGTGATGAAGTTCTCCGTCCCTGGTGATATAAAAATGATATCCGATGCATTTGAAACCACGTTGCAAATGGCATTTGAGTAATTGTTCTTCTGTAAAGGGGATGTTGGCACGCGTAGCGCTGCAATGTACTACAATATATTGAATGCTTCGTGGCACATATTCTTCTTCTGAAGAAAATTCTTTTAACTCTTTCATTTTATTCGTTCGTTTAGATATGGGCTACACAAGAGGTTACCCCCAAGGCAGAGATGATTGAAGTGGCTACCGTGATAAAGATTTGTAAAATTTGTTTCCAAACTGATTTTTTCATGACTTTTGATTTTAAATAATTGAAAATAAAAATGAGATTATAAAAATAGAGTTGACTTGTGAGTTGCCAGCATTAAACCGGCAACTCTGTGAAGCATAAATATCGTGTTATTTTATATGCTCGGGTCCGGTGTTTGTCCTTTGTCTTCATCCGGATCAGGTACTACAACGTCGTCACCTTCACTTCCTTCACCTTTCTTTACTTGTGTATATTTCATTGCCTTACACATGTCCAGAAGCATGCTTCCCGGATGAAAACGGACACGGGAAATTTTGATACAGGTGGCCGCCTTGAATTTCTCTGCCGTTTCGCTGGCATTACCAGTAACAATCGTTACACGGAAACTCCCCATATCGCCAAGCAGGACGATATTACCCAATGACAACTGATTCTTCATTTCCAACAGAAACTCAGTAATACATCCTTTCAACTCACCGATAGAATAAGAGGAACGCTCTGATACACGACTGATAACTTCGTCTGTATCCACTCTGCGATTGCTACGAGCCATTGCATAAAACTTGGCCGGCTCTTGTGGCTTTAACGGATTTTTACGTTCTACCACGACATACTTCTGTGCCATAAATCTTTCTTTTTTAATTGATTCTTAATTCTTAAATCATATCTCTGTAATCGATTACACCGCAAAGATACCATATTGAGAATGGGTGATGAACGTCAGTGAACGTTATTGAACGGCGGTTATTTTATTTGACTAAATACTTGCTGAGGTATGTAAAAAACACTATCTTTATATCATTAATAACAGAATAAGTAGGATAAAATGGAAGAAGTAAAATTTTATGTGAGATGCTATGATAAGATTGAGTTGGCGAGAATGTATTTCCCGAATTTGAGTAATCCCGTATCTGTAGCAAAGCTCCGTCGTTGGATGCGTAATTGTATGCCCTTAATGGAGGAACTTATGGCAGGAGATTTTCATCCGAAAATGAAAATGTTCAGTGCGCGGGAAGTCAGGCTTATCGTACGTTATTTGGGGGAACCGGACGGATACGTTTTCATGCATGAACATGCGGATGTAAAATGACTGCTCTTTTAAATGAAAACGACCACTTCTTTTCTTAATAAGGAGCGGTCGTTTTAGTGTAAACATACAGTCGTTTACGTTGAATTGACCGCTCGATTTATATAAGTCAAACGGTCGGTTGAAACAGGTCAGGCAGTCGTATTCTTTTTCATCCAGGCTATGCCGGGCACGTAGTCCTCCAGTTTTGTCATACTCGGGTCATGTCTGAAATAAAGTTCTTTTGTCGTACCGTTGCGGTGTTTGACAATATCTATCACTCCCAGTCCTTCAGTTGGATACGTACTTTTACGGTCTGTGTCACGTCCGGAAAGAGCAGGGCGTGAAAGCATCAATACCAGATCAGCGTCTTGTTCGATAGCTCCGCTTTCCCGCAGGTCGCTCAAACTAGGACGACTGTCAGGACGCCCTTCTACATTACGGTTTAATTGGCTGAGTAGTATGACGGGAATATTTAGTTCTTTTGCCAGCATTTTGGCTTTACGGCTGGCTTGGGCTACTTCCTGCTCGCGGTTGCGGTTGTTCCGATCACTTTTCATGTCACATAATTGCAGGTAGTCAATGATGACACCGTCGCATTCACCTTTGCTTTGTAGCAGTTTGGCGGAAGAACGAACGTAATCCATACTCACTGACGGGTTATCATCAATGTGAATAGGTAGACGGGACAACTCAGCTGCTGCTTCGTGCAGTTGCCTCTGTTCACTGGGTGTAAGTTGGCCGCTGCGTACATTGTCGGGGTTGACATTGGTGGTAGCAGCCAGTAACCAGCGGTCACCCAAACGTTCTCCTAGCATCTCGAGACTGAATATAGCTATGTGATAACCGGCAGAAGCGGCGGCACGCGCCAGGTGCAGGGCGAATGACGTTTTACCTACTGCAGGACGGGCAGCAATGACTACCTCGTCACCTGGTTGCCAGCCGCATGTCAGGCGATCAAGATCGGAGAATCCGGTAGGAAGCCCCGTTATACCATTCTTGTTGGAGCTGATGCGCGCTTCTATTTGTTTAATCGTATCATCCATCAGTTGTAACATGGAGCGTAGATGTTCGGTAGTTCCACATTCATTTTCCAGTCGGTCAAGGAGGGTATGAGCGTCTGCCAATGTATCGTCTATATCGGTGGTTTCGTCGGCAGCCAACGCCAGAAGCTTGTGGAATCCCAGAATCGTTTCACGACGGATATATTTCTGTTTAAGAATCCGTGCATGATATTCGAGGTGAGCACTGGAAGCTACACGCCCGCTGATGTGTGCCAGCGTATAAGGTCCTCCGATGAATTCAAGTTTGCCGCGTCGGGCAAGTTCTTCTTTGACTGTTATGATATCTATTTTCTGTCCGTTGCGATACATACTTTGTAACGTAGCGTAAATCTCCAGATTTTTTTCATTATAAAAAGCTTCCGGTCGTAGTATATCTGCAATCAATGTGATTGCTTTGCTTTCAATCAGGCAACTGCCAAGTATGATTTCCTCAAGTTCGGCATCCTGTGGATTTATAATTTCACTCATTTTCTTTACTAATAATCATATTCATTCAGGAATGCTTTGTCGGATAGATATGTACTAGCCTGCATACAGTACTTTGTATCTGTCAGATTGTCATAATATTCATCAATATTCTTCAAGCTCAGGCTGCGTTCGTGGGGAGACAATTTCTTCCATTCCCGGCGTGCCCGGCCGATATTGGTTTTCGGCTTTTGAGTTACTTCATGATATTTAGCCCAGAATACTTCGAAAGTAACTCCATTTGCTTCTTCGTGGGCATTCTCGCGACGTTTCTGTCCTACAAGCAGATCATAACTGGGGATACGTATGTGAGTGATATACGGATTAATAACTCTTTCTATAATCCCTTCTTCATACATTTTATTGAAGAAATATCGTGTCCGGCTACGTTTCCAACCAAATAATTTCGCCCAATGAGCAATGGATATAACCGATTCGCCCCGCCGACATTCAAAAGTGTAATGTTTCACAGTACATTCTGTTGTGCTGTAATTGACGTGAGTTAGCACGAGGATGAAGGCGTCGAAGTATCCTGTCGCACCTTTTGTCTTTTTCATTTGCTCCTCAAACAATACTTTAGGGAAAAGGAGATATCCCTTCTTTAGCATTTCTGCTGTTGATTTAATCATAAGTTTACTTATTTAATACATATAAAATATTTCAGTCGTCTTGGGAGGTACATTTTAGGACCTCCTTGAGCGACCTTTTTTGATTACTCTCAAACGTCGTGGTAGAAGATAGGGGGAGTATATGGTATTTTATGCTTCGACCTCTCTTTGGCCCACTAATATATATAATAAAAAAAGAATGTATTAAAATACATTATATCTTCATCCTCGACTTTCATTGTTCGCTATATTTAATTTTCGGCAAAGGTATAATTTGTCAATTTGCCTGAAAAAGCTTTTTTTTGATGTACTGGTAATTTAAAAGTGCTATTATTAATAATATTTTTAATTAAAAATCTAATTATTTAAACAATCTTCTCTATCTTTGCAAATGAAATTAGATTTTATAAAGGCTTTTTTAGCCGCTAATTGACGGCAATGTATTACTAATAGTATATAATTAAATTTTATGATATCACAAGGAAAAAAAGTAATAGAAGAACGTTTACAGCGCAAACGGGAACAGTGTATTCATCAAAAGGAGAAACTGGAACAAATGAAATGTACAATGCGGAAAACAGAAGAAGAAGTAGAACAATTGGAATATGTCCTTCATAAAATAGAGCATATAGAGAAATCGAAACGTGAACCACGGGTGATTCCTAATGCCGAAATAAGTAATGTCTTTGCATCTCTTTGTCGTGAATTTGATTATTTGCAGCATAGGTTAAAGCTGTTTTTTAAATATAAGCTGGTATGTGAAGTTATATTTGCTCGTTATCAATTCCGAAGCCGGTCACATGTTCCCGGACGGGAATATCTTAGCTATGCCACCGTGCTGACTTATTTTAAACGAGAAAGGGGGATGGTGAACTCATGATTTCAAAAATATCGAAATATAAAGATAATAACATGAAAAACAAATGTTTTAGGAACAGAAATGACTAAATTGATATTTTTTCCTTATTTTTGTGTGTCCATTTTTGAATGATATGATGCAGATAATACAATTAAAAGGAAAAGACAAACACTTATATCGGCTTTTGGCACCGTTGGTTATGGATCCTGAAGTAATACGCGCCAACAATAATTACCCTTTTAAGACGGGTGAGGAGTATGTCTGGTTTATTGCAATTGAAGATAAGGAAGTGTTGGGTTTCGTTCCGGTGGAGCAAAAAGGTCGGAAGAAAGCTGTAATCAATAATTATTATGTGAAGGCAGAGGGGACAGAACGGGAGGAGCTTTTGTCGTTGTTGTTACCGGCTGTTATTGCTGAATTCGGATCTGAGACTTGGTTACTTAACTCTGTCACGCTGATACAAGACAAAGAAATCTTTGAGAAATTTGAATTTGTATCCATGGATAAAAAGTGGACACGGTATGTTAAAATGTATAGATGATTTATGGGCAAAAAGAAGATAGCGGGCACAAAGAATGTATATGAACTAGCACAAGAGCGACTGAAAGTTATATTTAATGAATTTGATAATATCTATGTATCATTTTCCGGAGGTAAAGATAGTGGGGTGTTGCTGAATATGTGTATTGACTACATCCGGAAAAATAATCTAAAGATACGTCTTGGAGTCTTTCACATGGATTATGAAATCCAGTATAAAATGACCATTGACTATGTGGACCGGATACTGGAAGCTAATAAGGATATTCTGGATGTATACCGGGTATGTATTCCTTTTCGTGTAGCTACCTGCACTTCTATGTATCAGTCTTTTTGGCGTCCTTGGGAAGATAGTAAAAAGAATATATGGGTTCGCCCCATGCCTAAAAAGGCAATGACTAAAGACGACTTTCCGTTTTATAATACAACGATGTGGGATTATGAATTTCAGATGCGTTTTGCGCAATGGATACATAATAAGAATGATGCTGTGCGTACTTGTTGCCTGATCGGTATTCGTACGCAGGAGAGTTTCAATCGTTGGAGATGTATTTATATGAGTCGTAAATTTCAGATGTACCACAAGTATAAATGGACTTCGAAAGTGGGAAATGACATTTATAATGCTTATCCTATCTATGACTGGAAAACAACGGATGTGTGGACGGCTAACGGAAAATTCCAGTGGGATTATAATGTGCTATATGACCTTTATTATCGGGCGGGAGTCAATCTGGAGCGTCAGCGTGTAGCAAGTCCTTTTATCAATGAAGCACAAGAGAGTCTTCAGCTCTATCGGGTACTTGATCCCAATACGTGGGGCAAGATGGTAGGACGAGTGAACGGGGTTAACTTTACAGGTATGTATGGTGGTACCCACGCAATGGGGTGGCAGTCAGTGAAGCTGCCAGAAGGGTATACATGGCGTGAGTTTATGTATTTCTTGTTGTCTACTTTGCCGGAACGGGCACGGAAGAATTATCTCCGGAAACTGTCGGTAAGTGTAAATTTTTGGCGGACAAAAGGCGGTTGCCTGAGTGACGCTACTATCCGGAAGTTAATTGATGCCAAAATACCGATAATTGTCATGGATAACAGTAATTACAAAACACTAAAGAAGCCGGTACGTATGGAATATCAGGATGATATAGATATTCCGGAGTTTAAAGAAATACCTACGTATAAACGGATGTGTATTTGCATCCTCAAAAATGATCATGCATGCAAGTATATGGGATTTTCACCGACAAAGGAAGAAATGAGTAAGAGAAGTCAAATAATGGAACAATATAGAATTATAGTATCATGAGTGTAGATAAAAGTCCTGTCTACGAGGTAAAAGCGGTGCCCGTAGAAAAAGTATATGCAAACGATTATAATCCGAACGTCGTTGCACCGCCCGAAATGAAATTACTTGAACTTTCTATCTGGGAAGATGGCTTTACAATGCCATGTGTATGTTATTATAATAAAGAGGAAGACCGTTATATTCTAGTGGATGGTTATCATCGCTATACGGTATTGAAGACTTCGCAGCGAATTTATAAACGTGAAAACGGGCTGCTTCCGATTGTGGTGATTGACAAGGATTTGTCGAACCGGATGAGTTCTACTATACGTCACAACCGCGCTCGTGGGATGCATAATATAGAATTGATGTGTAACATCGTTGCGGAACTTGACAAAGCAGGTATGTCCGATCAATGGATTATGAAGAATATCGGTATGGATCGTGATGAATTATTGCGCCTGAAGCAAATTTCAGGACTTGCTGATTTGTTTGCTAATCGTGAATTTAGTATTCCGGATGAAGTAGCACCCACAGAAACGGAACGAAAAACGTTATAATCTGATAGCTATTTATATACAAAAATTGAACATTCTACCATTTAGGCATAGATTATATAAGTTTTCGGCTTTTTTATTGTGTAAAATAGTCGTTTCTCTTGTCTGATTTATGCCTGGATTGTATCTAAATGATATGAAAATCTATTAGTATTTTCCTATCTCTTTATTTTGATATTCGAAACTGTTGTTTTGAGAAATATGCGAATGTCGAAAAAATATCTCCGATTACCACTTTTTATTTTATATTCCGTAATCCCCTGATTTGTAGTTCACATTAATAGTCTTGTTTTCAGACTCGGATTATCTGTAACAGAAATGAATACAATTCTGTATCTCCTTTAATATTCCGAAATTTGCAATATGAAATTTAAGTATGTTTTGGAATTGGCTAAAAGAGATAAATGAATGATTGTTAGTGAGAGTAGAATTTATATAGGTTTAGTTTGCTTTTTATTATTACTGTCTTTTTCTTCTTGTATTGATGAGACTTTTACAAATAATAATGAAACGGAAAGTACTTTTATTTCGATAAGAGGAATAGGAGTGCAGGGTAATACACATCTGGGAACGGATCCTGATGACTATATCGTTGAAACCCTTCGTGTACTGGCATTTGATAAAACAACTAAAGATATTGTTACCAATGTGCGCTATACTGCATCAGAAGGTGATATTATACGTCATACTATTAATCCGGGAACATATGACTTTGTTTTTCTTGCTAATGAACCTGCTAATATCCCCGTTTTAAATCAATTGAAGAGTATTTCCAATTATTGTGATTTAGATAATATCGCCTATCCTGAACGTTTCTTCACGTCCGATCAAATTATACCCATGAAACAGGAGATTAAACAGGTCACTGTTTTATCCAACGGGCAAGGGGCCCGATTGAGTGACAATACGGAAGTAACTATATTGCAACTTGCTCTTGAAAGATTGGCAGTGAGGATAGATGTTGTATTGGAATCAGATGATGAACTGGAGGATATTTTTTCCGGACTTATATTTCAAAACATTCCGGATGCGGTACCTCTTACTACCAATTATCAGGGAGCGATAGGGCAGAGTAATATACGTACTTTTAAAAAGGATACGGATGGAAGTTATTTTTCAGCTGAGACTCCTACTGAGGGGAGAGTATGGGCAAAGAGAGTAAACCGGATTATTTTACCTGCCAAAGAACTGGAGGTGACAGAGGACAAGGCGAAGGCTGTGGTACTCACTGTAGATATGGGAAACCACTATAGCCCTTCTTGTGAACTGAAGATTGTTTCGGAACCGGTGAATTATAGCCTGCCGATAAATACAATGTTGTCATTCAAGGGAATTGTAAAAGAACCGTTGGAGGTAAATATCAAAGCTTCCAAGTGGACGGATGAAAATAATAACTGGAATATAGATGACTTGCGCATACTGAATGTTTCACATACGAAAGTGTCGATAACCGATTTTAATGGTGCTCGGATTTCATTTTCGTCAAACATGCCTGTAGTCAGAGTACTGCCCGAAGTGTATAATGTAACAACCGGTGAGATAGTGGAAACTAACCGTATCTTTAATAGCTTGGTAGCTCAAAGTACAACAGACTGGACTACTGCTCCTGAACGGTTTATGTATGCCGCCAACGGACAAGAGGGGACGGGATATATGGACCTTCTGGCTGACGGATGGTTGATAAAGGATGAGATATTTGACTATATAAAGAAGTCTCCAAATCTGACCGGTACATATAAACTGACGTTATCTGCTGAAAATACAGATGGCAGTAATGCTTTGCAAAGGGATATTACTGTCACGATAGAACAAAATGGAACACGTCTTCAATTCTATCATCCGGCTGTAAATCCGGCGAATGGAGCAACAGGATATGCCGGAGCTTTTTGGAAAAATGACCAGTGTGGAGAGCGCATCATTACGGGACAGCTTGCCAGAGAAGGGGCAGATGCCGTAACGATAGTAAATTGGAGTGCGCGAGTAGATGAAGACCCTGATAATATGGTAATCCTGAGCACTACTCCCAGTTTTGATCCTAATGTCGGAACGGCTAATCCGGGAGTTGCTGAAAATTTCCGTGTAACACCCAATTTGCAGAAAGGAGAGGATGGCAAGAATGTTTCCGGTAAAGGACGTATTTACTTCCGTATCGGACTGACAGAAACAAATCCTGATCCGGCTACTCCAAGGTATGCGACTGTGAAATTGAGATATTGGTTATGGGGGTGGGGGGATCAGCCTGTAGAGGCAACTCTTTATTTGAGACAGGGAGAAACCCCGGATTATTTATATCCCGGACGGGTAGGGTCGAGAAAATTTGCTGTTTACAATATGACTCACAAAAATTTTCTGGCTACTCCGATGACAAACGATTTTAGTATCGTTGTGAATAGAAATAATGCTTCGGAAGTTGATTTCCCGACAAAAGCAGGGGCACATTTCCAATGGGGGCGACTAAAAGAAGGAGATTATGGTAGTTCTCCCGAAGATGCAGAAATGGATGAGGCATATAACGCGCTTGGCTATAGGGCATTGAATCCACATCCTGGCATGAATGCGATTGGGCTTGAAGGCTGGGGATGGAGCTATTACAAAAACTATCAGTATCTGACATGGGATAACGGAATTCCGTCAGAAAGCTATAGTACAAACCTGGAAATTTGTCCTGAAGGTTATCATCGACCGAATGATGGTAGCATAACCGGAGGATTAGTGGCTTCACATAACAGTACAACTACGGAAGCGGAGGCATCAGAATGGAGAGCATCCATATTTAAAAATCCGATGACAGGTGACGGTAACCAAGGGTATAAATCGGTTAGTCCGGAGTCTGGAACTCAAGCTAGTTCTCCTTCATATTATGCTCCTGTAACTCTTCCTGATAATATGACTTTTGGGTTCTATGCAGACGGGTATTTTGATAGACGTCCCATAGAGCAGAATTTGATTAATGGTGATTTGATACAATATGGAGTTACTATAAAAAGTGCGAATGCCGCATATTGGGGATGTATTTTTTTCAATGGAGTTAAGTCATTGTTTTTTCCTTCCGCAGGCAGACGGAATTACGGTGTGGGAGGAGCAAATGAAGCGGGGGTATTGGAACATCCTAGTGCCGGCTTTTATATGACAGCATCAGCGGCTGATATCCCTGAACCGGAAGGTGCTGATTATGTTGATTGGAGTTCTGTGTGGAATATAGAATTAAGTTATGAAGGGACAGCACCTGTGAGCACTTCATTTAAAAACGGGTTGTCTTTGAGATGTGTTAGAAATAAATAGAGAATGAGGTTACAGATTAATATATATATAATCCTTTGGTTGCTTCTCTGCATGATTTCTTGTGTGAAGGAAGAAGATTTTTACTCTACGGAGACCGAAAACATTGAGCAAGTCAGCATAGAACTGTTTACAAGGTTAAGGTCATTTGATACTCCTGTGTCCAGGGCAATAGCGCTGGAAGATGATGTAGACAAAGCCCCCTGGATACTTGTATTTACTGGTGGCGACGGTACGGCTGGCAATGCGGTATTTGCAGAAGCGGCACAGGCAAATATTAATGTTGGAAATAAAAGTTATGTTTTGCTTAGACCACAGAGCGGCAAATCATGGGTATTGATATTGGCTAATCCTCAGGATAAATTTTATGTGGGCAGTATGTCTTACGACTTTTCGGTTGACAATTTTAATGACCTGTTCACAAACAAGACGCTTACTAATGTGACAGCTTTGCTTTCAGCTATGCCAATGACTGCCGGAGTTGTAGTTAATGCTCCGCCATTCGTAAACAAGATGTTGCCGATGAGTTATTTGTATGAAGCTACTGAGGGAATTAACGTAAATACGAAAATCGGTACGTCTACTGTACCTTTGGAACTAACACGTGCGGTAGCCAAGATTGTAGTAAAAAGTACAGTTGCTGATTTCACCTTATTAGGGATACATTCGGTGTACAATATGAATAAAAATACAGTATTGCATAATCTTTCCGGCAATTTGGAAACTGCGGCAAGTATGGTAGATTATATTAGAAATGATGCAAATGAGGATTTTGTTTCTGCAACGGCTAATGTAACTGACCCTATATATGTATATGAAGCGAAAAGCGGAACCGGTGCCTATATGATAATACGTGCATTTTATAAAGGGCTGGAATCTTATTATAAGATAGCGATCGCTGATGATGAACTCAAGTATATAGACATCAAGCGTAATCATGAATACAGATTTACAATAATATCGGCCAATTTTCCTGGGTTCGGCAGCTATACTGATGCTCTTTTGGCTGAGCCCAATAACTTGGCTTTGAAATGTAAAGTTGAAATAATAGACCTTTCTTCTTTTGAGATTAAAGCCAATAGCGAATATTACCTTGCTGTAAGCAATCGGCTTTGTATGATATATGATGATATCAATTCAGAACATCAATATCTTGCTTTTACGTTGACAACAAATTGTACTTATGCACATAAGTTTTCCGATAAGAGCAATTATATAAGAGTGACGAATGGTACGATGACTATTGTTGCCCCGGCATCCCAAAGAATATCTTCTGCCTCGGATCCGAATACACCGTTCACTGTGGATGTGGTAGTCAAACTTCCTACCGGTAGTATTGACAATTCGAGCATTAATATAAAACTTGGTAACATTGAACAGAAGGTCAGCGTGATAAGAAAGGATATTATTCCTGCAGCAGGAATGGTCGTAAATTATTATACGCAGAATTCAGGTATCTATGATTTTGACTATTATCTTCTTTCGGCTAAAACAGATACAGATATATCATGGATTACGATGAAAAATAAGTATGGTGGCATTAGTGGCGATCCTAATAGTATTCAAGTCGGTGACGGAATAATTGATATAGATATAGCATCAGCTTCTTCCGCAAGAAATGCCGTTGTCTATCTTACGACTATAAAGAATCCGAAAGAACCTCTGGAAGATGATAAAGATATACCGAAACGGATCAAGATATATTTTTACCAAAACGGATCTTGATAATAAAATAATAAATGCATTAATATTAAAACTAGGAAATTTGGAAAAACAGGTACACATTAGACAGAGAGATGCAGTGGATGCTGCCGGAGGAATATTTAAGTATATGCCTGCTTATAATCATAATCCGGCGGCCAAAGAGATAAACTATTTTTGCCTGACCGGGTACATAGAAGATGGTGATGATAATCCTAAAGATTGGATTAAATTACGTCCGTCAACAATGACTCATCGAGATAATACGGACCATATCATTGTGGAAGACGGAAAGATATTTATTGAGATATTGCCTAATAACAGTGTTGATTCGAGAAGTGGTATTGTGTATTTGACAACAATAATACCCAACGGATCATCTGTAAATGGTAGTACTATGCAACGTATCAAGATTGATATTACTCAATTGGGCATATAAAACAGTAAATGTAAGATAAATGAAGAAGATTCTTATACTCATATTATTAATGTCCGGGTGTTTTATTCTTGAAAGCTACGCCCAAAAGGTTACGTTGAAAAGTAATTTGTTATATGATGCTACCGCTACCATGAATCTTGGTTTAGAATTCGGGCTGGCACGTAAATGGACATTGGATGTACCGGTTAATTACAACCCGTGGAAACCCGATAACGGCAGACGTCTCCGCCATTGGGGGATTCAACCGGAGATTCGTTACTGGTTCTGCGAACGTTTTAACCGAACATTTATCGGACTACATGGTCATTATGCTGATTTCAATATAGGGGGCTGGCCCGACTGGTCTTTTGTGAGTGGGAATATGCAGCAAAACCGTTATCAGGGACATCTGTATGGTGCGGGATTCTCGGTAGGGCATTCGTGGATATTGAAAAAACGCTGGAGTATTGAAGCGTCCTTAGGATTGGGGTATGCATATATTGCATACGAAAAATATCCTTGCACAACGTGTGGTACAAAATCGAAGGATACGAGTAAGAATTACTTGGGACCGACAAAGGCTAGTGTGTCACTTATTTATGTCATTAAATAGTATAATCATGATGAAAAGAAATATATATTGCGCTGTATGTCTGCTGACTGTTTTGTGCTTGGACATGGTTCCGGCTACAGCTCAGACTCGTTCTTATGACGGTACTATCACTGTGAAACCGATACAGCTGGAACAGAAAGGAGATTTTCTTCATATTGATATTGATTTTGATTTGAAAGATGTAAAAGTGAAGTCTACTCGCGGGGTGGATTTTATCCCACAGTTGGTGGCTCCCGAACGTATGCTGAATCTTCCGAAAGTCTCTATTAAAGGACGTGATGAATATCTGGCTTACGAGCGTTGGCTTGCGGTGATGAGTATCAAAGAAAAGAAGAACTATGATAAACCTTATGCGGTAGAAAAAGGAAGTAAGGTGAAAAATGGTGTTCTTCCATATAGGTATATGGTGCGTTACGAACCATGGATGGAAAATGCACGTTTGGATGTGCAACGTGACGAGTGTGGTTGCGGTGAGATAAAATCGATGAACGTAGAGCGTTTGGTGGATAAAGTTACGCTTGAACGTGTATTACTGCCTTACGTCGTAACCCCCCATTTCGCTTATTTGCAGCCGAAGGCTGAAGAAATCAAACAGCGGGACATACAAGCGGAATGTTTCTTAGATTTTGAGTTGAATAGGATAAATATCCGTCCCGAGTATATGAACAACCCTCAAGAATTGGCTAAAATCAGGAAGATGATTGATGAATTAAAGTCGGATCCGAATGTGAAGGTCAATCGGTTGGATATTATCGGCTATGCTTCTCCGGAAGGAACGTTAGTGACTAACAAACGTCTGTCCGAAGGACGTGCCATGGCTTTGCGTGATTATCTGGCTTCCAAATATGATTTCCCGAGAAATCAATATTACATCATTTTTGGTGGTGAAAACTGGGACGGTTTGGAAAAAGCACTGGATACAATGGAAATAGAGTATAAAGATGAAGTATTGGATATTATCCGGGATATACCTATTGAAAAAGGGAGAGAAACAAAACTTATGCAGCTTCGTGGGGGAGTACCCTATCGATATATGTTGAAATATATATTTCCAAGTCTGCGTATAGCTATTTGTAGAGTGAATTATGAGGTCAGGAATTTTAATGTGGATGAAGCAAAGGAGGAAATAAAGAGACGCCCGCAGAACCTGAGCCTGAATGAAATGTTTCTGGTGGCTAATACTTATCCGGTAGGTTCACAAGAGTTTATCGATGTGTTTGAAACGGCTGTCCGGATGTATCCGAAGGATGAGATTGCGAATATAAATGCAGCTACTGCTGCTCTTTCGCGCAATGATCTTATTTCTGCCGAACGCTGTCTGAGTATGGTAGATTCGATGAAAAAATTACCGGAGTATAGCAACGCAATGGGAGTATTAATGTTACTGAAGGGGGAATATGAACATGCGGAAGAATATTTAAATGTCGCATACGAATCGGGACTCAAAGTTGCCGGATATAATTTGGAAGAATTAACTAGAAAGAAGGCTAATGCCTCTGAATTTAGAATTAAAAATAGGGATAAATAAATTAATTACAAACGCTTTTATTAAATTGTAGAAACAATGAAAAAGAAGAATTTTTTTATGTTGGCACTTGCTGCTATTGCATTTGCTGCTTGTAGTAATGAAGACATCGTTCCTGGTGGGAAGGATAATAATGATGTAGTGAACTTAGATGGTGATGCATGGGTTGCGTTAAGTGTCCAATCAACTAAAACGCGTGCGTTGAATACTCCGAATCAGGACAATGGTACGGCTGATGAGAGTAATATTACTGCCGTAAAAGCTGTATTCTTTGATGGGCATATTAACACAAGTGTAGTAACAAAAATTGTAACGTTTAGTGATGAAGATATCAATAATTTGCCCAACAGAACGAGTGCATTTAAGGTACCTTCTACGTCTAAAGCTGTATTAATCATTGCTAACCCGCAGAATCTGGCCCGGACAATTAAGGAAGGTGATAAGTATGAAGATGTAAATGAGATTGTAACACTTTCAACGGAAGCAGAAGTTACTACAGGTGTTGCCAAATCCGGTGGGTTTGTTATGACAAACGCTAAAGGTGATCTGGAACCCTCGGAAAGTGATGGGACTGCGAAGAACTTAGCCTTATACAGTACTGCAATAGCAGCTACTAACTCGCCTCTGACTATTAGAATTGATCGTATATCGGCTAAAGTACGTGTATACGTAAAAGCTGATAGCGGTGATGATGATGATCTTAGTGACAACGCCACTATTGATAAGGTTAATACTAAATGGTATTTGAATGTAACCAATAAGAAGTTTTTTCCTGCGTCTAAGAGAATTAAGACAGCAATGAATTCATGGACTCCATATGATCAGTATAGCATTGGTTCATATAGACAAGACCCGAATTATGAAGATAGTAATATTGGTAAGTGGGTATCTTCTACTAATCATTCAGATTATGATTTAAATTATTTTTATGTAACGTCCGCTACAAATTCTATCACATGGAATGATCTGGCCACTGCTAAATATTGCTTGGAAAATACACAAGAGGAAGGCTATAATGTACATGCTTATACAACACATGTATTGTTGAAGGTTTTTTATGCTCCTACAACAATTAAGAATCAAGATGAGTCTAAGGTGACTTTGCTTAATGGAGAGGACTGGTTCAATATGAATGGTGTATTTTATACTCCGGCTTCTGTTTTAACGTATATTGAAGAAGAATTGACTCGTAAATATAAATCTGGTGAACCGGCCGAATATCCAACGGGAATAACAGACCTTTACAACGAATTTATAGAAGCACTTGGCGAAGGTGATGATACTCTTAATCCGGTAAATATTCCCGCTGCTAAGGATGATGCTAAAACTCCGGAGCAGATGGCTTCAGACATTAAAGATGAGTTTGCAGCATTAGCAGGAAAAATAGCCACAAAAAGTGCAGGTGGCAAGACTCTGAAAACTGTTGAATATTACTCAAAAGGTATTTGTTATTACAAAATTATGATTAAACATGATGATAGTCCCACTATAATGAATAAATTGGGTGAGTTTGGTGTAGTCCGTAATTCGGTATATGATATTACTGTAAATAAGATTGATAATCCTGGCTATCCTTCTATTCCGGATCCGGACCCGATTACACCGGATGAAGAAGAAGACCGTTATTTGTCCATTAAAATTGAGGTTAATCCATGGACTTGGTATTCGCAAGTTGAACCTCTGTAATTTTATATTCATTGTTTTATTGCGACTTGAGGTAAAGAGGGGACGCTCTCTTTACCTTTAAAACAAACAATAGGAAGAAAAATCGAGAGCTATCAATAATTTCAAAATTTATAGCTTGATAGAAATTAGAAGAATAGAAATATGAACCTAAAAAGCCTTATATGCCGTGTTACCTTGGGGATTCTCATTGTTAGTTCCTGGGCAATGGTTTCTTGCGATAGCTTTAAAGAAGATTTGCCGGAATGTCGCTTGTCTGTAAAGTTCAAATATGATTATAATATGGAATTTGCTGATGCTTTCCATACGCAAGTCGATAAAGTGGAACTTTATGTTTTTGATAAAGACGGGAAGTTTTTATTCAAACAGGCAGAAGAAGGTGGTTCGCTATCGACAGGTAATTATCTGATGGAGGTAGCATTGCCGGTGGGGGAGTATCAGTTTGTAGCATGGGCAGGTGCACGTGATTCATACGATATTACTTCGTTAATTCCCGGGACTTCTACCATTACAGATTTGAAATTGCAGTTGAAGCGTGAGGAGTCTCTTATTATTGACAAAGAATTGGAAACGCTTTGGTATGGTGAGATTATCAATGTAAATTTTACAGGAACAATTCATCAGACAGAGACTATTAATCTTATAAAAGATACAAAAAGGGTGCGTTTTATTTTCCAGAGTTATGCGAATAACTGGGAATTAAAGATGAATGATTATGATTATGAAATTCGTGAGTCTAACGGATATTTGGGACATGATAATTCCTTACTGGATGATGATGTGTTGAGTTTCCGTCCTTATCATATGAATCAGTTGAATTCTTTTTCTGCTTCGGTAGACTTGAACACAATGCGGCTGATGAAAGATAGAACAACTCGTCTGGTGATTACGGAAAAGTCGACGTCAAATAAGGTATTTGATATCAACCTGATTGATTATCTTGCTATGACTAATATGGAGGATAAAAAGATCGGAATACAGGAATATTTTGATCGCCAAAGTAATTATCATATTGTTTTCTTTCTCTCTGGTTCATGGCTTGCAATGAAAATTGTCATTAATGGTTGGACTGTGTATTCGCAGACAGAAGGAGATTTCTAATAGAAAGAGTTAGACAGAGGGAGAATTAGAAGGGGCCGGGTTATTATCAACCTAACCCCTTCGTTATTTATAAAGCTTCAATAACTTCATGCTGTTTCTGCATGAAAACGATGCGTTGTGCTTCTCCGCTTTCAGAAATTAGAGTGGAGTGACGTTTTAAAGACAGAATCCAGTCACGTTGCATCTGACAGATATGCGGACTTTGTGAATCCATTGAATTGATAGAATATACCCGTAGCAGACTGATTCGATAATTTGCTTTTTCGATATAACTATAAGTAGCTTCAAAGTTTATGTTAGACAAATAGAAATATACCTTTCGGCCATTACTAAACTCTCCTTTACTTGACAGATGTTCGATAAGTGAAAGCAATTGGTGAAGTTCTTCTTTCAGATGACGTACATCCTCCGGTGTTATGAGATTCAGACTGGCAAAATACTTGATTTCATTGACGAATGAATGAAAAATGTTAGTGTCCCAGATAAAAAAAGTTTTCGGGCATTGTTTCACACTTTCACTCAATCTTTTATGCGCCTGTTCTATTCGTTTTTCTACACGCATATCCGATAAGGAATGGGGAGTTTTAATCTGCCCGTGCTGGTATAGCCACCGACAAAGGCGGAATTTGGATAAATATTCGTAAGAAGAATAAAGTGTGAAAGGCAAGAGGTTGGAGGCTGTGTATATCTCTGTACTACTATCTTTTTTCACATAGTCAAATATCTGTTGGTAACGATTGAGAATCTCATAATAATTCTCTATCGCATTAG
The DNA here is from genome assembly GCA_959606905.1 of uncultured Bacteroides sp. Next base: position 78,335 of record CAUHML010000005.1, on the reverse strand, counting down.
GCGAATGGAGGAGATTCAAATCAAAAGTAACTTTATTGGAATGATGGCTACCAACAACTTGGTCGATAGAAATTCCTAATTTGGAAGATATAGTAGCTATTTCTTCGATAGAAAAAGAAACTTCCCCTCTTAGTCTACGATAGACAGCTTCTTTTCCCATGAACAAGATATCCGCCAGGACGCTGGCAAGGTTTTGTCCTTGCGGAACTCTTTCTTTCATAACTGCAATCAATTCATTCAAAATACCATTTTTCATTGTTTGTTCTTCGTTTTTAATATGAATAATATTCGTGATACATTTAATGCAAAATTAAAGTTTGTATTTGAAAGATTTGTGTGGAAAAACAGGTATAAGACAGGAGTGAATTTTCTGATTAAATATAACAGATAGGGGTGACGGACATATAATGAAAAAAAGTAGATAAGTATTTTATCTACTTTCATTTATTGTAATTATGGATTTTACATCTTTTTGTTTTACGAAAAAAATGAATTTAAAGAGTATCAATGATTTCCCTCTGCTGTTTGAAGAATTGGATACGTTGCATTTCACCGCTTTCAGAAATCAAGGTGGAGAATTTCTTTAAAGACTGAATCCATTCCTTTAAGCTACAGAAGATTTCATTGTCCATTGTGGTCAGAGAATTAATGGAGTAAACGCGTATCAGGCTTAGTTGGATGTTATTAGTTTCTACATAACTGTACGTTGCCTCAAAATTAATATGCGACACATAGATACGAACTGTGTTACCATTCTCTGTTTTACCTTTAGTGGCAAGATCTTCCAGTTCGTTTGTCAGGAGGAATAATTCTTTCTTGATATCTTCTTTAGCTTCATTTGAAATAAGATGAATGCTGGAAAAGTATTGGATATCGTTGATGAGGTGCTGAAAGATCATACTGTCCCAGATATAATCAATAGAATGGAAATGCTTTGTCATATCCACATAGTCCTTTTGGATATTAATCAATTTCTGCGGAAGTTCCAGTTCCTCAAAACTTTTACATTGGATATATTTATTCTGATACATCCACTTGAATAAACGGAATTTTGCCAGAAGGTCATGTTTCAGGTAAAGCGTTTGTGGAATGATGTTGGAAGAAGTTCCCAAAGAAGAATTCGGATCGTCTTCCAGTGTATTAATTAGTCTGACGTATTTATATAATATATTATAGTAGCTTTCGAAAGGGTCATCGTAATCTACAATATTCATATCAAACATCGCATTGGATTTGAAACTGATTCCTATAATTTTATCCAGAGATATCCCTAACTTTCTCGAAACGAGAGCCGCTTCTTGTAAAGTGAAAGGAACCTCACCACGTAACCTTCTATATACGGCTTCTTTGCCTATATAGAGAGTATCCATTAACATATCTGCCAGTTTTCCTTTGAGTGGAAGCTTTTCTTTCATCGCTTCTATCAGGTTTGTATTCGGGTCATTTGTTATCATAACAGTTTGAATAAGTTGTTCTTTAGTATTATAAACATTTCTCAGTGATGAGTTGTTTCGGAAAGTGAAACTATTTAATTAATCTTTTTTCAAAAATATCCTTCTTTAAAATTGTATATTTTGAGCAAATCGGTTACATTTGTGTCCATAAACAAAACGGAGAGACAGTGTCTCTTTAGTAAACAATAGAAAAATATATAATGAAAAGAATATTGGTTAGTGGCGGAGCCGGATTCATTGGCTCTCATCTCTGTACCCGGCTTATAAACGAAGGTCATGACGTGATATGCCTTGATAATTTTTTTACAGGATCAAAAGATAACATCATGCATTTGATGGATAATCATCATTTTGAGGTGGTACGACACGATGTCACTTACCCTTATTCTGCTGAAGTCGATGAGATTTATAATTTGGCTTGTCCGGCATCTCCTATCCATTATCAACATGACCCGATTCAGACTGCCAAAACATCTGTAATGGGAGCAATTAATATGTTGGGACTGGCAATGAGATTGGATGCTAAAATATTGCAGGCTTCTACCAGTGAGGTATATGGAGACCCAATTGTTCACCCGCAACCGGAAAGTTATTGGGGAAACGTGAATCCGGTAGGATACAGATCATGTTATGATGAAGGAAAACGCTGTGCGGAAACTTTGTTTATGGATTATCATCGTCAGAATAATGTGCGTGTGAAGATTATTCGTATATTCAATACGTATGGTCCACGGATGTTGCCGAATGACGGACGAGTCGTTTCTAATTTCATTTTACAAGCGCTACATAATGAAGATATTACTATTTATGGAGACGGGAAACAGACACGTAGTTTCCAATATATTGATGATTTGGTTGAAGGGATGATACGAATGATGAATACGGAAGATGAATTTACGGGACCTGTGAATCTTGGAAATCCAAATGAGTTTCCCGTATTGGAATTGGCAGAGAGAATAATTCGTATGACCAGTTCTTCTTCGAGAATTGTATTTAAGCAGTTGCCGGATGATGACCCGAAACAACGTCAGCCGGATATCACACTGGCAAAAGAAAAACTCAGCTGGCAGCCTACTATTGAATTGGAAGACGGGCTGAAGCGTATGATTGAATATTTTAAAACTGTCTGATGCATAAAATAAGATAATTATGAATATGGAAATAAATCCTTCTGAATATAAAGTCCTTATTGTGGACGATGTAATATCAAATGTCCTTTTGTTGAAGGTCCTTTTGACTAATGAGAAATTCAATATTGTAACTGCCGGTAACGGCACGCAAGCATTGGAACAGGTGAAGAAGGAAAAACCGGATTTGGTGTTGCTGGATGTAATGATGCCGGATATCAGTGGATTTGAAGTGGCTCAACAGATGAAGGCAGATCCGGAAATGTCTGAAATTCCTATTATTTTTCTGACTGCGCTGAATAGTACGGCGGACATCGTAAAAGGATTCCAAGTAGGAGGTAATGATTTTATTTCGAAACCTTTCAACAAGGAAGAATTGATAATTCGTGTAACACATCAGATTTCTCTAGTGGCGGCTAAACGAATTATTGTTGCACAAACAGAGGAATTACGTAAGACAATTATGGGACGTGATAAACTCTATTCTGTGATTGCGCATGACCTACGTTCGCCAATGGGGTCTATCAAAATGGTACTGAATATGTTGATTCTGAACCTGCCGAGCGAAACAATCGGCGAGGAGATGTATGAGTTGCTTACAATGGCGAATCAAACTACTGAAGATGTATTTTCATTACTTGATAATCTGCTGAAATGGACGAAAAGCCAGATTGGCAAATTGAAGGTGGTTTATCAGGATATCAATATGGTAGAAGTTGTAGAGGGGGTAAGTGAGATCTTTACAATGGTAGCCGGCTTGAAGAATATTAAGATTGTGCAGGATGTACCTGTTGCAGATGTAGCTGTTCGTGCTGATATTGATATGGTTAAAACGGTAATCCGTAACCTGATTAGTAATGCTATCAAGTTTAGCAATGAGGGGGCGGAAGTGGTGGTATCGTTGGCTGAGGAAGACGGTATGGCAATCGTTAGTGTGAAAGATAGCGGATGCGGCATTGATGAAGAAAATCAGAGGAAGTTGCTTCATACGGATACGCACTTTAGTACCTTCGGTACAAATAACGAAGAAGGTTCAGGACTCGGATTGTTGTTGTGTAAGGACTTTGTTATCAAGAATGGTGGTAAACTCTGGTTTACTTCAAAGAAGGGAGAGGGATCTACATTTAGTTTCTCAATTCCATTACTGGAAAAATAGAATATGAAACGGTAATTTATAAATCATGAACGGTGAATGTTTTGTGCTTGTATGCAGCATTCACCGTTCATTTTTTATTCAATCATTATCATATTTATGCTCATCGTTTGCAGATTGCTTTGAAATCGCAGTAACTACACTTTTTAATATCTTCTGTTTGAGTGAAAGGTTCGTTTTCACTGAAAATCTCTTCTAATAATGTTTGTAATCGCTTGCGGAACTCGTCTTCGAAAAAGGTGAAGTTATTGACCGGTATCTTTGGCTGGCGGGGTTCTCCCATTTCTATAACAGGTGAGTAACTATCGGAAGCTGCCCGGTGAATATAGAGCAGGGCAGGAGCCACTTTCAATGTTTGTTGCCGGCACATAATGGAGGCATACAGGAAAGTTTGGAAGATATAGTTCGGACGTGTTTCCGAAGGGGTGAACAATTGTTCGATATTAGCCGGTGTCTTGGGGTTTCCTCCGGTTTTATAGTCAACAATCCGTAATGTGCTTTCTTTGGCATCCATGCGGTCTATGGTTCCGCCCAAGCGAACTGTGAAGGGACCTAGGTCAGTTTGAATAGTTATCTTTTCGGAAACAGCTTGTTCCATAGCAACCATTTCGAAAGGGGCATATTGGAGGTCATTGCGTAATAGTTGTCGCAGATAGGAGGTGATTACTTTGGAATTAATGAGTTGTACACCGTTATATTCCGGTTTTTCTTCCGGCTTAACCTTGAAAAATTCTTCTTTGAAAGCCTGATCAACGTAACCTTGTAATTTAACATCGTTACGTAATAAGCGTTCAAGATCCTCTTTCTGTATCATTTGTCCATTGGATGTCAGTTCAGTATAGGCTAGTTCGGCAGAGCGGTGAAAGATTGTTCCGAATAACGCGGAGTCAATTTCCGCACTCACTTCTTCCGGTGTTTTTAATCCGGCTATATAGCGGAAGTAGAATCTCAAACGGCAGTCGAGATATGTATTAAGGGCTGAAGGAGAGAGAATGAGGGACTTAGGATTGGTAACGTCATAGATATGGTATAATCGTTCTAATATTTTCTGTGTTTTTGGTATTTCTATTTTTGGGGTACTTTGGGGAGATTGTCCGGCCTCTAAATATTCACGAGTAATCTCATGAGGACCTTCTACTAATAATTGTAGCATGAAACGGGACTCCTCTCCGCGATTCAGGCCGTCGGAAGAGGTATTGTAGAGCAAGGTGATATTTTCTGCCCGCTGTATCAAGCGATAGAAATAGTATGCGTAGACTGCATTTTTGTGCTCAATAGTCGTCATGCCGAAGGCTTTCCGAAGGTTATAGGGAATAAAAGAAGATTCTCCACCGGTTTTAGGAAGTTGTCCTTCATTGAGCGAAAGCATTACAAGATTACGGAAGTCAAGGTTACGTGTTTCAAGTACTCCCATAACTTGCATTCCAATGGCAGGTTCTCCGTGGAAAGGTATATTGGAACTTGTCAGTACTTTACTGATTAATCTTTTCAGTGTATGGGTCTGTATATTTAATTCTCCACTTTCAATCAAACTATATAAACGGTTGATTTTCAAAAAGCTTTGAAAAAGAGATTCACGATATAGTTGGTTGAATATATCGTTGTATTCTCCTTCTTTACGGTATAGGGTAGAGATATCTTTGATAAGTCCGATAAGATAATTACATAGCTCCTTGATACCGTTACGGGGAGTGAAAAGATTAGCTAGAAACTCATCTTGTTTCAATTCCGAGGGAAGCGGATAGAAACGGTTGGTTTTTGTAAGTTCCCGTTCTATTATATCTGCTTTTGTCGATAATTGGCGGGTATATGGATGTTTTAGTATAGCTGATACGGTTTCGTAGGTGAAACGACCGGTATCAAAACGGTAGCCATTGGTTTGTAGTTCCATAGCCGCATTGATAAAACTATAAACCGGAGTTTGTGCCAATGGGAATCCCATTGTGATATTGACATTCTTCACTTCTTCCGGGATAGAATGGAGTACGGGAAGCAACAAGGCTTCATTGCAAAGAACTACGGCATTTTCTTTTTCATTATCGGATGAGAAAGTAGTACGTATCCATTCGGGAAGGAAACGTGCTTGCGCATTCTCAGTAGAAGCGGAGATGTAACGTATCTTCTTCGGTTTCTTTAGGGAGTCAAAGTAGCTGGCAGGCAGTTCGTTCGGGAAATCTTTCAGGTTGCGGTTAATAAATTCTCCGGCCTCATGTTTTTTGATTTGTTGGGTATAGAAGATGTCATAATCCCAATAGAATATTGCTTTATCTGCTTTTTGCAGTTTTCGGAAGAATTCTTTTTCTACTTTATTCAACACATTGAAGCCGACAAATATATATTTGTCGTATTTAAGTTGATCTGTATCAAGTTGTTCGATAACATTGCGATAAAGCATTCCTTCATAAGCAATGCCTAACTCAGTTAAGTTTTTCCGGTAATGGTGATAGATTGTGCCTAACTTATCCCAAAGAGATATGAATTTCTCTTTGAGCTCCGTGCGGCGCTCAATGGAGAAATTCCGGAAGAATTGTTGAATTGCTTCTTCCTGTTCTTTATCTAGAAATTCGTAGTCATCCATTAGACTTTTTAAGTCTTGCAGATTGCTGAAGAGCTTATCTGCATCCACCAAATTTTTGTCTACATCATCAAAGTCACTGATTAACAGTTCTCCCCAAAAATAGAAGTCATCTAATGTCTCCTGACTTTCTGTTTCTTCCTTGAATACTTTGTAGAGTTCACAAACCAATCGAATCGGATCACCGGTTTTCTGTACAGATAGCTTCTGAAACAGATCACTGATACTCATAGCGGCAGGTGACCATATCGGTTGATCGGATTCTCCCGCCAGATATTCATTGAAGAACAGGTTGGCACGTTTGTTAGGGAAGATGAGTACTGTGCGAGAGAGGTCATTTCCTATTTTGGCATATAGGTCATGAGCTACTAATTGGAGAAATGATTGCATATTGATTAAATCGTTTTTCTAATTCATATTATTGTAATCGGAGTTCTGTCTTATACTTTTTCTATTTTTTCTTCATCTACATACCACAGGTATCCGGTAATATTCTTATAACCCATTTTCGTCAACAGTTGCATATATCCTTTCACTTGTTTATTGTATTTAGGATTTTCTTTACCAAACTTAAAATCAACCACAACAACCTGCCCGTCTTTCATCATTACACGGTCCGGGCGACGAGTTTGTAATATTCCTTTTTCCTTGTATATAATGGCACATTCATTAAACAGGGTCCATTCTCCGGAATACCAATCTTGTATTTCGGGAGATGAAAACGCTTTCTGTACAACTTCACGTACTGTATCTTCTTTTTCCTGGTCTCTAATAACTCCTTCAAAGATTAATCGTTCGATAGCCGGATCAATATCATCGGCTGTTTCAATGGCAGAAAACAGAGTATGCAACATACGTCCGCGATTGATGAAACGGTCGTCCGAATCTTCTTCTTCGATTCCTTGGATAAAGTCCGCAGAACGATTGGATTGCCGGAACTCGATGTCGTGCCGCATGGACTCCATTTGAATGGGCAATTTTTCTGCTTTTTGGGTTAATTTATTAGTGGAGGCTTTGACCTTTTCTTTTTCGGACGGACAGAGTTCTCCTTGCTCATAACAATCTTCTTCCCATTCGATTCCTTCTTTGAGGGCAACCATAGGAAGAGTATTTGCTAATAGTTCGGACATTGTTCCTTTTTGCCCTTTTCTGCTCCAGATTATTAGATTTTTTCCGGCACGGGTAAACGCTACATAGAGCAGGTTCAGGTTATCCACCCAAAGTTGGAGGCGTTCATGCAGATAATCGTTTCCATAGATAGATTCTGCCATTTGCGTGGAATAATTAATAGGAAGAATATCTAAAGCATTGAATGGCGCTTCTTGAGGAGCACACCATACCAGTTGATTATTCGTTTCATTCTCTAATTTCCAGTCACAGAAAGGAAGAAGCACGGTATGAAATTCCAATCCCTTTGATTTATGTATGGAAAAAATCCGGATCCCTTCGATTTCTCCGCTGGGAATTGTTTTGCTACACAAAGTTTCGTCCCAATAGCGAATGAATCCGTCGAGTTCAGAAGAATTATTTTGCAAATAATCTGTTACTGCATCAAAAAAGGCAAATAAATAAGCATCTTGTTCTTTGATGCGATTCATCTCGAACAAGCTGAATAATTCTTCCAATAACTCGTAGAGAGGCATTAACCGAAACTCTTTTATTTTATCAAGAAATGCCGTAGGAAGATAGCTTTCGGCGGGAAGAAGCAAGAGGGTATTCCAATCCAGTCCTTTCTGTAAGACCTCATTCTGATAGGCTATGGCAAGTTGGGCCCGTGCTATCTTGTTGTTTTCATCCGAGAGGTAACGAAGAGCATCCAGCATCATGCAGATAGCAAGGGAAGCGTCAAGACGGAAGGCTTCGTCTGACACTATTTTGTAATGCAGCTCCTTATCAAAGTAATCTGCGATGCGGGGAATACTTTTATTCTTTCGTACTAAAATAGTTATGTCGTTCAGGTGGATACCGGAAGCGAGCAGATGTTCGACTTCTTCTCCCAGGCTGATAAGTGTCTGTTCGGTATAGTCATGTTCTTCGTCCGGTTCGAGGAAAGAGGCTTTGACATAACCTTTTTGGGTGTTTAAGGGAGATTCTTGTACGACGTCTGCATATGCCTTTTGCAGATCTTGACAATCTTTGTTGAGCTGTTTTTTATAAACTCCATTCAAATAATCAGTAGCGGCCGTAAATATATGATTGTTAAACCGGATGATGTTCGTTTCACTTCTCCGGTTGGTTGCCAGTGTTTTGACGCGAATCGGGAAGTGGTCGATATGGTCATTTAACCCGTTGAGGATTCCCCAGTCGCCATTACGCCAACGGTAGATTGACTGTTTGACATCTCCTACAATCAAGCTGTCGGCTCCCTGGGATAATCCTTCGAGCAATAACAGTTTGAAATTACCCCATTGCATCCGGCTGGTATCCTGAAACTCGTCAATCATAACATTGCGGATGTTCGTTCCTATCTTTTCGAATACGAAAGAGGAATCACCGTCTTTTACTAATTGGTGGAGCAGGGCATTGGTGTCTGAGAGTAGGAACCGATTATTTTCCCGGTTTAACTCGCGTACTTCTTCGTCGATATTGGCGAGAAGTTGTACTTTGTTGAGATGCTGCAAAGACAGTCGGCAACTATTCAGTAACAGGTTATTTTTTGATCGTAACTTTTCTGCATCTTCCAAAATCTGCATAAGGCTGGAATTGGCTAAAGCAATAATGTCTGCATAGCGTGGAGACGTTTTTGTAGCCCAGTTTTTGGCATCTTCCAGACACTTTTCTACTGTAACATTGCGAACATCGTTACCTAAAATACCGTTGTTGAGCTTACGGAAATAACTTCCGATTCCTCGTGAACCGTTTTTCAGATCGTCAGCAGTTAACGCATGTCCGTCTAATTCTCCTTCAAACTGATCATAGAATCCCTTCATTTGTTCCAAAATCTCAGTCTCCAGTGCTTTCAACTGTTTACGGTATTCTTTAATGGTATCCGGATTGCGTAGCCGATGACGGAGTCCTTCTCCTTTTTCTATATATCCTTCATCGAATATATTACGGCCGAAATTCTTGACTTCGTCCGATACGTTCCAACGTTTGTCGTCTGCAATCCGCTCATTGATATAATCCAGTAGCCATGCGAGGACAGGAGAGGTAGGGCCTAATTTCTCAATCATACTGTCTACCGCTTCACTAAGCACTTCCGTATTGTTCAGTTCGATATTCAGGTTAGGGCTTAATTCCAGTTCGCGAGCCAGATTGCGCATAACAGACTGGAAAAAAGAATCTATTGTTTCTACCCGAAACCGACTGTAGTCGTGTAACATATAACCAAGGGCAATGCTTGCTGCTTCCCGTATTTCCTGCTCTGTTTTTCCCGTTTCTTCTTTGATACGGTTGAGATAGGCTTCGGATCCTTTGTCTCCTGTCTGAATACCGTACAGCTGACTAAGAATACGTTCTTTCATTTCTGCTGTCGCCTTATTAGTGAAGGTTACGGCAAGAATCTGACGATAGGCTCGCGGGTTTAGAATTAATAGTTTGATATATTCCACGGCCAGGGTAAATGTTTTACCTGAACCGGCGGAGGCTTTATAGACTAAGAGTTCACTCATTATTTAATGATTGGGTGTTATATAAGACAAAAATAATGAAAGTAGTAGAAGAAACGAAATAAAAACATGATAAAAAGATTTTTCCTTAGTATATTTGTGCTGTTGACTATATCATCATTAGTAGACAGAGTGATAATAAAATAAAAAATAGAGGAGAGGCGTTAGTAGTTTTCCTCTTTTAGTTGTATTATATATAAATGGATTAGATTTTTTTTCATCTATATACTATGATTTATGCAGCAGAATAAAACAGTTTCTCAACAGAAAACTATCAACCCGGTTTACTGGGTGCCTACCGCTTACTTTGCAATGGGGCTTCCCTTTATTGCTATTAATCTGGTTTCTGTATTTATGTTCAAGGATTTAGGAATTTCAGATACGCAAATAGCATTCTGGACTTCTCTTATTATGATGCCTTGGACACTGAAATTCCTGTGGAGTCCTTTTCTTGAGATGTATCGGACGAAAAAGTTTTTCGTATTAGTGACAGAGTTGTTGAGTGGGGTATTATTTGGGATAGTGGCTTTTTCTTTATTTTTCGATTACTTTTTTGCTATTAGCATTTCTACAATGGCTGTTATTGCTTTTAGTGGGGCTACCCATGACATAGCTTGTGACGGTGTATATATGGCTGAACTGAATAAAGAAGAACAGGCAAAATATATTGGAGTGCAAGGTGCATTTTATAATGTTGCTAAGTTGGTAGCTAACGGAGGATTAGTTGCTATGGCGGGAGCACTGGCAGAATACTTTGGGGCAATAGAAGGGGCTTCTTTAGAAGCAAATAAAGGAGCATATTCTTATGCATGGATGATTATTTTTGCTGTGATTGCGGCAATAATGGTATTAATAGGTCTCTATCATATAAGGATGTTGCCGTCTAATCAGATACCGTCTACAACAAAAAAGACGACCTCAGAAGTAGGGCGGGAGTTAGTAGCGGTAATTGCTAATTTCTTTACTAAAAAGCATATTTTTTACTATATCTGCTTTATTATATTATATCGTTTGGCGGAAGGATTTATTATGAAGATAGCTCCACTTTTCTTACGTGCTTCAAGAGAAGTTGGCGGATTGGGATTGTCTTTAAAAGAGATAGGTACGTTAAACGGAGTTTTTGGTTCGGCAGCTTTTGTGCTCGGCTCTTTGCTGGCAGGTATCTATGTCTCTAAGTTCGGGTTAAAACGGACACTTTTTACACTTTGTTGTATTTTTAATCTTCCGTTTGTGGCCTATACTTTTCTGGCTGTAACTCAACCAACCAATGTTTATCTGATAGGAACCTGTATTACTATGGAATATTTTGGTTATGGTTTTGGCTTTGTCGGTTTGACACTGTTTATGATGCAACAGATAGCTCCGGGGAAACATCAAATGTCGCATTATGCATTTGCATCCGGAATTATGAACTTGGGAGTAATGCTTCCGGGCATGGTTAGTGGCTATTTCAGTGATTTATTAGGATATCGGAATTTCTTCATCTATGTTTTGATTGCTACAATTCCGGCTTTTCTGATTACCTATTTTATACCATTCACTTATGATGATTCAAAAAAATAAATAACATAAAAATTTAATGATTATGAGTAAGATTCAAATGCCTTGGGAAGACCGTCCGTCCGGATGTACAGACGTTATGTGGCGCTATTCACAAAATCCGGTTATAGGACGTTATCATATTCCCTCATCTAACAGTATTTTCAACAGTGCGGTCGTACCTTTTAAGGAGGGGTTTGCAGGGGTATTCCGTTGTGATAATAAAGCTGTGCAGATGAATATCTTTACAGGATTCAGCAAAGACGGTATTCATTGGGATATCAGCCATGAACCTATAAAATTCAAGGCCGGTAATACAGAAATGATTGAATCGGAGTATAAATATGACCCTCGTGTCACATGGATTGAAGACCGTTATTGGATAACTTGGTGCAACGGTTACCATGGTCCTACAATCGGTATCGCTTATACTTTTGATTTTGAAGAGTTTTTTCAATGTGAGAATGCTTTCTTACCTTTCAATCGTAATGGCGTTCTTTTTCCGCAAAAGATAGGCGGCAAATATGCAATGTTGAGTCGTCCTAGTGATAACGGTCATACTCCGTTTGGTGATATATATATCAGTTTCAGTCCGGATATGAAATATTGGGGAGAGCATCGTTGCGTAATGAAAGTAACTCCATTCCCTGAAAGTGCATGGCAATGCACAAAGATCGGTGCAGGTTCTGTTCCTTTCCTGACAGATGAAGGCTGGTTACTCTTTTATCATGGGGTTATTACTACTTGTAATGGTTTCCGCTATGCGATGGGGGCTGCCATACTTGATAAAAATCATCCGGAAAAGGTACTTTATCGTACTCGCGAATACCTGCTTGGCCCTGCTGCTCCTTATGAACTTCAAGGGGATGTCCCTAATGTGGTATTTCCTTGTGCAGCTTTACAGGACGGTGAACGTGTAGCCGTTTATTATGGTGCGGCAGATACCGTTGTGGGTATGGCTTTCGGATATATTCAGGAGATTATTGATTTTACTAAACGGACAAGTATCATTTAATAAGATATGAAACGTATTCTATTAACTTACACATTAGCTTTCATCCTTCTTCCCGTTTATGGGGGAGAGGGAGGAAGCTCCCCTGCTGAGAAGAAAAGTCTTTTGATAGATTATGTTGATCCTTTTATCGGGACAACAAATTTTGGCACTACCAATCCGGGAGCAATTTGCCCGAACGGGATGATGTCTGTGGTTCCTTTCAATGTAATGGGATCTTCAGAAAATAAATACGATAAAGATGCCCGCTGGTGGTCCACACCTTATGAGCATACCAACTGCTTCTTTACCGGATATGCTCATGTTAATTTGAGTGGAGTCGGATGTCCTGAATTAGGTTCTTTGTTGCTGATGCCTACTACCGGAGAGTTGAATGTAGACTATAAGGAGTATGGAAGTAAGTATAAGGATGAACAGGCTTCACCCGGTTATTATTCCAACTATCTGACAAAGTATAATGTAAAAACAGAGGTTTCGGCTACTCCACGTACAAGTATCGCCCGTTTTACTTTCCCTAAAGGTAAGAGCCATATACTACTAAATCTGGGAGAGGGACTGACAAATGAAAGTGGTGCTATGCTTCGCCGTGTAAGCGATTGCGAAGTTGAGGGAATGAAGCTGCTTGGTACATTCTGTTATAATCCTCAAGCTGTATTTCCTATTTATTTTGTGATGCGGGTAAAGAAAACACCTGTAACAACAGGGTATTGGAAGAAACAGAGACCTATGACTGGTGTAGAGGCAGAATGGGATCCGGACCAGGGAAAATATAAACTTTATACCCGCTATGGAAAAGAGATAGCAGGAGATGATGTTGGTACTTATTTTTCGTTCGATACGGAGGAAGGCGAACAGGTAGAAGTGCAAATGGGCGTTTCGTTTGTCAGTATAGAGAATGCCCGGCTGAATCTGGATCGTGAACAGGAGGGTAGGAACTTTGAACAGATTCATACAGAGGCTCGGGCAAAATGGAATGACGATTTGTCGAGAATTACTGTAGAAGGAGGTACTGATGCTCAGAAGACTGTTTTCTATACGGCACTATATCATTTGCTGATTCATCCGAATATATTACAGGATGTCAACGGAGAATATCCGGCAATGGAGAGTGATAAGATTATGACGACAAAGGGAGACCGCTATACAGTGTTTTCTCTCTGGGATACCTATCGCAATGTTCATCAGTTGCTGACATTGGTCTATCCGGAACGCCAAATGGAAATGGTACGTACTATGCTTGATATGTATCGGGAACATGGGTGGCTGCCCAAATGGGAATTGTATGGAAGAGAGACATTGACTATGGAAGGTGATCCGAGTATTCCGGTTATCGTAGATACATGGATGAAAGGATTACGTGATTTTGACGTTGATTTGGCTTATGAAGCGATGTATAAGTCGGCTACATTGCCGGGAGCAAAGAATCTGATGCGTCCGGATAATGATGATTATATGTCCAAAGGCTATGTACCGCTTCGTGAGCAGTATGATAACTCGGTATCTCATGCATTGGAATATTATATTGCAGATTTTGCGTTGTCTCGCTTTGCGGAAGCTTTGGGAAAGAAAAAGGATGCGGAAATGTTTTATAAACGTTCTTTAGGTTATAAGCATTATTATAGCAAAGAGTTCGGTACTTTCCGTCCGATTCTTCCTGACGGCACTTTTTACAGTCCGTTTAATCCCAGACAAGGGGAGAATTTTGAACCGAATCCCGGTTTCCATGAAGGTAGTGCATGGAATTATTCATTCTATGTGCCACATGATGTTTATGGACTTGCCAAGTTAATGGGAGGAAAGAACCCCTTTATCAAAAAACTGCAAATGGTTTTTGACGAAGGTCTTTATGACCCGGCCAATGAACCGGATATTGCCTATGCTCATTTATTCTCTTATTTTAGAGGAGAGGAATGGCGCACGCAGAAAGAAACACAACGGCTGTTGGATAAGTACTTTACAACGAAGCCGAATGGTATTCCCGGTAATGATGATACAGGGACAATGTCTGCATGGGCTATTTTTAATATGATTGGTTTTTATCCCGATTGTCCCGGATTGCCGGAATATACATTAACGACTCCTGTATTCAATAGAGTGACTATTCGTTTAGATCCGAAATGGTATAAGGAAAAAGAATTAGTGATAGAAAGCAATCGCACTCAACCGGGAACTTTATATATTAACAAGGTGTTATTGAACGGAAAGAAATTCAATCAATACCGTATCACGCATGATGAACTGGTTCATAGTCAACGTATATTATTTGATTTAAAGTAACACACAGTGTTTCATAGGTATCGTTTTTGGGTTGACAGGGCTGTCGGACTTTTCAGGGTTCGGCAGCCCATTTTTTATTACATTTATATTGATTGTTGTTCCCGATAAAAAAGAGTGACGGTATGTGTCGGGTATAGTGTCTCTATATAGCTGGAACAGCGTCACTATGGGTTCGTTGTCGATAACTCCCGGGATAAAAGTTCCTAATCCCTGGGGTAAACAGTGAAATGCTGCAAGGCGAATAGTAATTTGCGATAATTATATGTTTCCAACCGACTTTTTTCTCCGGAATTTGTTTCCTTTGTAGAAAATGGATTTATTATGGGAAAACAGAAAGTAGCATTAGTCCTTTCTATGGGTGGTGCGCGTGGTATTGCACATATTGGAGTCATAGAAGAATTATTACGTCACAATTATGAAATAACTTCTATTGCCGGAAGTTCAATGGGAGCAATGGTGGGAGCGATGTATGCTTCGGGAAAACTGGAAGAATGCAAAGAATGGCTGTATAGCTGGGATAAGCGCAAGATGTGGGAACTGGCAGACCTCACATTAAGTCGGGACGGACTGGTGAAAGGAGATCGCTTCATCAAAGAGTTAAAGGAGATAATCCCCGATATGAACATCGAGGACTTGCCGATTCCTTATGTTGCCATGGCCACCAATATTGTTTGTGATCAGGAGGTGAGATTCGATAGTGGCAGCTTACATGAGGCTATCCGCGCATCCATTTCCATACCAATGCTTTTCCGCCCTTTGCGGAAAGACGGCATGGTATTGATTGACGGGGGGATCTTGAATCCCCTCCCGCTCAATCATGTACATCGCACCGAAGGAGATATTTTGATAGCAGTCGATGTGAATGCACCGGTTGATTGCGGAAAGAGAAAGAAGATGAGTCCTTATAATCTGTTGACAGAATCTTCAAGAATGATGATGCAACAAATTACTCGTTATCAGATAGAACGCTGTCAGCCGGACATATTAATACGGATGTCCGGCAATGCTTATGATATGCTGGAGTTTCATCATGCAGAGTCCATTGTAGAGACGGGGATTGAGATTACTCGAAATGCATTAGATCGCATTGGCGTGACATCCCAAGAAGGATAGACTTATTCCACATAAATCATCTTTTTCGTCATTCCTCCGTCAATGGTTATGTTCTCTCCGTTGATGAAGTCATTGTTTTCCTCGCAAAGAAATAAGCACATACGGGCAATGTCTTCCGGTTTGCCCACTCGCCGGGAAGGGTGTTGTGAATGGTCTTCCGGGCGGAGCTGGTTGTAGTCATGTGTCTGTATCCACCCCGGTGCAATAGAGTTTACCGTAATGTGCCATTCGGATAATGATGAGGCTAATGCATGGGTTAAAGAATAGATACCACCTTTTGAGGCGGCATAACCTTCACTTCCGGGCTCGCTCATCAGATAACGGGTGGAACAGATATTGATAATTCTTCCGTAAGGATTGGGAAAGGAAAGGGCTTTACGATGAATGGCAAGTAATCGTGAAGTGATAAATACAGGACGCAGGTTGACAGAGAGAATCTTGTCGAAATCCTCTATACTTGTTTCCGTGATAGGAGAAAAGTTGCTAATGCCTACATTATTAATAATGATATCAAGATCGCCCCATTCCTTCAGAATTTGCAGGACACAATTCTCCAACGACTCTTTATTGCTTACATCAACCTTGTGGAATATGCTTCCTGTTTCTTTTGCAGTTTGTTGACCGGATGCATCATTCGTATCACAGAAAGCGACCAGGCAATCCGCTTGAGAAAATGCTTCTACGATTGCTTTGCCTATTCCTTCCGCTCCGCCTGTTACGAAAACTCTTCTTTTCCGTCTGTTTGCATCGGAAGGTATCTTGTCAGCTTGTCCCGTTCTCACCTGATGCGTTGTTCCGGTTTTCTTTTTACCATACTTCTGTGCTTGTTTCCAAGCTGCTTTTCTGGCTTCATATTGTTCCTGCTGTCTTTCTATATAATTATCTGCCATAATTTCTTTTTTACTGGCAAATGTAAAATATAAAAAGGATAAATGCAAAGAATCGCCCGCTCCTTTTTGTCCAAACGAGCGGGTGATTCTATTCCATATACCATGGCCCCTAAACGGCCGTTTCCCAATGGTAATGCTTCGGTCCATACTTGTGCCGGGCGATCGTACCAGAGTTTATATTCCTGCACAGGTGGTTACTTTTCTTGTGCATGAATACTACAGGCAATAAGGTGTAGAAATAATTAAAAGTTATCGGGCATAAAAACGAATTTCAATATCCGGCTGAAAAGGACTTACTATGCATAGGTGAAAATACGTTGGAAGTGTAAATACAATAATGTGTACTTATCTATTCATTATAAACAAATAACTAAAATGTATAGTTTAATTATTGGACCATTATTGTTCCGCATTGATCCGGAAGGTTGGCAAAGTTATATTCGTTCTTTTCTTGTAAATTGAAATATACTTCTTATATTTGTCGTTAGAACATTTAACGAAAAAAATTATGAAAAGTTTAAAGGTTACATCTATGTTGGCAGTACTGATGTTCTTGTTTATAACAGGAATGCAGGCACAGACCGTAACTCCCAGTAAGAAGTATATTACAAAGGAGTTGAATAACGTAAGCAATTTTAGCTCAATCAAGGTGCTAGGCAGTACTGATGTTGAATATCGACAGAGTAGTGGCTCTAAAACAGAGATCTCTATATATGGTTCGGACAATTTGGTCGATTTGCTGGAAGTATCTACTGCGAATGGAGTGTTGCAGGTGAATATCAAGAAGGGGGTTAAGATTCTTAGTGGAGAACGTCGTTTGAAAGTGATTGCTTCTTCTCCTTCATTAGATGAAGTAGATATTAAAGGTTCGGCAGATGTATATCTGAAGGGTACTATTAAAGGTGTTGATTTGACTCTGAACATAACCGGTTCCGGAGATATTGAAGCGGAGAATCTGCAATATACTAATCTTTCTGCTTATATAAAAGGGAGTGGAGATATCGATGTGAAAAATGTGAAGGGCACTACTGTAAAAACGATAGTCAGCGGTTCGGGAGATGTGAATATCAAAGGCACTGCGAAATGGGCTGCATTGACTGTAAACGGCTCCGGTGACATCAGTGCTGATAAGTTGGCGGCTACTGAAGTGATTGCCACTGTTTCAGGTTCCGGCGATATCTCTTGTTATGCTTCTAAACAGTTGGATGCAAAAGTTAGCGGTAGCGGAGATATTGAATATAAAGGAAATCCAACTATTCTAAATAAACAAGGCAGGAAAGATTCTATTTCCAGAAAATAGGAATTCTCGATTATAATAGGATGCGGGTAAATATGCGTGATGTATTGCATATTTGCCCGTTTTTGTTTTGTACCTGTATGCTTTCTATTGATTAATTTCATAGTAAAAATATATATTATTGTATGTAAATCGGATAAAAATGTAGCTTTACATTTACATTTGCTTATATTAGAGTAATAAATGAAAATGTTACCATTTTAGATAGAAAACACCCTTTGTTTTTGTCAGAAACCACCTCGTAAACCGGTATCGAAAAGTTTATACTTGCATCGGATTTTAATACGTCAAAGAATCATCAGACGTGTTTTACTGAAAGTGTAAAATATTAATTAAATTAATCTGATATTAGTATGAATGATTGTTTCCTGAATTTATTATTTAGTTTTCAGCTTTTACTTCCTTTAAAGGAGGGAGCAGATTTTGTGGGCAGTAAACAGACTATTGATGTAATTTTGTCTGATTTGTCTCTGCTTGGATATGTAATTCCCGTAGGGGGACTTGGTATTGGACTATTTATTTGCCTACTTGCCTATCTTGCGGCAGAGTATAATGTCCGGTTTCAATCTCATGAAAAATATAAGATTGCAATGAATATGCTTCATTCGATACATACACCCTTGACATTATTACGAAATCAGTTGGAAGATATTAAAACTGCTAGTCTGTCTGAACCGGTTTCTCTGAAAATAGAGGAAGTCTTGAAATATGCTGAACGTATAATAGACTGTAATCAGAATGTTATGACGCTTGATAAGATTGAAGGTAGTATTAAGCCTAAGACAGCTACTGTCGATTTTGAACTTTCCACTTATATCACTTCCATTGTTAATCAATGTCGGCCATACGCAAACATCCGTCAAGTGAAATTGAAGGTCAACGAATGTTCGGATTGCGTCAGTTGCAGGATAAATGAGAACATAATGACAGCCGCACTTCAGTATCTTTTATACAAGATAATCTTGATAACAAATTCGGGTTGTTGCATATCAATTAGCGTAACGCATACAATGGATGCATGGGAATTACATATCAGCAATAATACCGTAACGGAGAATAAAGCTGAAAGTTTATTTTCCTTTATTTCCGCTCTGTTTCCTGTATATGGATATAGTGGTTTGAGGACTGTCAGAAAAATCATTCGTTTGCATGGAGGGAAAATGATTGGCTACGGACACGGCAAATTCGCCACTTTCAGGATTGTTATCCCGACGGACTGTCATTGCCAGAATCAAGAATGTCCCGTTATAAAATCCTCTCGAATTCATAAGGATGAAAAACAAGATTTGAAAGCAAAGGATGCTCCTCATATCTTATTAGTAATGAAGGATAAACCGTTCAGTGATTATTTGAGAAAGTCTTTGTCGAGATACTATCAGATTTCCATTCTTGAAGATCCTGATTTGATAATACATACTATCATCCGGCAAATTCCTGACACAATCATTATTGATGATAATGTAAACGGCATAAGTGGCGATTCGCTCTGTTTTCAAGTTAAAGCAGATAAAACAATGGGAGAGATACCAGTCGTTCTGCTGATAAGGTCTTTTGATAATGAAAGCTATCTTTCTCATTTAGGATGTGGAGCAGATCGGTTGAAATTGCGTACAGAGAGTATCTGTAAGTTCAGGGCGGATATTTGCATGCTTATTGAGAATCGTATAGCGTTGCGTGAACGAATAAAAAACTTTTTATCTGATGCCATTTTCCCTTTGGTGCCTATGAGGCAGGAAATGGAAAACACAGATTTGTTATTTATGAATAAAGTCAATGAAATATTGGAAAAGAATCTCTCAACGGAGAAATATAGGATTGATAAACTTTGTGTTGATATAGGGATGAGTCGTACTGCTTTTTACAGTAAGATAAAGGATATTATAGGTATGTCACCGGAAGATTACATCTATTCATTCAAAATGGATAAAGCACTTAAATTGTTGGCTTCCCAACAATTTAATATTTCGGAAATAGCAGGTATGTTGGGATATTGTGATGTCCAATATTTTAGGAAGAAATTTAAGGATTTCTATCATGTATGCCCTACGGATTATATAAAGAGTATTATTGGCTAAAAATCTATTCTCCGGAAATTTCTCACGGTTTCCGTAATTTTGAGATTGCAACACGTGGATAATAAAACGAAGGAAGTAAAAGCAACGGAAGGCAAGGGATATCTGACAATCAAGAGCCGCCGCCAACCCAAAGCGAATATAGGAACCGTAGAGAAAGTCTTAGAAGGTATCTGGCGTCTTTGAATTGACTCTTCCGAAGAAAGAACGGTTACCTATCGCTTGTAATATATTTGTTAATTAGTTAGTGAATTTAGTCCTTGATTAGCTATAGAATCTCCAAACAATTCCTATTTTTGCTTCAAGAAGTATAGTCTGATAAAAAAAGAGAGAAGTGATAGTAAAAATGAAATAGTATAATCATCAGAAATAAATAAGGTATATGAATAGAAAAGTTGATTTATCCATATCTTGTTATGGAGAAGTAAAAGATGGGAGATATGATATTGTAGCGTTACCGTGGGGGGCTACCGAACCTCATAATCTGCATTTGCCCTATATGACGGATTGTATCCTTTCTCATGATGTAGCGGTTTCTGCCGCTTTGATAGCCAAACAGAAATATGGGGTAAATTGTATGGTCATGCCACCTATCGGCATGGGGTCGCAAAATCCGGGACAACGGGAACTTCCGTTTTGTATCCATACGCGTTATGAAACTCAGAAAGCAATACTGACGGATATTGTTTCTTCCCTTTATGTTCAAGGTATCCGGAAATTAGTAATTATCAACGGGCATGGTGGCAATACTTTTAAAAGTATGATTCGTGATTTATCGGTAGACTATCCTGACTTTCTGATTGCATCAAGTGAATGGTATACCGTATTAAAGGTTAAGGACTATTTTGAAAATCCGGGTGACCATGCAGATGAAGTCGAGACATCTGTAATGATGCACTATCATCCCGAACTGGTCAATCTTGAAGAAGCAGGAAGTGGAGAATATAAAACCTTTGCCGTGCAGTCTTTGAATGAAAAAGTAGCATGGATTCCCAGAAACTGGGGAAAAGTATCGAAAGATACCGGGGTAGGTGATCCGCGTGGAGCCTCTGCCGAAAAAGGTAAAAAGTTCGCAGAAGCAGTCGCAGAGAAATATGCAAGGCTCTTTGACGAATTGGTGAACCAGAAACTTTACTGAAGAATAAAATACGAATAGGTGAACAATAGTGATATTATCTCTATTGTTGAGAGGCACTAAATGAGTAATAAGTGAAAAAGAAAATTAGTTGTAAAGGTCGTTTATTGTCTTCAATGTATAGATATATTTGTGTATGTCCCATTGCTGTCTTTTCTACTCTTAAACAGTTTTCTTTTTCTTATACAAGATGCTAATAAACTCATTTTGTGTTTTTAATAAATAATGGAACAGTTTATTATAAACGGGTCTCACGTTTATAATAAATGATATTCAGGGTTATTTAGTAAATGAAACTGAATATATTAAACAAAACGGGGTAAAATCTCTACAGATTTTGCCCCGTTTCTATTCTTACGGACATATATCTATGCCTTCAAAGTCTATCTTTATGTCTTTATTTTTGTATATCTCATTCTTGTTCCAGTTGGTTCTTTCGGACAAATATACAAAATAAAAAGAGCAAAGTCAATAGTTTCTATGTTTACCTTTATTTCTTTTGTTTTACCAATATAATTGCCGGATTGTCTTCTTCATCCACCTTCACCCGTCACGGTTGGTGTGTTAATCGTTTTAAAAGGAATACAAATCTTCCGGATAATGCTTTCATCCTGTTTTGATATGATATAACACGTGTTTGCATAATGGATGGTCAGCAGGAACAAGCGGATGGTCGAACTCTTTCATTCGTGTCATACCTATCTTCTGCATTACACGTTCCGAACGGAGATTCGGCAGGGAAGTAAATGAATACAGTTCTGTAATGTCCGGTTGTTTACGAGTATATTCCAGACAAGCTGTTGCTGCTTCAGGGGCATAGCCATGTCCCCAATACTCATGTGCCAGCCGCCAGCCGATTTCTATACCCGGTGCAAAATCTACATCGAATGTTATCTGATGCAGCCCGGTATAGCCCATAAAAGCATGGTCTTCTTTGCGTTCTACGGCATACAAACCGAAGCCGCAGGTTTGAAATTCCTTTTGGATACGATGATAAAAATTGAGTGATTCTTCCGGAGTTAATGGTTGGAGAAAGTACTCCATGACGTGAGGGTCAGCGTTCATGAGGGCAAAAAGAGGAATGTCTTCCTCTTTCCAATCGCGAAGGATCAATCGGGATGTTTCGATATAAGTTTGCATAAAATTAAAAATAGTAATTCGCAAATATATGAAATAAATAAAAAAGGTGCTGACACCTGACATGATATTTAATCTTAAAAGTCATACAAATAAAGCAGAACAAAGATAATAATCATTATCTTTGTTCTGCTTTATATATTCTGATTACCGAAACGTTATAATACTACTCACACATGATGAAACATCTTTTTTCTTTTCTGATAATAGCTTCTTTGCTGTTATTTGGTTGCCGTTCAAAAACACAAAGTAATTTTCAGCCTGAACTTTCTGAACAAGCGGAGGAAAGCTATTCTTTACCTGAAGAATACGCTGAAGAAGTGATTGTTACAGGCAAGGTGCTGAACCGGGATTTTTATCCTAATGAAAAAGATTTGACTCTTATTATTCCTTTTTTTAGAAAAATGGAGAATCAGTACTGTGCACCTATCCAAAAGGATGGATCATTCTCTTTCCGTTTTCCTATTTTTGCAAAAATAAGGGAGATTTCTATTCGTAATTATGCCGAACATTTGTATGTGCATCCGGGGGATAGTGTATACGTAGAGATTGATTTTAAGGATATGTTTCATCCCAAAGTAACGGGTGATGCTGAAAAATTAAACCAAGAAATATTGGCTTTTACTGAGAATGCTTATTACTATATACAGAATTATAGTATAGGATCTAATTTGAATAATAATGATTTTGAAACAGAACTTAAAAGGGAGTATAATCTTCGTTTGGAACGTAGGCAAGAGTATATACAAAAATATAAGCCGTCAGAAGAAGTTGAATTTCTCACAGAAGAACTATTGAAACAGGATTATTATTATGCTTTGCTACTTTATGCTTCTCACATCCAAGATGAAACTGGTAAGGAGTTGGAGCGCTATCATGCGTTGTTGCCTGAAATTAACGGGCTTTACCATAAAGGCATACTATCAGCACGTTTATTTGATATTGCTGAAAGTGTAGAAAACTATATTTTATTTGGAATGGCTTTGAAAAATAGGAAATATCCGAAGATAGAGGATATGATGTCTCTAATTGGGGAGAATACATTGAATCAGTATTTGTATACAAAGATGATGGCTAATTGTTTGACGGCTAATGATACACTTGCTTTAGCAAAACGACACGCACAGTTTGATTCAATAGTGAAGATGCCGCATTTACGTGCACAGATTACCCAAATATATAATCGGACTAAGTCATATTTGGAAAATCCTCAATCGGTTTCCGATAATTTATTGTATGGAGTATTTCATGAAAATGCAAGTCAAAAAACGTCTATGTCATTTATGGAACCTATTTATGAAATGCTCGAGAAAGATCGTGGAAAAGTGATCTATTTTGATTTTTGGGTTAAGTGGTGCCCTCCTTGTTTAACGGAGATGGAACCGTTGAAGCAGTTACGCAGTAAGTATTCCACAAAAGATTTGGTCATATATTCTATATGTGGCAGCGAACCGAAAGAGGAGTGGGAGGAGTGCCTGGATAAGTATTCATTGAGGAACCGGGGAATTGAATGTATTTATGCAAATGATTTTTTTGGAAAAGAAAATTATCAGAAGATTTGTAACCAATGGAATGTGCATGATATGCCATATTATATCTTGATAAACAGAAAAGGACAGATTATTGATTTTGGTAGTTCGGCACGTCCGAGTAATCCGAATTTGCGATCTAGAATTGAGGAGGCGGTTAAAAATATAAAATAACTTTTTATTTATTTTACTCAGAAGTAGAGGATAGTGAGTACAAAACGGCCGGATTTCCGTCTTTATTTTAGTAAAAATATAGATTGGAATGGAAAGCCGACTGAAACATCGAATATTTGTATTTTCTTTATTGGTATGGACTGTTATATGTCCTTCCGGTACTCAACAAACACATTCGCTTCACGAACAATTCTTGAATCCGTCCGATGAATCCCGATCCGGTGGAACTTTCACCGGAAGTGAAACAGAAGATTAATGAATTAAAAGAGGCAGGCGTGTTGGTTCCCGTTATTCCATCTAAGGAAGACGATTTATTTTTATTGCTAATCAAAGGATTGATGCAGTCTTTCACAGTAGCTTATTTTTTAGCTCTGTGAAAGGCTGTGTTTTTGTTTTCGGATATTTAATGAGAAAATATTCAAGAATAAGGTTTCTGCTATGACTCTTTTTTGTACTTTTGCAGCCGATTTAAAATACCACATGCATGAAGACAAGCGAATCTTTATTATCAAAAGGAAAATTCATTGCCGAATATTCTGCCCACCTAATGGGAGCCGGAGTACATACTTCGCGGGTTGTCCGTAATTCCAAACGTATCGGTGAGGCTTTCGGGCTAGACGTAAAATTAGGAGTATTTCATAAAAACATCATTCTTACGATTATTGACAAACAAACCAATGAGGCTTGTAACGAGGTTATAGACATTCCTGCACATCCTATTAGTTTTGAACATAACTCGGAATTAAGTGCATTGAGTTGGGAAGCCGTGGACAATCGCCTCTCGTTGGAAGAACTGACGGAAAAATACAGGAAAATAGTTTCCGCTCCGATGATACATCCTCTTTTTGTATTATTGCTGGTAGGATTTGCCAATGCTTCTTTCTGTAAACTGTTCGGAGGGGATTTGATTTCTATGGGCATTGTTTTCTCAGCCACAATTACAGGATTTTACCTGAAACAACAGATGCAGAAAAAGAAAATCAATCATTATATAACATTTATTGTTTCGGCGTTCGTGGCTTCCCTATGTGCATCCACAGCTTTGATATTTGATACGACTTCCGAAATAGCACTGGCAACCAGCGTACTGTATCTCGTTCCGGGAGTGCCTTTGATTAATGGTGTGATTGATGTGGTAGAAGGATATGTCCTGACCGGATTTGCCCGCTTGACGGAGGCGTCCTTGCTGATTGTCAGCATTGCGATCGGCCTTTCCTTTACATTATTAATGGTAAAAAACAGCTTAATTTGATATGGTAGCACTCGATATTCTTTCCGATGGATTTTTTGCTGCAGTGGCGGGTATAGGCTTCGGAGCTATTTCCGACCCACCTTTGCGTGCATTTAAAATGATTGCGATTTTAGCGGCATTAGGACACGCATGTCGTTTTTGCCTGATGACTTATTTAGGGGTAGATATTGCTACCGCTTCTTTATTTGCCGGTTTGGTAATAGGTTTTGGTAGTTTATGGCTGGGAAAAAGGGTCTATTGCCCAATGACGGTACTCTATATTCCGGCATTGCTTCCGATGATTCCGGGCAAGTTTGCCTATAATATGGTATTTTCACTGATTATGTGTTTACAGAATATGAATGACCCGGAGCAACTGGATAAATTCATGGGTATGTTTTTCTCCAATAGCTTGATAGCCAGTACTGTAATATTCATGTTGGCGGTAGGAGCCACATTCCCGATGTTCCTGTTTCCACACCGGGCTTTTTCTTTAACAAGACATTAATTAAACTACTTTTATGGAGATTTTTTGGAGAACAATCGCATATTATAACTCAGCCACCTGGCTTTTGCAGATAGTTATTATTCTTATTGGTATCGTGCTGACAGCATTGCTCATCTGCCGGCCACGTCCGTGGGTGAAAATGGGAATGAAGTTCTACATGATAGGGTTGTATTCATGGATTTCAGTTATCTATTATTATATTTATTGTGAGGAACGCAGCTATAATGGAGTAATGGCTATGTTTTGGGGAGTAATGGCTATTATCTGGATTTGGGATACTATTACGGGATATACAACTTTTGAACGTACACATAAGTATGATATCTTATCGTATATCTTGTTGGCAATGCCTTTTATATACCCACTGGTTTCGTTGGCCCGCGGACTTAGTTTCCCGGAAATGACCTCTCCGGTAATGCCCTGTTCCGTGGTGGTATTTACAATCGGACTACTATTGCTGTTTGCTCATAAAGTGAATATGTTTCTGGTGCTTTTTCTTTGCCACTGGTCATTGATAGGATTATCCAAAACTTATTTCTTCCAGATTCCGGAAGACTTTTTGTTGGCAAGTGCAACCATTCCCGGCTTGTATCTTTTCTTCAGAGAGTATTTCCTGAATAACCTGCATGCCGATACGAAGCCGAAAGCAAAATATATTAATTGGTTATTAATAACTGTCTGTATCGGATTGGCTATATTACTGACCACTACAATGTTTCTGGAATTAGTACCCAAAAACTAATCTGAAACAGAGAGAATAGTTTTTTCTAGAAATAAAAAATCGCTTTTTATAACTATTAAAGTTATAGAAGGCGATTTTTGCATACCTGCCTATTGAATGGCATAGAATATTCGAAGAGCATATTGCATGACAACGTCAGGCAGCCATTTCTTACTCTTAGCGAATGTGACTTGTATCCATGGTCCGACTTTCGTACGGAAGGGAGGATTTTTGCATGCTACTATTTTACAGATTGCATGCCCCAACTTCTTCGGGTGACATCCGTTACGTTCTTCCTTTTCTATAATTTCCAATGATTTCAGGAAACTCTCCTTGTAATCGGTATTTACTCTTGTTGCTTCCGAAATATTCCGGTTATCTGTAAATCCGGTATTGAAATCTCCCGGTTCTACAATACAAACTTTTATATGAAACGGATGAACTTCCAAGGCTAAAGCCTCACTATATCCTTCGACCGCAAATTTAGAAGCGGAATAAAATCCCTGATAGGGGATACCCATTACTCCACCGATAGAACTGATATTGATGATTTTTCCTCTTCGTGCCTTGCGCATATAAGGCAGCACCACTTTGCACATGTTCACTACGCCGAAGAAATTAGTATTCATCTGCCCGGATATTTCATCTTCTGTTGCGAGTTCCAAAGCGCCGCCGATACCCATTCCGGCATTATTAATCAATACGTCAATCCGTCCTTGTTCTGATATAATCTGTCCGACAGCTTCGTGGATAGAAAGAATATTAGTGACATCGGCAACAAGCATTTTTACATTGTTCATGTTTCCGGAAGGCTTTCTACTTGTTCCGTAAACAATGTGCCCCTGTTCAGATAACATTTGCGCTGTGATTTTCCCGAACCCGGAAGATGCTCCGGTGATAAGTATGACTTGTGGTTGCATGTTTTTTCAGAAAGTGATATAACGGCCAATTATTACTCCTCTAATATAGCAGTCAGTTCTGCTCTCCAATCAGTTCCGTTCCGAGGTTGGAAAGTTTCGAATCCCAGCTCTTTGCCCATGTGGATATTTGAAGTTCCGTCATCTACAAATAAAGTTTCGGAAGGAATTATATTACAATCCTTTATCATAAAGTCGAATATTTCCGGTGCAGGTTTTGTATGTCCTACCTGATAAGATAGATACAGCTTGTCACAATAATCATTCAATGGCTTCTTCCTTGAGGAAAATTCGGGGCTACAAGCCCATGACATGACAAAAGGATTGGTATTACTAAGAATATATACATGATAAGACTTCCGTAATTCCAACATATAATCAAGTTTGCGCAAATCTACTTCGTTGAAGAAGCCCAGCCATGCCTGTTTGGTTTCTTCCATAGTAAGCTCTCGTCCGCATAAATCTCCCAGTTGTTTTCTAAATTCATCAGCGCTAAGTTTACCTTCCTCCAATTCCTGAAATATTCCGGTTTGATGATATTTATCCAACCGACTGTCTGCATCCGTCAATCCCAGTTTGATAAATGCCTGAACGGCTTTATCACGGTCAATGTCTACAATAACTCCACCAAAATCGAATACAATGTTCTTAATCATGATATATTTTTTATTGCTACAAAGATACAGCTTATCTTCCTAATTAACTGCTTGCTGTTCCTTGATATTTATCAAGAAAAGTATAGAAAGCAAATTTAGACGAAAGAATAACAGTTATCAGACGATTAATTTTATACTATATCAAGTTTAGAGTTTACTAAAAGAAGGAAGAAATATTCGCTACTCTAGCAATAATCTTATAAATTTGTCGCATATTTGTATGTAGAGACTAAAAATTGAGACTATGAGTAATCTTCGAATTTTATTGTATGTATTTGTCCTCTCTTTGGCCGCATGTCATCCGGAGGGGACTAATGTGAAACAAGGATTAGATAAAGCTGCTCAATTAATGGAGCAAGATCCGGATACGGCATCCATTATTCTTGAAACTATTCAAATGAACCAAATGAATGAGGCGCAACTTGCAGAATACAATTTGCTTTGTACTCAATTCAATGAAGATAAGAATATACCTCATTCTTCTGATCATCAGATTCGTCAGGCCGTGTCTTATTATGAGCAATACGGAAATGAAATTCAGAAGTCAAAAGCCTATTATTATCTGGCATGTGTAGAAAGTGATTTGAATCAGGAGAAAGACGCTGAAACTCATTTCAAAGAAGCAATAAGACTAGCTGCGCAAACAGAAGAATATGAACAAATGACTAAGATTTGCAGGAGATGTAGTCTTTATTATCAGAAATATGGCAACTTTGACGAAGCGCTGGAAATGGAAAGAAAAGCGTATGCCAGCCAATTGATGTTGATTGACAGTAAAGACCGTTCTACCGTGATTCTGTCTTCCGCTTTGGGGGTGTTCGCTGCCATGTCCCTCTTGCTTGGATTGCTATGGAAGAAACATCTGTCTGTACACTCGCAACTGGACACCTTTAAGGAAGAAATGCAGATGAAAGAGGTTGAATCTGACAAATTGGCGATGCAATGTAATTATCTCGAAGAAAAGTATCAATCCCTTCAACAGCATATTTATGAAAATTCTCCGGTTATCTCGAAAGTCCGTCAGTTGAAGGAACGAACTGCTTTGTCTCCCAAAATACCGTCTTTTTCAGAAAGAGACTGGACGGAACTTTTACGACTTCAGGAAAACGTTTACGGCCTTGTATCCAAATTGAAAGAGATAAGTCCGAAACTTACAGAAGAAGATTTGAGGGTATGTGCTTTTTTACGCGAAGGTGTTCAGCCTATTTGTTTTGCAGATTTAATGAAACTGACTGTTGAGACTCTGACCCGGAGAATCTCCAGGATAAAAACGGAGAAATTAATGCTGGCAAACTCTAAAGAATCGTTGGAAGATATTGTGAAATCATTATAGTCTGCATTTGTCTGTGCTTGTTTATGTGACATTGTTGAATATCAACTGATTATAAGTATAAAGTGTCCGTATTCGTCCGATAAGAATCTTCTCTTTTATATGCTTGTTCTATAACTTTGCAAACAAAAAAGTTACAGAGCAATGAATAACTTATTATTAAAAAAATGGAATGATTTTAGTGGGTGGATTGTTTTTCTAATAGCAGCTTTTGTATATGGAATGACGATTGAACCTACTGCTAGTTTTTGGGATTGTCCCGAATTTATTTCGTGTGCCGAAAAGTTACAAGTAGGGCATCCACCGGGTGCACCTTTCTATATGCTCGTAGGAAACCTGTTTACCCAGTTTGCTTCCGAGGCATCGCAAGTGTCTTGGCTGGTGAATTTTCTGAATGCGTTGTTGAGTGCCGGTTGCATCCTGTTTCTTTTTTGGAGCATCACCCGGTTAGTAAGATCCCTGATAGTAAATGAAGAGCAGAATTTATCAACGATAGATGTTATCGTCATTCTGGGGTCGGGATTTGTCGGAGCCTTGGCATATACATTCAGTGATACATTTTGGTTCAGTGCGGTAGAAGGTGAAGTTTATGCTTTCTCTTCTTTTCTTACGGCATTGGTCTTCTGGATGATTCTTCGCTGGCAAGATGAATCGGATTCAGTATATGGTGACCGTTGGATTATCCTGATAGCTTATATTATTGGGCTGTCAATTGGAGTGCATTTGCTTAATCTGCTCTGTATCCCGGCCATTGTGCTGGTTTTCTATTATCAGAAGTATCATGCAATATCGTTTAAAGGAGTAGCTGCTGCAATTGTCATATCCGGTCTTCTTATCGTATTTATCCTTTTTGTTTATATTCCTGGCATAGCTGATATGGGAGGGTGGTTCGAGCTGCTCTTTGTCAATGTGTTCGGACTTCCTTTCCATACGGGGCTGATCGTCTTTTTAGCTTTAACATTTCTCGTACTGGTCGGAGCCATTTATCGTTTCCAAAAACGTATGTTGCATACTTCTTTATGGTGCTTGCTTATGCTCACCGTAGGCTATACCACCTATGCGGTGATACTGATTCGTGCCAACGCTAATACTCCGCTTAATGAGAATGCGCCGGACAACATTTTTACACTTAAAAGTTATCTGAATCGCGAACAGTATGAAAGTGCTCCTCTGCTTTATGGAAAAACTTATGCATCCGAACCGGAATATATGCCTGAAGGTGACTATTACAGAGTAAAAACGACAAAGGGAAGTGCTGTATATCGTCCGGATAAGGAAAATGGTAAATATAAAATAATCCGGTATAAAGAAGATGTGTGCTATACTCAGAATATGTTGTTTCCCCGAATGTGGAATGAGCGAATGGCTGCTTCATACAAAAACTGGACGGGAGGAAGCGAAGCGGCTCCCACGCAAAAAGAAAACCTCACTTATTTCATTACCTATCAGCTCAATTATATGTATTGGCGCTATTTCTTATGGAACTTTGTAGGACGGCAGAACGATGTGCAAGGGAGTGGCGAACCGGAACATGGGAACTGGATAACGGGAATTTCCTGGTTAGATAATTTAAGATTAGGTGACCAAAGTTTGTTACCGGAATCTTTACGTCAGAACAAAGGGCACAATGTGTTTTACGGACTGCCGCTATTATTAGGACTGTTCGGAATCTATTGGCAATGGAACCGCAGTAAGAAAGGCAAACAGCAGTTTAGTGTACTGTTCTTCCTTTTCTTTATGACGGGACTGGCTATTGTGCTTTATCTGAATCAAACTCCCGGTCAGCCGCGTGAACGGGATTACGCATACGCCGGTTCGTTCTATGCTTTTGCTATCTGGATAGGGATAGGAGCGGCAGGATTATGTGATATGCTTCGCCGGAAAACAACTTCGACGGTGCAAGTCAGTGTGTTAATGACAATCTGTTTATTGATTCCGGTGCAAATGGCGAGCCAGACCTGGGATGACCATGACCGGAGCGCCCGTTTTACTTGTCGCGACTTTGGGGCTAACTATCTGATGACTCTTCCCGATGAAGGAAATCCGATTATTTTTTGTAACGGAGATAACGATACGTTCCCGCTATGGTATAATCAGGATACGGAAGAAGTACGCAGGGATGCACGTGTTTGTAACCTAAGTTATGCGCAGACCGATTGGTATATTTATCAACAGCAATGCCCGTTGTATAATGCTCCCGGACTGCCTATAAGCTGGAATAAAAATCAATATCAGGAAGGAACCAACGAATATGTGGCCGTACGTCCGGAACTGAAAAAACAAATTGAGGAACTGTACCGGAAGCACCCGGAGGAAGCCCGTGACAGCTTCGGAGAAGACCCGTTTGAGGTAAAAAATATCTTGAAATATTGGGTGTTCTCAGAGAAACCGGAGTTTCACGTAATCCCTACGGATACGATAAATATCCACATTGATAAGGACGCGCTGCTCCGTTCGGGAATCATGCTCCCCAAAACAATCCGACATTTGAAAGGGGAGGACTTGAAGGATGCCATACCGGACAAACTGTATATTCCTTTAACGGATATACGTATGTTGACTAAAGTCGATTTACTTATGCTGGAAATGCTTGCCAACTGTAATTGGGAACGTCCGCTTTATCTTGCAATTTCCGTAGGAAGTGTCAGTAAGCTGAAGTTTGACAATTACTTTGTACAGGAAGGATTAGCATTCCGCTTTACACCTTTTGACTATAAGAAGTGGGGAGATGTCGGTGAAAACAGACTTTATGCAGTAGATGTGGAAAGGCTTTATGACAACGTTATGAATAGATATAAATATGGTGGACTGGATACTCCGGGGCTCTATCTGGATGAAACAACACTACGCACGTGTTGGTATCATCGCAGGCTTTTTGCGCAACTTGCCAAAGAACTGATAGCGCAAGGAGATAATGAGCGTGCAAAGAAAGTACTCGCTTATGCGGAACAGGTTATTCCGGGATATAATGTTCCCGAAACACATGAAAGCGGTTCTTATGATATAGCAACGGCCTATGCTGCTTTGGGTGAAAAAACGAAAGCAGTGACTCTGGCTGTACATTTGATAGCTGAAGCGGAAGATTATATTAACTGGGCTTTTTCATTAAAAGGAAACCGTATAGAAATGGTTCGCAATGATTGTATCTATAAATTCTGGCAATGGAACCAATATAATGAACTCTTGAAGAAGATAGACGGAGAAAAATATAAAGAGAGCAACCGGCGGTTTGAGGAAAAATATGCGCTATTCGCTCCAACTATGAATTACAAAAACTAAAACGGAAGAAGAATATGAAATCAAAAATAATGAAACAGAAAGAGACAGAAACAGTATTTAGCAGAAGAAATTATATAATTCTGCTAATTGGTTCGGTAGTAATAATAGTAGGTTATCTATTCATGAGCGGTGAGGGGAGTACTCCTGCCGCCTACAACCCTGATATATTCAGCGGATTGCGTATAAAGGTAGCACCCGTAGTATGTCTGACAGGATATTTGATAAATATATTCGGTATTCTATACCGCCCCAGGCGGAGTTAATTATCTCAATGTTTTCCATGCATACATCATCACCACTATGAATGAAAGCAACGGAACGATGAATGAGAAGGACATTGTAGTCTGGTCTGCTACATATCCCATGAGCAAGGGGCCGACAGCCCCTCCAATGGGAGACATCATTAAATAAGAGGATGCACGTTTGGTATGATTGCCCAGTCCCCGTAATGAAAGTGCAAAAATAGTAGGAAACATAATTGCTTCAAAAGCGTAACCCAAGAAAAGAGCTATCAGTGATATGATCCCCAGATTCAGTACAATTAAAGAACTTGTTACGACTGTACCGACAGCACAAAAGAACAATACTTTCTCTGCCCGTATCTGCCGCATCACCCAACTACCGGCAAATCGTCCGCACATAAATAGCCCCAGACCACCGAACGAAAGAATCACAGAAGCATCGCGGGCGTTCATCCAGCCGTCATCTACCACATAATTAATAAAAAAACTATTAATAGAGATTTCTGCAATTTCATAACAGAATAAAGCTGCGATACCAAAAATAAAAAGCTTGTGTGACCAGAGTCCCTGTGCCTGCCCCTGTTTATCCGTGTCTTCTTCATGGGTAATCTCCGGCAAACGGACTTTGTTAAATACTAAAGCAACTGCCAGTACAATGATTCCCATTAATGTATATGGCAATGAGATATTCGAACTACCTTCTTCCGAAAACAATAATAAACCTCCTATAAGCGGCCCGCAGATACAACCCAATCCGTTAAATGATTGTGCCAGATTTAATCGGCTGGCGGCAGTTTCCCGTTCACCTAATTCCGTCATATAAGGATTGGCGGCTGTTTCCAAAAATACCAAACCGCAGGCAATGACAAACAGGGAGAAAAGGAAGAACTGAAACGACATCCAGTATTCACCGGGAATAAAAAGCAGCGAACCGATACCATAGAGCAACAAACCGAATACTACTCCTTTGCGATAGCCATATTTATTGATAAACAGTCCTGCTGGGATAGCCATGACGAAATATCCCAGATAAAACATGACTTGTACCCATGCCGAATGAGCACGGCTTATATTCATCACATCCTGAAAATGCTTGTTTAACACATCTAAAATAGCATGTGCAAATCCCCATAGAAAGAAAAGGGAAGTGACCAGAATAAAAGGAATCTGATATTCCTTCTTGACTAATTTCTGCATAGTGAGTTTATTAAAAAAGAGCGTTCTTTGCCTTCGGGGCACAAAGATAGGCAAAATGACGATAAGATGTTCATATCATGATATCGCTTTTACAAAAAAGAATAATAGGTAACAAAAAAAGATTTAGCCCGTCTATAAACAGTGATTCTGTAATATTGGTATAATAATCTGTAATCTATCTACTTTGCGAATATTTAAAATCGAGTATATTTGCTGCATAAATTATTAGTATAAATAAAGTATATGATGCTAAAAAAAGTAATGAGTGCTTGATTAATCTGTAATATAGATATAAACTACTATAAAAAGAAAACAATTTAATTATGTTACGTACTATCAGACTTACAGCCGCGATTGTGTGTTTTACACTTGTCACCCTGTTATTTCTCGACTTTACAGGGACATTGCATACATGGTTCGGATGGCTGGCAAAAATTCAATTCCTGCCGGCTGTATTAGCCTTGAATATAGGTGTGGTATTATTCCTTATCATACTTACAATCTTGTTCGGGCGTATTTATTGTTCGGTCATTTGTCCTTTGGGAGTATTTCAGGATGCTATTTCGTGGGTATCCGGCAAACGTAAAAAGAATCGTTTCCGTTATTCTCCGGCTATGAAATGGCTCCGCTATGGCGTTTTAGCAGTGTTTATTATTGCAATGATTGTAGGCTTGAATGCTTTGGCAATTCTGATAGCACCTTATAGCGCGTATGGGCGAATGGTCTCTGCTTTGTTCGCTCCGGTTTGGCAGTGGGGAAACAACCTTCTGGCATACTTTGCCGAACGGGCCGGCAGTTATGCTTTTTATGAAGTGGACGTATGGATAAAAAGTTTTTCTACTTTGGTTATTGCCGTGGTTACTCTAATTGTACTTATTATATTGGCATGGCGTAATGGACGGACTTACTGTAATACGATTTGTCCGGTAGGTACGGTATTAGGATTCATATCCCGATATTCTATCTTCAAACCGGTGATTGATACTTCCAAATGTAACGGATGCGGATTATGTGCACGTAATTGTAAGGCGTCCTGTATTGATGCGAAAGCGCATAAAATAGATTATAGCCGTTGCGTCGTTTGTATGAACTGCTTGGGAAAATGTAAGAAAGGGGCTATTAAATACACAAGACGTATTCCCGAAATAGAAGCGGAACCTGAGATGATAACTACCTCCAAAGCTAAATCCGTTACTACGGAGCAAGTAGACAATGCTCGCCGCAGTTTTCTTTCTGCATCGGCTATCTTCGCAACCACCGCCGCACTAAAAGCACAGGAAAAGAAAGTGGACGGCGGACTGGCAACCATTGAAGACAAGAAGATTCCCCATCGGGAAAATCCCATTTTACCTCCCGGTTCATTAAGTGCGCGCAATTTTGCACAGCATTGCACAGCCTGTCAATTATGTGTTTCGGTTTGTCCTAATCAGGTACTCCGCCCTTCTGGCAATTTGTTGACTTTGATGCAGCCGGAAATGTCTTATGAACGTGGCTATTGTCGTCCTGAATGTGCAAAATGCGCGGAGGTCTGTCCTACGGACGCTATTCATCTGACCAGCCTTGCTGATAAGTCTGCCATTCAAATCGGCCATGCCGTATGGATTAAAGAAAACTGCGTACCGTTGACCGATGGAGTTGAATGTGGTAACTGTGCGCGTCATTGTCCGACCGGTGCTATCCAAATGGTAGTTTCCGATCCGGATATGGCGGATTCTCCCAAAATTCCGGTTGTGAATGCGGAAAAATGTATTGGCTGCGGAGCTTGTGAGAATCTATGTCCGTCCCGTCCTTTCAGTGCTATTTATGTGACAGGACATCAGATGCATAGAATTATATAATCTAAATTGAGATGAGATTATGGAAGAAAAGAATAAAAAGAGCATAAACAGAAGAGATTTTATTAAAATTGTAGGTATCAGTGCAGCTACATCAACAGCCATATTATACGGATGTTCTTCTAAAGGTACTTCCTCATCAAGTAGTGTATCGGGAGAAGGGGAAATACCTACTGACAAAATGACCTACCGTACTTCGCCAACAACAGGTGACCGTGTTTCACTTTTGGGATACGGTTGTATGCGTTGGCCTCTTAAGCCATCTCCCGACGGTAACGGTGAGGTAATCGACCAAGACGCGGTGAATGGATTAGTAGATTATGCTATTGCTCACGGAGTAAACTATTTCGATACATCTCCGGCTTATGTGCAAGGTTTTTCTGAAAAGGCAACAGGCATTGCATTAAGCCGCCACCCGCGTGACAAATATTTTATTGCCACCAAACTGTCCAATTTCTCGCCGGACACATGGTCTCGTGAGGCTTCACTTAGAATGTATCATAAATCATTTACAGAGCTTCAAGTAGATTATATTGACTATATGTTGCTTCATGGTATCGGTATGGGAGGAATGGATGCCCTTAAAGGACGGTATCTGGACAATGGTATGCTCGACTTCCTGATTAAAGAGCGTGAAGCGGGACGTATCCGGAATCTCGGATTTTCTTATCATGGGGATATTGAAGTTTATGATTATCTCCTCTCCCGGCATGATGAAATAAAGTGGGACTTTGTGCAGATACAGCTAAACTATGTTGACTGGAAACATGCCAAAGAGACAAATACCCGAAATACCGACGCAGAATATCTGTACGGTGAATTGGCTAAAAGAGGAATCCCTTCTATTATTATGGAGCCGTTGTTGGGCGGACGTCTGTCTAAGTTGAATGATAATTTAGTAGCACGACTCAAACAGCGCCGTCCTGAAAACAGTGTTGCATCGTGGGCATTCCGTTTTGCCGGTTCTTTTCCGGATATATTGACCGTACTAAGCGGTATGACTTATATGGAACATTTACAAGATAATCTCCGTACCTATTCACCATTGGAACCACTTACTGATGAAGAAAAAGAATTTCTTGAAGAAACGGCGCAATTAATGTTGAAATACCCTACCATTCCTTGCAATGACTGTAAATATTGTATGCCCTGTCCGTATGGGTTGGATATTCCGGCTATACTGTTACATTATAATCGTTGTGTCAACGAGGGCAATGTCCCTGAAAACGGGCAAGATGAAAATTATGCGAAAGCACGCCGGGCATTTCTTATCGGTTATGATCGCAGCGTGCCCAAACTCCGACAGGCCAGTCATTGTATCGGATGTAATCAGTGTGTGTCACATTGTCCGCAGAATATTGATATACCGAAAGAATTGCATCGGATAGACCAATTTGTAGAACAACTGAAACAAGGGACTTTATAATGGAAGAATTAATCAATCTACTACATACAGGAGGATATTCCTGTGTGATAGCCAACGAAGGAAAGATTCGCACTTTTACCCAACGCGGAGTAGCCGATTTATACGATTTGCTGACCCGGGAGCCGGAGTTCCTGAAAGGAGCTCTGATTGCTGATAAAGTAGTTGGGAAAGGAGCTGCCGCCCTCATGATTTTAGGTGGTATAAAAGAGTTATATACAGATGTTGTCAGTTCAAACGCTATGGACTTGTTTCAGACATCAGATGTAAAAGTAGACTTTGTACAGGAAGTGCCCTTTATATGGAATCGCGACCATACAGGCTGGTGTCCCGTAGAAACTATGTGCAGTGAAGAGGAATCGGCCGAAGCTATTTTGCAGCTGATTCGTGGCTTTCTCGAAAGAATCAAAAATAAAGAGTAAAAATACAGACTAAAGTATGAGAAAGAATACAGCTCGTTTATTTCTATTCAGTAGTCTGTTGTCCATTTCGGGAATGGCAGAAAACAGAAAAGACAGTACGCAAGTAGGACGAAATTATGTTATTGATGAGGTCGTAGTTACCGGAACACGCAATGAAACGGATATACGCCATTTGCCTATGACTATTTCCATTGTCAATAGACAACAGATAGAAAAAAGGTATGAACCTTCCTTGTTGCCATTATTGACCGAACAAGTACCGGGGTTGTTTACTACCAGTCGTGGTATTATGGGATATGGTGTGTCTACAGGTGCAGCAGGTGGCATGAGTTTACGGGGGATTGGTGGTAGTCCGACAGCGGGGCTATTAGTCTTAATTGATGGTCACCCGCAATATATGGGGCTAATGGGACATCCGATAGCAGATGCTTACCAATCCATGCTGGCAGAAAGGGTAGAGGTTCTACGTGGTCCTGCATCTGTCCTTTATGGTTCGAATGCAATGGGCGGAGTTATCAATATTGTTACCCGTAAACAACAGGAAGAAGGGGTGAAGAACAATATGCAAGTAGGTTATGGTTCTTATAATACTTTGCAGACAGAATTTTCAAATCGGGTGAAGAAAGGGTGTTTCAGCAGTGTCGTGACAGGTTCATACAACCGGACGGATGGACATCGTCCCGATATGGAGTTCGAGCAATATGGAGGATATGCCAAACTAGGCTATGACTTTAGTACTTTCTGGAAAGTATGGGGAGATATAAATGTAACGCATTTCAATGCTTCCAATCCTGGAACGGTTCAAACTCCGCTTTTCGACAATGATTCACGCATCACTCGCGGCATGACTTCGTTTGCTTTAGAGAATCATTATGAAAAGACTTCAGGTACCTTGAGCTTTTTCTACAACTGGGGACGGCATAAGATAAACGACGGATATAAAACTGGAGAAGAACCACAAAAGTCACATTTTAATTCCAAAGACCGGATGCTGGGTATATCGTGGTATCAGAGTGCCACTCTTTTCACGGGTAACCGTGTGACAACAGGATTTGATTATCAACATTTCGGAGGGGAATCTTGGAATAAAGTTCTGGCTACGGGCGAACGCAAATCGGGAGTAGATAAGCAAATGGATGAATTTGCAGGGTATATTGACTTTCGTCAGGATATAAATAGCTGGTTATCTCTGGATGCAGGAGTCCGTGTAGATCATCATTCTCATGTCGGTACAGAATGGATTCCACAAGGAGGTCTGGCATTTCATTTTCCGAAAAATACGGAAGTAAAAGCAATGGTAAGTAAAGGCTATCGCAATCCGACTATCCGGGAAATGTATATGTTTGCTCCTGCCAATCCCGAGTTGGAGCCTGAAAAGATGATTAATTATGAGTTCTCGTACTCTCAATGTTTATTGGAAGGAGCATTGTCTTACGGAGTGAACCTTTACTACATCAATGGCGACAATATTATTATGAGTAATGGATTGACGCCTCCTTTGAATATCAACTCCGGAGAAATTGAAAACTGGGGCATTGAAACCAATGTCGGCTATCGTATTAACTCTCATTGGAACATCTATGCCAATTATAGTTGGCTGCACATGGAAAATCCCGTTCTAGCCGCTCCTGAACATAAACTATATGCAGGTATGGACTATACCTCCGGTCGTTGGAATATTTCAACAGGTTTTCAATATGTGAGCGGACTTTATTCCTCCGTTACAAAGGGGCATGAGCAACAAGAAAATTTTGTTCTATGGAATCTTCGAGGCAACTATCGTATATGTCATTTTGCAGATATCTTTGTCAAAGGAGAGAATTTGTTAGCGCAACGATATGAAATAAATGCAGGCTATCCTATGCCAAAAGCAACATTTATGGGTGGCATTAATGTGAATTTTTAAAATAATGAAGATATGGAAACAACAACCGTGAAACTCTATTCGTTGGATTACAGCAACGTAAAGACCTATTGGGCAGCCTCGTTATTCATCATTGGTAACATCCTTTTTCCCAAACTCTTTCATCTCATTCCACAAGGAGGAATAACTTGGCTGCCAATCTACTTCTTTACACTGATTGGGGCTTATAAATATGGTTGGAAAGTCGGTTTACTGACTGCCGTCTTATCACCGGCTATAAATTCTCTACTGTTTAGTATGCCGGCTCCCGCCACATTACCTGTAATTTTATTGAAATCCGTATTATTGGCTATTGCTGCCGGATGGACAGCGCAACACTTCAGACGTATTTCTGTCATAATGCTGATAGGGGTAGTATTTGCCTATCAGGTAGCAGGTACATTAGGAGAATGGATATACATTGGTAATTTTTATAATGCTATCCAGGATTTCCGCATTGGAATTCCCGGGATGTGTCTGCAAGTATTCGGGGGTTATCTTTTCATTAAGTATCTGATATGTAAATAACTCATTCGAAGAATAATTAAAGGAGGTAACTTTTTCCTAAAACGAGAAAGTTACCTCCTTTTTAGTCATCGGATAAATTGTCTTCCGTTATAATAGGAGAGGAGTTACTTCCTTCTTTTGCATATTTAGTCGGACTCATCTTATAATGTTTCTTGAATACCTCCCGGAAGTATTTGCTTTCAGAGAAGCCGGTCATATCTGAGATTTCGGCAATAGTATGTCCACCTTCTTTTAATAGTTGTGTAGCACGTTTCAAACGGGTAATTCGAATCAGATCTGTCGGAGACTGTCCTGTCAACGCCTTCAGTTTACAATAGAAACTAGTACGGCTCATGTGATGCAACTCACAAAGTACATCGACAGAGAAACCTGTATTATCCATATTTTCCTCAATACTTTTCTTTACAGCGGATATAAACTGCCAATCAAGACTGGTGGTTCCGTTTGCTGACGGTATCATAGGTTCCGAATCAATATCCAGATTAGCATATCTGCTACGTAACAACGCCCTGTTAGCCAATAAGTTTGCAATACTTGCTTTCAATATTCTCACGTTGAAAGGTTTGACAATATATGCGTCTGCACCGATTGACATCCCGTCAAGAATGTTGTTTTCATCTCCCAAAGCTGTAAGCAGCAGTACCGGAATATGTGATGTCTCAATATCATTTTTTATAGCGACACATAGCTCATCGCCTCTCATCTCCGGCATCATGATATCTGAAAGAATAAGGTCGGGCCAGAATTCTTTTGCAATAATTAGTGCTTCCCGCCCATTTCCGCAAGCTTGTACGTGATACATCGAAGATAATGAACTGACCAGATAGGAACGCAATTCATCATTGTCTTCTACAATTAGAATACGTTGTGAGTTTGTTGTTTCTACGGTATTCACCGGTGTGGCAGAAATATTGGGAACCGTCAGTTCAGGAGTCTGTTCCAACGGTTTGGCTGGTGGAATCAAACCCGCATTCTGAAAATGCTTATTACTTTTCGGGAAAACAATCCTGACAGTAGTTCCTTGATGTTCTATACTTTCCACATTAATCTTACCACCATGAAGACGAACTAATTTTCCTACCAGCATTAGCCCGATGCCACTACCCGTAACTTTGGAATTAATAGCATTACTGGCTCGGAAATGGAGCTTGAACAACTTACTCTGCTCACTGGATGGAATTCCAATGCCCGTATCCTCAATTATTACTTTCCAAGAATCATTACTTTCGGATACTGAAACACTTACTTTACCATTCTCCGGAGTGTATTTTAGTGAATTTGATAAAATGTTTTTTAGAATTGAATCCATTTTCTCCTTATCAAACCACACATTCAAATAACTGAAAGAACTCTCATAGGTGAAGTCAATATGTTTGATAGCAGCATAGGAAGAAAAAGTTTCATATACTTCGTGCATATAGGTGTTCAACTCATATTCGGAAACACACAATTCTGAAGAATACACATCCGCACGCTCAAAATTAATAAGATTGTTGGTTAACCGTAAAAGAGTCCCCACATTTCTTAATGCAGTATTTGCACGAGTTATTCCGTTGGCGGATAAAGGTTCTTCATCCAGCAGTTCCTCTAAAGGAGCTTTAATCA
Source organism: uncultured Bacteroides sp. (assembly GCA_959606905.1). The sequence goes on along the minus strand of CAUHML010000005.1, from coordinate 36,446 downwards.
GAGTTAGCGGAGTACGTATGTCATGAGCTGTATTAATGAAGAAACTCGTCTTTTCATCTGAAATTTTCTTTTGCTTTCTTAAATTCATAACCCGTAGAATAAAGATGAATCCCAAAATTACTAATAACACGTAACAAGTGATTGCCCACCAACTAGACCAAAAAGGGTGCGTAACGACAATTCTCATTGTACGCTCTTCAAAAACAATATCATGTTCTTCCCTTGAAATGGCACGTACATAAAGAGTATATTTTCCCGGTGGCAAATTGGTATAACGAATCAGATTGGCTGCTCCCGGTTCGGTCCATTTTTCGAAGAAACCATCCAACTTCCATGCATAGAGAGCATTTCCCGGAGAATCATAGTTGATAGTGGAAACTCTGAATGAGAATGTATTCTGATTATATTTCAGCTCCAACACATCCGTATCATTAATACTTTTCTCCAATGGAGAATCTTCTTCTCCCGGATATACAGGCTGGTATGAAATATTCAAATCGCTGAATATCATCTTTGTATATACATAATCGGGGAACTTTACATTTTGGGGAAGTTCGATAGCTCCGTCCGTACTACCAAATACAAAGTTCTTATTTTTACGTAATACTCCGGATGAAGCATTGAAATAGGCAGGCAATAATCCTTCTCCTTTGGTCCAGTTATGGAATATTTTTTCCTTCGTATGAAAACTGGTGACCCCATTTTCCGTACTCATCATGATTCGTCCGTCAACTTCAGGCAAAATAGTAAAAATGCTGTTGGAAACAAGTGCGGAATTTTTAGCTATATAATGCTCAAATTTCTTATTTTGTGCATCATATATAAATACTCCCGCTCCATTCGTACCAACATATAGCAGTCCGTTATCTGCTTGATAAAGCGTATTGATGTAGGTCGATCCGGCTTCCAACTTAATATATTCGTATTTCCCGGAGTCTCTATTCAGCAAATACAATCCCATTGCCGTTCCGATCCACATATTATGACTATCTTTTTCGGCAATAGCTGTAATAGAACTTACTCCCGGATATAGGCGAACACTGTTAGTTGCCAAATCAAAGCATTTTAAATTATAGTATCCTCCCGACCATATATGTCCTTTTGAGTCTTTTATCATATCACGGATATATTTATCCGGGCGCATATTTATGTGTGAAAGTAAATAAGGAGAGAAATATTCCACGGATAAATCTGCTTTATTTATCTTGTATATACCGGAAGTATAGCCTCCTGCCCAGATAATGCCGGGTGAAACCTCACATAAAGTTATGAATATATGATTTTTGTCTTTTAGCTGATGATTGAAAGAACTCAGAAAAGAATGCCATTCTCCCGTTCCCGAATTGTAAAGACTAATGCCGTTACTCGTACCAAACCATAAATCTCCATCACTGTCTTCAATGACAGCGTGCACCTGGTCATTGACAATGGACTGCTTGTTGCCCATAGAGTGTTTCATCCAATGATAGTTTTCATAACGATAATCTATAACTGTAATTCCTGTGGGATAATTGGCAAGCCATATTCGTTTTGATTCATCAACAAATACGTCATTGATGTTGTCACCATTCATTTCATTATAGCTCTGGTAATTTGCTGATATGTAACGTTCTAATATGCATTTGTTCATGTCTAGCTTATATACGCCCATGCCTTCGGTTGCCACTAATAGTTCTGTTTCATTTAATGGTCTGATACGGGTTATATTCACATCACTAAGATCTGCTTCAGGCCGGATAATCTCTTGGGAAAGCATATCATATACAAAAATACCCCTCTCAAATGAGCCGATATATAATTTTTTTTGCTGTTGCTGGAAATACAACACACTTACTTGCGTATGAAAATAATCAAGCGTCTCGGTAGGGATAATTTGTAAAGCACCGTTTTCCAGTTTAGCATACCTCACGCCTGTTTCTGTTGCTATAAAGAAATGATTGTCATCTATCTGCTCTATGGCTGTAATATTGCTGTGTAGTATATTAGGGAACTGAAATGTATGAGCATTTTTGATATTGTATAATACAATAGAATCATTGCAGCATAACCAAATATTATTGTTGTGGTCTACATAACCATAATTAATCGTTTTCGATATATCCGGTAGTTTATATCCTATCGTAAAACGATCATATTGCTTTTCATATTGAAAGAGACGTCCTTTTCTGCCAATCACCCATAAACCTGCCTCCGGAGTAGCATATAACCAACCGAGGTGTATTTGGGAAGCAACGGAATTATCATCTTTGTTCAGTTTATAATGCTTTATATCTTTACCATTATAACGATCCATTCCTTCATTGGTGAGAAACCACATATAGCCTTGATCATCTTTCTGAATGTTGAATATCCTTCGATTACTTAATCCATTTTCTATTCCTATATATTTGTAAGTTTGTGCCGTGACCAGAATAGGAAACAAAAGGAAAATATATACAATGTATTTCATATAATCATTTATTTTTAAATTGTTTTTAACTGCTATTTAAAAATAATAGTTTACGAAACTATACAAAAGCGATGAGAAAAACAAAAAAATGTAGCACATTCTTATAGAAAACTTTCGTTTGGAAATTTTTTGTTTCCTAAGTTGATTATTTACTTAACGAAGTTGACTTTTCTGAAGCTTTTTTTGGTATACCCATATACTTAATATAAAATAAACGAGTACTTGAATCCATAAAGTAATATATTCTGGTCGTATATCAGCCATACTTGCTCCCATTGAATTTAATTGTACAAAAGCAAGTGTTGCAGGAGCTGCCGGAAGAATATAATGTGCCGCTTTCCAATACCAAGGCATTAACTCCATTGGGTAAGAAACTCCGGAAAGGAAAATCAATCCGACTGAAAAGAAAGCTATCATTAACAAAGGTGCTTCCGAATCGGTAAAATAACGGGAAGCAGCCAGTCCGAGGAAAGAAGTAGCTATCAGGTAAGGAATCATTAATAGCACAATATACAGACCATTTCCAATATTGGGAATACTGAAAAAATAAGGGAGCAATCCTAATAAGAAGAAAGAAAAGATAGCATACAATCCGCAATATACAAATGTCTTTCCTGCTACAATGCGTATGGCGGCTGCCCAAGTATGGCCGAAAGGAGCGTAAGTACGGATTCCGTCTGAACTATATTCTTCTCCGGTCACCATACCGATAACCATTAGCAAAGTTTGAAATATAATAATCATCATAACGGCAGGAATCAGGTAGGAGCCATATCCTTCCGTATAATTATAAAGTGCGGTCCCTTCTACATTGATCGGTTTTGCCATAGTTACAGCCAATAATCCCTGTGGGGGCAGAAACACAGCTTCATCGGGTCGGTATTTATCGTTAATCGCCAACATCACACGTGACGAAGCTCCTTGTAAGGCTTCAAAGTACAAAAATGCATCAGTTGTTGCATAAAGGGAAAAAATAGATTCATCTCCACGAAATACCCGTGCCTCAAAATCGTGTGGCAGATACAGTATTCCTTGTACTTTGCCTCGTTTCATCCATTCTTTGGCTTCATTATAGTCCATTGCCTGACTGTAAACATCAGCTTGCGGAGTAGCATCTAGCCAACGGATAAAATTACGGCTCAACTCACTGTGCGAATTGTCGACTATGGTGATAGGGACATCTGTCACAATGTTAGGGGCATACATATAATTATAGAGTAACCCGTATACAAAAATACCTCCTATCAATACTAACAATACTGCATAGCTGGTACTGATAGCCAGAAATTCACGCTGAATGATGAATGATAACTGTTGTAATTTACTTAATGTTTTCATACTTATGACTTTCTATGGCTCTTTTTAAATGAGGAAGCAACGAAAAAGCGAGCAGGGGGAAAATACAAAGAAACATGGCCGATGGCCAAAGCTGGGTAAAACCGCCACTCCCGTAAAGCATATTCTGCATCATTTCCGTGAAATGCCGGACTGGGAAAAGATAGGAAGCATCCCGAACCAACGGATACATATTGGGAACAGGAAAAGTTACCCCGGATAAAGTAGCTCCCAAAGAGCCTACCATAGATACTATGCTAATAATCAGTGAAATGGCAGGAAATAATGAAAATAGGAACAATCCCAATGATTGTGTCGCAATAATGAAAAGCATTGTCATTATATTCATTAGCCACCAACTCCCTTGAAAGGGAATATGTAGAATTCCGAACATCACATAATTGGCCAGCCAACCTATCAGGATATATATAATAGTATAAGGCAACAGTTTTCCTAATATCGCCGTTACCATATTCCCTTTTGCAGCAACTAGCCAATCAGTTACTGTACGAAACTTGATTTCAATGCCGATTGCGTATACTGTAGTCAATAAAATTAATATTTGAAATAAGACAAAGAAAAATGGCTGGCTCAAATAAACGGAGTAATCCAGACTTGGATTATATATTGGATGATTGCTTGCCTGTACTGGCAATAAGAAAGTTGTAATCTGATCTTGTTCCACTCCCAGAGCAACAGCTTGCATCACAACAGGAGAGAGTGACACTGGAGCCAATGCTGTTTCGAATGCAGCCATTAACTCGCCACCTACAGACAATAAAGCATAATGATAGTAGTAGGAAAGAGTTGCATCTTGTCCTGTAATGGCGTCTTGTTCAAATTTGGGAGGAATAGAAAGATAACCATAAATTTCTTTTCTTTGTACGGCTTCCCGAGCGGCTGCTTCATTCACGAAATACTTTGTTACTTTAAAAGTCGGTACGGCAGATATATTTCGAATAATACTACGGGAAGTAGCGGTATTATCCTGATCGACAATGCCGATAGGAATATTTTCCATTTGTCCGTTGCCGAAAATAGTTGCCATAAAGAAGAGTGTGAATAATGGCAGGATGATGCAGACACCAAAATAAAGGCGTCGCGAAGTCATTCGTCGCCACTCCCGGAGTAGTACGGTACGAAAGGGTGAATATGTTTGTGAAGGACTCATTCTTTTATTAATTTAACGTCAGTAATACAGACATTCCCGGACGCAAATCTTTTATCTTTTGAGTAGGGCGGGCGTGGATCTCAAACGTGCGCAGGTCATAACTACCAACCTGTTTGGTTGATTTCCAGGTTGCGAAACTACCTAACGGACTAATATAATAGATTTTAAATTCTATATTCTTTTTATCGATAGCAGGTACGTCTGCAACAAATGTTTCACCCATTTTAAATTGTGGCATTAAGTCTTCGCGTACATTAAGTACAACATGAACGTCATTCATGACTACCAGATTCATAATAGGAGTTCCCGGTGCGACCAATTCACCGCGTTTAGGGAAGATTGTGGCTATTTGTCCGTCTTCCGGTGCAGTCAACCGGGCATCTACCAGTAAGGCTGAGACTTCATCAACAGTACTTCGGGCAGCATCTACCATACTGGCGGCAGATGCTTTGTCTTCCGTCTGTGCACCATCCACTGCCATTTGATATTGTTCGTAAGCAGCGCGTTCGGCTGCTAATGCTGCCTTATACATAGCTTCTACTTCGTCTTTCCGTTGAGAAGTAACTACACTGTCCTTGTATAAAGTAAGTATACGATTATAAGTTATTTTCGCAAGTGACAGGTCGCTCTTAGTCTTATTCCAGAGTTGCAATGCAGTGGCTACAATCTGTCGTCGGGTGCCGGCATCAATTTTTTTGTTTTGCAGTACTGCTACTTGCTCCAATGCATTGACTTGTTGAAACTTGGCGTGTACTTCCGGACTATTAATTACTACAAGAGTGTCTCCCTGACGCACCCAATCTCCCTCTTGAACGAGAAACGTATCAATGCGTCCGGGAAGTTTTCCGCTGATACGGATTTCTGTGGCCTCTGCTTCTCCTTGCAGAACCAGTGGTTGTTTGTGCATCAATATCATTCCAAGGGCGGTAAAGATACCGACGACTAGCAAAATAATAACAAAAGCCCATGAAAGGGTTCTACTAGTTGGTTTCATTGTTTGTTACGGTTTAGGTTGATAGTTTATAAATTGTTCAGGTGTACCACAAAGTGAAAGTAAATTCATTAGTGCTACATCATACTCATAATAGGCTGCTAGGCGAGCTACTTTTACACTGGCAAGCATTGTTTCGGCATCAATAACTTCGGTGGAAGTTGCCATTCCCTCTGCAAATGATTTCTTCCGGATACGTACAAGTTCCTCACTTAAAGCAATCGTAGTATTCAATGCTTTTGCATTATCCTGTGCTTTTTGCAATTGCGTATAGAGTTTATCTACTCCAACTGCTAGATCGTCACGGGCTTTCATCTGTCCGAGGGCTAATGTTTGTTGAGTTAATTTCGACTGCCGGATCTTCTTTTCACGATCTAATCCGTCGAATAGATTCCATGTAAAGCCAATGCCTATCATTGTACGTGGCAGTAAATTACTCTGAATGCCATGCGAATATAAGGTCTGTTTTCCGAAAAGGGCTATATTCGGCAGATAGCCGCTTTGAGCAATCTTCACTTCCTGTTTGGCAATATGTTCTTGTAGCTGTAACTGGTTAAGCATATAGTTCCCACTGTTAACAGATAGGTCGAAAAGCATTTTCGGCGGCAAAGAGTCATTCATAAAAAGTGGAGAAGTGGGAACAATGTTTTCATCCATATCTTTTTTATTCAGTAATACCTTGAGCGTATTTTGAACCACAGTTTCATCTTTTCGTGCAGCATCCAGTGTACGTTTGGCTTCGTCCATATTTACTTGGGCAAAAAGCCGTCCTGCTTTGTCAATCATTCCGGCAGCTTCCAGTTTCAGTGCATTCTCATAATGTTTTTGCAGTCCCTTATAAGTTTCTTCCCGAACGGTTACGATTTGCTGTGCCAGCCGTAATCCGTAATAACTTTCCGTTAACAGATTTTGTTGGGTAGCAACAGTCTGTGCCCGGTTTTCACGTGCCAAGTCTACCATTGTCCGACCGATATTAGTTGCATGAAATCGTTTTCCTCCGGAAAAGAGTACCCATTCTGCAGATAAATCAATAGAGGTTAAATTACGTGGAGTCAGGGGGAAAACAAGAGTATTTGCCCCTATCTGATCCAGAATCGCCGAAATAACTTGATCGTCCGGAATTATGGAATGTACAAAATTCTTTGCCGGATCTGTAAATTGAGACAACGGCTGTTTCACCTCGATCTTCTCCGACATATGTACAAATGCACCCGAAGATTGAAGACTGGGATACCAAAAAGCATTCAATTTATCTCGCTCTGCCTTAGCTATTTCTATACTTTTATCGGCTATCTTTAAGCTTTGATTTTCTTGTCGGAGTAGACGTAATGATTCCTCAAAACTCAATGAAACCTGTGCATCTGCCCAAATAGCAGAGAAACACAAAGCAAGTAGTACAAAAAGTGATTTATTTTTTTTCATGCTGGTTAGGTTAAATCTAAATTTGAGACTTTCTAACAGATGAAGGAACAGGTTTGTTCACTCCAATAAATGGAGAAACAACTTTTTAAACTCAATGAAAGAGTTATCGATTATTCTGATTTAGTTCAAAGTTATGTAATATTTCCCCTATTAAAAAATCAAGGATTTTATTTGAGATATAAAAATTATATTTACCTTTGCAGTGTAATTTAAAGGAAGATCCTTTAAACTGGTAAAAATGCGGTAGTAGCTCAGTTGGTAGAGCATTAGCTTCCCAAGCTAAGGGTCACGAGTTCGAGTCTCGCTTACCGCTCACGATAAAAGTCAGATAGTTATTTTTTAGCTATCTGGCTTTCTTTTTGTGACTGAAAGATAACAATGGGCAAAGTCTCTTTCTACTATGAAAATAATGCATGAAGAATAGGGCAGTTCATGCATTTTTCGTATTTTTGCACCCTGTTTTGACACTTATGAGTACTTTAAATAAAAAAATATAATGGCAAAAGAACTGAAAGACCTTACCAAACGTAGCGAGAATTACTCGCAATGGTATAACGATTTGGTGGTAAAAGCTGATTTGGCAGAACAATCTGCCGTACGCGGATGTATGGTGATTAAGCCTTACGGATACGCTATTTGGGAGAAAATGCAACGTCAACTGGACGATATGTTTAAAGAAACAGGTCACGTAAACGCATATTTCCCATTATTAATTCCGAAATCATTCCTGAGCCGTGAAGCTGAACACGTGGAAGGTTTCGCAAAAGAATGTGCCGTAGTGACACATTATCGTCTGAAAAATGCAGAAGACGGTTCGGGGGTAGTAGTAGACCCAGCCGCAAAATTGGAAGAAGAATTGATTATTCGTCCGACATCAGAAACAATTATCTGGAATACTTATAAAAACTGGATTCAATCTTATCGTGACCTGCCTATTCTTTGCAATCAGTGGGCGAACGTTTTCCGTTGGGAAATGCGTACTCGTCTGTTCTTGCGTACTGCTGAATTCTTGTGGCAAGAAGGACATACTGCCCATGCTACTCGCGAAGAAGCTGAAGAAGAAGCAGTAAGAATGCTGAATGTATATGGTGAATTTGCAGAGAAATATATGGCTGTTCCGGTTGTGAAAGGTGTAAAGTCTGCCAACGAGCGTTTTGCCGGTGCGCTTGACACTTACACTATCGAAGCTATGATGCAGGACGGAAAAGCACTGCAAAGTGGTACTTCTCATTTTCTGGGACAGAATTTTGCCAAGGCTTTCGACGTTCAGTTCGTGAACAAAGAGAATAAATTGGAATATGTATGGGCTACTTCATGGGGTGTTTCTACCCGCTTAATGGGTGCCCTGATTATGACTCATTCAGATGACAATGGACTGGTATTACCTCCGCATCTGGCTCCGATTCAAGTAGTTATTATTCCTATTTACAAGAACGATGAGCAACTGAAACAAATTGATGCCAAAGTAGCGGGTATTGTTACCAAGTTGAAAGCATTAGGTATTTCTGTTAAGTATGATAATGCAGATAATAAACGTCCAGGCTTCAAATTTGCAGATTATGAATTGAAAGGTGTACCTGTTCGTCTGGTTATGGGTGGACGTGATCTTGAAAACAATACAATGGAGGTAATGCGTCGCGATACACTTGAAAAAGAAACTATCACTTGCGAGGGCATTGAAGCTTATGTTCAGAACCTGCTCGAAGAAATTCAGGCTAATATCTACAAGAAAGCATTGGATTATCGTAATTCTAAAATTACAGTAGTAGACACATACGAAGAATTCAAGGAAAAGATAGAGGAAGGTGGTTTTATCTTGGCTCATTGGGATGGAACAACTGAAACAGAAGAAAAAATCAAAGAAGAAACGAAGGCAACTATCCGTTGTATTCCATTCGAGTCGTTCGTTCCGGGAGATAAAGAACCGGGCAAATGTATGGTAACAGGCAAACCGTCTGCTTGCCGTGTTATATTTGCACGCTCTTATTAAACTGTGCGGTTAAACAGTTGAAAGAAAGGTCTATTTATTTAATAAAGATATTACTTTCTCATACAAGAGTCCGAAGTTTCAGATTAAATTTCGGACTCTTTTTTTATCCATTTCAGTTTTTTTTCAGAAATATCCTCTTTCTTTGTATCATGTAAGAAAGAAAGGAGAAGATTTTATGAAGATATTAATTGTAGAAGATGAGCCCTCTTTAAGGGAACTAATTCAACGTTCACTGGAGAAAGAACGTTATGTTGTAGAAGCAGCAGGTGACTTCAACTCTGCTTTACGCAAAATTGAAGACTATGACTATGATTGTATCTTATTGGATATTATGTTACCGGACGGAAGTGGTCTTGACCTTCTAGAACGGTTGAAAGCCTTGCATAAACGGGAAAATGTGATTATAATTTCTGCCAAAGATTCTTTGGAAGATAAGGTCTTGGGATTAGAATTAGGTGCAGATGATTATTTGCCGAAACCGTTTCATCTAGCTGAATTAAATGCCCGGATAAAAAGTGTAATTCGCCGCAATCAGCATGACGGAGAAATTGATATCCGTCAGGGAAATGTACGGATAGAGCCGGATAAATATCGTGTTTTTGTCAATAATCAGGAACTGGAATTAAATAGAAAGGAGTATGATATCTTATTATACTTCATAAATCGCCCTGGACACTTGGTTAATAAAAATACATTGGCAGAGTCTGTATGGGGAGATCATATCGATCAAGTAGATAACTTCGATTTTATTTATGCCCAAATCAAAAATCTTCGTAAAAAGCTGAAGGATGCAGGAGCAGATCTTGAAATTAAAGCAGTTTACGGATTCGGTTACAAAATGATAGTAGAATAACAGAAACAATAGGAGTCATCCATGAAATTAATATATTACATCATTCTCCGCATCACTTTAGCCTTGACACTTATCCTGACAATTTGGGCCGTATTTTTTTATGTTACAATGATTGATGAAGTAAATGATGAAGTCGATGATTCACTTGAAGACTACTCGGAGACAATTATCATTCGGGCATTGGCAGGAGAGGAGCTTCCTTCTGAAAACAACGGTTCAAATAATCAGTATTATCTTACTGAAGTAACTAAAGAATATGCTGGAAACCGCAATGATATCCAATATAAAGATTCTATGGTCTATATCGTAGAAAAAGGGGAAACAGAGCCGGCGCGTATCCTGACCACTATCTTTAAAAATGACGAAGGACGTTATTATGAACTGACTGTATCTACTCCCAGTATCGAGAAGGATGATTTGAAAGATGCTATTCAAGTATGGATTATCTTTTTATATGTAGCCCTGTTACTCTGCATCATAATCATATCTGTATGGGTATTCTATCGAAATATGCGTCCATTATATGTACTTCTTCATTGGTTGGACAGTTATCAGACGGGAAAGAAAAACGAAGCATTGAACAATGATACCCAAATCACAGAATTCCGGAAACTAAATGATGCAGCTGTCCGATATGCCGAACGGACGGAACAAATGTTCGAACAACAGAAACAATTTATCGGAAATGCTTCGCATGAGATACAAACACCACTTGCCATTTGCCGTAATCGGTTGGAAATGTTAATGGATGATGATTCATTGTCGGAAAATCAACTTGGAGAACTAATGAAAACGCATCAGACATTGGAATATATAACCAAACTGAATAAATCTTTATTATTGCTTACTAAGATTGACAATGGACAGTTTACTGATACCAAAGATTTGGAACTGAACACACTTCTCAAGCAATATTTGGAAGACTATAAAGAGGTCTATGATTACCGCAACATAGAAGTAAATATCACTGAGCAGGATCGTTTTCATATTGTAATGAACGAGTCTTTGGCAGTTGCTCTATTAACTAATCTCTTGAAGAATGCATTCGTGCATAATATGGACGGAGGACGTATACAGATTATTATTACAAAAAACAGCATTACTTTCCGAAATTCCGGGTCAGGACATCCATTAGATGAAGAACATATTTTTGAACGTTTCTATCAAGGAAGTAAAAAAGAGGGTTCTACCGGACTAGGGCTGGCAATAGCCGATTCAATTTGTCGTCTACAACATTTGAATATACGTTATTACTTCGAACAAGAGGAGCATTGTTTCGAGATTTTGAAATGATCGTTTTCGTCACAGAGAACACAAAGGACACGGAGTGAGAGTGAACAAGATATTTATCGGTTATTATAAACTGATCGTTCAAACTATTTCTCCGTGTCCTTTGTGGATTTTGTGGTACGAATCTCTATCGGGATCGAATTTCTCTTCTCATAAACATAATATAAGAGATAGCAAAACAGATAACTGTTGCTGCAATTAATCCCGTGAGTTGTGGCCATACTACCAGAAGACTTTGTCCTAATGGAAGTGGGCTTGGAATAGCTCCCTGAACTTGTTCCATTGTAAGTGGTCCTAGACTTCTTACAGAAGGCATTAACAGCGTCGTAGTAGCTTCATTAAATAACTCGCTAGGTGCCAGACGCATTAATCCGAGAATGAATTTTTGATAACTGATGATCTGATAAGGCGACGCCATTTGTGAAGGGCTCAATCCTTTTGCCACCAGATTTACAATCATTGTGTAGAATACGCTGAAAAACAACCACACTGCCACAGATGCCAACGCTGATGTAGCTGCCTGGCGAAAACGCAATGAAAATAGGATTGCCAAATTCAACCAAAAAGCAACATAGAAAATACTTGTTATAATGAAGAATACAATTCTCCAAAATTCCTCAGCCGTAGGAGGAATACCGATTGCAATCAGTCCGAATCCCATTACCAGAAAACCGAGTACGAATAGCATAACACCTATTACTATCAAAGCAGCCATAAACTTCGCATTAATTATGCAATCACGATGAATAGGCTGAGATAACATACGGCTTAATGTCCCCTTATTTTGCTCTGAATTGACGGCATCAAATCCTAGAGCAATACCTAATAGAGGTCCCAAAAAGTTGATAAACAACGTAAAAGAGGGGAGAGTTCCGTCCGAAGCTGTAAATAATTTCAAAAACAGAAACGAACCATCCGGATCATTCGGCTTTATTGCTGCGCCAATATTAGTAAGGGCAGTGTATAGAGAACCCATACAGGTCAGTGCAATAATACCGATCAAAATAATAAAACGCCAACTTTTGACATGATCGGATATTTCTTTATTGACGATAACCCAAAAAGGATGATTGACTTCATTCATGTTGTTCTCCTCCTTCCTCAAAATAATGATTATAGATATCAGACAGTTCCTGTTTCTTATCTTTCAGTTCTGTCATATCAATCAGTGCGAGTATTTTCCCATTACTAAATAATCCGACCCGGTCGCATACTTTTTGTACCTGATCCAGGTGATGAGAGGAAAAGAGCACGGTCAATCCCTTCTCCTTACTTAGCCAACGGATCAGTTCGATAAATTCCTGAACACCAGCAGGATCAATACCCGAAGTCGGTTCATCCAGAATAATAATTTCCGGATTCTTGATAAGTACATCCGCAAGTCCCAACCGTTGTCGCATCCCGCGTGAATATTTTCCTGCTTTCTTTTTCAGTTGATCTTCCAATCCTGTACGTTTCATTAACTCCATGGCCTTTTCTCTCGCTTCCTTATCAGGAATACCATTCAAGCGTGCTGTGTATATCAGATTTTCCAGTCCTGTCATATCATCATAAAATCCTACATCTTCGGGCAAATAGCCGATTTTTCTTTTTACTTCGATAGGGTGTGTAGTCGAATTGATGCCGCAAATCTCAACGGAACCCGATGTCGGTTCTGTCAACCCTAACATCATTAAAATGGTTGTTGATTTTCCGGCACCGTTCGGACCCAGTAATCCGAATATTTCTCCTTTTTGAATATGCAGGCGAATATGATCCACAGCAGTAAAATTACCGTATTGTTTGGTCAGATCGGTAAGTACGATCACTTGTTCGCCCATAATTTACCTCCTTCCATATTTACGGAACAGATAGTAAACTACACCGATAGCAGCCGCAATAATCAAAACGCCTACCCACCCCCATATCATCGGAGTTTTTACTGCGATTCTGAATTGCGCATCAGCGTTTACTTCAGGAGTTTTTGCCATAATGGTAGTCACATAGTCACCTGGGAGTGCTTTTTTAGAAGCTTTTAATATAGCGGTTACCGTCGATGTTTCGCCGGCTTTTAATGCATCAATTTTTGTTGGTTCGAAAGTTACTTCCCAATCAGCTGGTTTGCTGGCAGATAACTGGATATCTTTCAACAATGATGAACCTGTATTTTTTACTTCCAGTTCAATTCGCTTCACGTCTCCGGCAGTGATATCGGTGCTTAGTAATCCTCTCGGAGTAGTTAGTTCCATTTGAAAAGAACCGGTCACAACTACTTCCAATTCAAGTTCAGCCGAAGTAGTTCCCGTAGCAGCACGTACCGGGATTTTATAGCTTCCGGCTTCTACATTGGCAGGAGGAGTAATATCTATGCTTACATTCTGGCTACTGTTGGGTTCCACTTGTGCAGAGGTAGCTTGCTTGTAGTTAGGTTTAAAAATAACATTCCATCCTCTTGGTGCATTAGCCATTAAAGCATACAACTGTTGGTCGGCAGTCTGGTTCTTTAAAGTGGTACTGAAGGTAAAGGTTGACTTGGAGTTACCTTCCATATTGGGCTGGTCGGTAGTAAATTCAGTCTGGTAAGTACCTTGTTGAGCAACTACAACATCCAAAGGAAGTTTTACATTTCCGGCATACACTACAAAATGATAGTTTCCTTTATTTACCTTCAATGGAACATCGACTTTCAGATTAAAAGTCTTTTTTTCTTTGGGAAGTACGGACAATTGACTAAGGCTCCAACCGCCGGATTTCATTTCGTGTTTCCAACTGCTGCCCAATCCACTAACAGAAAGGTTTGCATTTGTCAATTCATCCGTATTGTTAATGAGGTCAATACTGTAATCAATTGACGCTCCCGGTGATACAGAAATTTTGGTGTAGGGAGTGTACAGAATCACGCTTTTAGGAATTGAGTCGTTTGCGTGTGTGTAGTTCAAGGGAATTAATCCCAATAGAATAGCTACTAATAAAAAACAATTTGTTCTCATAGTCATAAAAAAGTTCTTATGGTTATTTAATATGAATACTGTCAAATTTGTGTTTGCAAAAATAAACGATGTGTTTATTAGTAGTTTTAAAAGAATCATAAAGAATCTAATTCTGTGATGAAATATATAGTGACGTTATTTCCATTCGATAGTGACGATATTCCATAGATATGGTGACACTATGTTGAGGGCATAGCGTCACTATATTTTTATGAGATTTATTTTTTCGGAAATTCTCAAAATTCCCAAATCTTTTCAGATTTTCCCCTCATCTTTGCAATATAAATTAAATGATAACAGTAAAACCAATTAAAAAAACAACGATTATGAAAAAGTTAGTATTCTTATTAGTATGTTTGTTTACTTTGCAAACAGTAGCACGTGCAGACGATGACAAACCAATCCAGGTTACTCAAATGCCACAACCGGCTCAACAGTTCATCAAACAGCATTTTGCCGATAGTAAAGTTGCTTTGGCAAAAATGGAAAGTGATTTCTTCTATAAAAGTTATGAAGTGATTTTCACGAATGGCAATAAAGTGGAGTTTGGCAAGAATGGAAACTGGGAGGAGGTGAATTGCAAATATACTTCTGTTCCCACAGCTATTATCCCCACAACTATTCAGAAATATGTGACAACTAATTATCCTGATACTAGAGTGCTGAAAATTGAACGCGATAAAAAGGAATATGAAGTGCAACTTTCCAATCGTGTGGAATTAAAGTTCGATCTGAAATTCAATTTGATCGATATTGATAACTAAACCTTAAAAAAATAGAACTAATGATGAAACGAAAGATTTTTACCTTTTTATTGGTATTAGGTGTTGCATGGAGCTTACATAGTTGCGATAATAATGATGATGAATCAATAGCTGTTCCTGTTGAATTGCAAAGTACATTTTCGGCTAAATATCCGAATGCCACAAACGTAGAATGGGAAAACAAGTACGGATATTACGTAGCAGATTTCTATGACGGACATGAAGCATCTGCATGGTTTACTCAAGAAGGTAAGTGGGTTTTAACTTCATGGGAGGTACATTTCAACACATTGCCTGATCCTGTAAAAAATACGATTCATGCTACATATCCTGGACGAGTTGATGACGACGACACTGAATATGTTGAAGAAGCAACGGGTGTTACATACTACTTGATTGACATAGAAAATAGTGAGATAGATGTAAAAATAAGAGCTGACGGACAAATACTTGACTAATAATTATACAATAATCTTATTATGGAACGGTAACGAACTATTCATTTATAGTTTTAGGTAGAGTCAATCATGCGATTATTTTTTATGGGTTTCATACCTTGAAAATAAGAGTTTCTCTAGGTGAAACTCTTATTTTCAAGGCATCTGCGTTTTATCACTGCTCATGTTGCCTTTTTAATACAGACTTTGCTGTATTGGCATTTCCGATACTGTCTGTCTGCTGTTTGGACTTTTCTTCCTGTTTTCGTTTATTACGTAGCTTCCACTTATTCCAAAAGAACAGGTCACTCCATTTATTGAAATCTTTCTTGTACATAATACCTACACCTTGTGTAGTCAGATTTGTCTTTGTATAATATCGGTCGTTCGTTTCATTGTAAGCTTTCAAACGAATGTCTCCCGAACGGTTTATCAGCCATTCTGCTTCAAAGTCGCCCACAAAATTCGTGTTTGCCATTGGATTATCCCGATAACCAAAGTTTCCGTTAATAAGTAACCGGTTATTCAGTAACTGACCGGACAAGATGCCTTCCACTTCCATATCTGTCCAGCCTTTATCGCCTGTGCTTAGATTTGTTCCAATATTCCAGTTATTCGTTTCAAAGACTTGCGACAAGGCGTTATTCAACTGACCGGAGAGGGTGGAAGAAAGCACCGAAGACATCACGTTTGAATTTTGATTATTACGTGCATCCTCCGTGTAGAACTTACCAATACCCAATAGATAAAGGATTTGCATATTCATCTGTTCTTCCGTACTAATATAATTACGTACCAATGTTTGTACTTCATCCCGTTCGTTCGGAAGCTCAATACCTAATTTAATAGTAGGTCGTACCAATATCCCGCTCAAATTCATGATACAGTTCACCTTAACATTGGGTTGTTGTATGATTGACGAAGATTCTTCCGGTATCAGGTCATTCAGAGATGCTGAATTTACCGTGTAGGAAGCCTGAATGTCTAAGTTTGCATCCAGAGGGGCACCGTTAAAGGTAATCGTACTTCCGTTCTTGATAACAAAGTCTTTACGGATCACTTCCTGCAAACTGAATTTATATACTCCCTGATTAATTTGGTAGCTACCGAACATCTTCACATCCCCTTTATTGTAAAATTCTGTTCGTATATTTCCTGTACCCTTGCCACTGATATAATCTCCGGCAACAGGATCCATGATAATCTTCATTGTTGCATCTGGCGTCGCATCTACAAGAATATTCAATCGTATATCCGTCTTTTGTTCTTCCTCAGCTTCCTGACGTTTTTGTTGCAATTGTTCATAATAAGAAATTATTTGAATAGAATCCTGAATAGTGCGGCGGGGAGTTTTGTCTACAAACTTGATAAACTGGTTACTCGTAGCTGATGCAACACTACCATTAATATAAGTAAAGATGCTATTTCGATTGGTCGTCATGGCGACATTAACATCCAGTCCCTGTATGGCATTTCCGGTAAGCAATGCATTTCCGGTACCATACACCGTGCCATAGAAAGGCATGTCCGTCGATTCTTTTGTATTCATTACAAGCATGTTGTTTGCTTGTATCTCAAAACGATAATTTAAGTTCTTAAAATGCTGGAAATGCAGATAACCGTTCATTCTTCCCGAATGGCCTTCCATATCAGAAATATGTATATTGTTGAATGTCAATCCGGTAGGAGCTAAAAGAATGGTATCCTTTATAGCAAAATGAGTATTCAAAATATCAAAATTCATGGAAGCATTCGTCATGACTGCGCCATCGAGATTCAATCCTTTAAATTTCCCGTAGAAGTGTACTTTACCCGTTGCCCGTCCTTTTATATCATTTGCAATAGACTTCATATAATGTTCCAGAAACTTCAGATTCAGTTCATTTGCTTCGATATTTAAGTCAAGCCCACTTTCCGGTTTTAGCGGATGAATGATGCCGGTGACACGTGACGGGGTCGTAGAAATATCTTTGATAGATGCATCCAGTCGGATTCCTCTATTTTCATTATCCCATTCGCCATATATGTTCAAATCGCCCAAACGTCCTTGATTAAGAGAGAAATTTTTTATAAATAAACGCGTATTCATCACAGGTTTTTTGAAAACACCACTTGCATAGGCAGTTCCTGTAGCATCTCCTTCAAAATTTACATCATCGGAAATACTTGCAATATCAAACACATATCCCATGTTGATATCCTTTAAATCAACCTTTACACTATCTTGCGGATTGTCCGAAAGACGTCCGTTTATACGTACATAACGATCCTGGTGGCTAAAATAGAAGTTGTTCACGTCTACCTTGCCGGAATCCACTACTACCTGTGAAGGATGTATCTGCCAAAGGGTATCATTCAGAATAATATCCGTCGGTTTCACCTCTACCATTGCTTTTAATAAAGGCTTCTCTCCTTCGGTACGCAAGAACTTTGCCACAGCGGCCAATTGCCCGCTATATGTCACCGCAGCACTATTTCCCCAATTCAATGTCGTACTGATATTGTCGTCTTTAGCTTGCGCATCCAAAGAAAGGTTGACTGCTCCTTTCTTCTTCAGATTGGTCAGGCGCACCCGCGCACGAATATGATCTGATGGATTCTCGCACAAAATCATGCCCGACTCAATAAAGTTGTTCTTATATTGAAGACGGGGGAAGTATCCTTCCACACGCAAACGCTGCAAGGGATCATTAAAGTATCCTTTCAAAGTGGAATGAGTATATACCGTCAGCGGAATATCAAAAATCGTGGATAGAATATCTGTATTATATATATGTATATCGAATTGGAAATTATTGTGTGTTTCAATTGGCTTTTTGGGAGGTAATATTAATGACGGGACATATTTCCGCATAATATTCAGAATGCTGGCAGGCAATGTGTGATACTGGAACTTTCCTTCCACACTTGCTGTCAGAAACTCAGAAGTCAATCTCAACTGATTCTCGTTATTCTGTTTACTGGCCCGGATATTCATGTTGTTCATGAAGTATTGTTTCTCTGGTGACATAAATTCGAGGCTATCCACATTGATTTCTCCAATCATTTCGTCAACTGAGCCTCCCGTGAAGTTGGCTCTTAGTTTCAAAGAGAATTCCGTATCCGGATACTTGGAGGTGAGATTCAGGTCATGTGGCCGCAATTTATTGATAATAGCTTGAAAATTAAATGTAGGAATTCTGGAGGAAACATTCACATCTCCATTCAGATAAATAGAGCCATTCGGATCATCCAGTGCTACTTTGCCATTAAATCCTCCTTGCTTATATTCTCCGTCCAGTGTAATATTCTCATATCTATATCTACTATAATCTACGGAAGCTATCAGCCCTTTCAATTCAACAACAGGGAGTCGGTCGGTTACATGGCGCCCATGTACATCTAAGTTGAATGTGATTTCTCCCAGTTGCTCGTTAGCCAATAATTTACCTAACTTATAGTCGGTTGTTTTAACGGCACCGGAATAAGCAAACAATCCCTTACTTTTATCAGAACTCAATTTCAAGTCCATATTGACACCGCCCAAATCAGTATGCAATTGGCCATAAGTTACTATATCTGTGAAATAGCCGGAAACCTCTCCCCGGAAACTGACATTTCCCAAGCGTTCCAGTACTGGAGGCACTCCATTATAATCATGACTCAAATTGCGGACTAAAAATCCTACGCCACGAGTAGTAGCAGTAAGTTCGGATAGGGTTCCAAACACATAAGCGTCTTGCGGATGCGACAAGTCCTGAAGTGCCACATCTCCTTTAAGGCGGAACTGACGATTGTCGGCTGTTATTTCCAGATGCGAACAGGTCAATTGATTGACAGTACCTTTTACTTCCATATCCAACGATATCGGCTCTTTGAAGTGCGATAGCGCCGGAAGAAAAGGAGAAATATCTTTTAAAGTGATTTGTGACGGCAACGTACGGAAAGAAAAACGAACCTGCTCCGTAAAACGGTCAAAGGCTTTCAAACTATCATATATCAAATGAATTGTATCCAGTTTCAGAGATGTTTCGGGCAATTCGATAGCAAAATTGTCAATGCTTGTCTGCCTGCTATTGGCAACTAGCTTCAGACTCATCTTCTTCAAAGAGAAACCGGATACTTTTTCATCAAGGCTCAACCGCTTAATTCCCAGATTTATTGAATCTTTACTCAAGGCTTTCAATGAAATATTAGCTATAATATTCTGAAGATGGATGTGTTTGGCATTAAACTTCCCGGGTGTTTCTTCTTCTGAAAGTACATGATAAGCCATTCGCCCACGACGAATCAGGATAGAATTAATACGCAAATCCAATGAGTTGTCTTTCTTCACCGTATCATTGGAAGCAAATGCATCTAATACGAATTTAAAATTAGGTGGAGAGTCTGGTGTCTTTTTTTGAAGATTGATATTGAAACCGAATAACTGGACACTGCTAATGGATATCTTACCTTTAAAAAAAGGCATGATATCAAATTTGGCAGACAAACGAGTCACTTTGAGCATTTCCTGCTCGTCTTGGTCGTCAAGCAATACATCGTCAATGATGATACGGTTCAACAATCCTATATTTATCCGGCCAATTGTCACCCGTGTATTCAATAAGTCGGAGAGCTCCTCGGCTACAAATACACTCATGACTTGCTGAACACTTGGTATATTCAGCAAAACAATAGTTCCGATATATACTCCCAGTACAATACCAACTACCCAGCGTACAGTCTTTTTCAGCGTTCTGATAAGCGATTATTTTTATTTTGCGAACAAAAATATAAAATAGTTCGTTATGAATCGTAGTTTTATGATTACTTTTGCACCGTTTTAATAGTTTAATTACTTATGAGTGTAATAATATTAGGAATTGAGTCCTCTTGTGATGATACGTCGGCAGCTGTTATCAAAGATGGTTATCTGCTGTCGAACGTGGTATCGAGCCAAGCCGTACATGAAGCATACGGTGGAGTAGTACCCGAGCTGGCTTCACGGGCGCATCAACAAAATATCGTACCGGTAGTACATGAAGCGCTGAAACGTGCTGGAGTCACTAAAGAAGAATTGAGTGCGGTAGCTTTTACACGTGGTCCGGGATTAATGGGTTCATTGCTCGTCGGTGTCTCTTTCGCTAAAGGATTCGCTCGTTCCTTAAATATTCCATTGATTGATGTTAATCATTTGAATGGACATGTTTTAGCTCATTTTATTAAAGCAGAAGGTGAGGAAAATAGACAACCCAATTTTCCTTTCTTATGTCTATTAGTATCTGGAGGAAATTCACAAATTATATTAGTGAAAGCCTATAACGATATGGAGATTTTGGGGCAGACGATTGATGATGCTGCAGGTGAAGCTATTGACAAGTGCTCCAAAGTAATGGGGCTCGGTTATCCGGGTGGACCGATTATTGATAAACTGGCACGCCAGGGAAACCCGAAAGTATTCACATTCAGCAAACCGCATATTCCGGGGCTGGATTATAGCTTTAGCGGATTAAAAACTTCATTCCTCTATTCATTACGTGACTGGCTGAAAGAGGACCCTGATTTTATAGAACATCATAAAGTGGATTTGGCTGCATCATTGGAAGCAACAGTTGTAGATATTCTAATGGATAAATTGCGTAAAGCTGCAAAAGAATACAAAATCAAGGAAGTAGCCGTAGCAGGAGGAGTTTCTGCGAATAACGGATTACGTAATGCTTTTCGGGAACATGCCGAAAAATATGGCTGGGATATCTTTATTCCAAAATTCAGCTATACTACCGACAATGCAGCAATGATCGCTATTACCGGATATTTTAAATATTTGGATAGGGATTTTTGCTCTATTGATCTTCCGGCCTATTCTCGCGTTACATTAGAATAATTTCCTTATTGAAAATAGGCTCCTTGTCCGTAAGACTAAAAATATACCTTAATATATAGGATAAAATAAGGAAAGTATGTTTGCTGAAATAATAACCATTGGTGACGAACTGCTGATAGGGCAGGTTGTCGACACTAATTCTGCCTGGATAGGACAGAAATTAAATAAGATAGGCATTGAGGTTCTTCGTATTGTTTCAATCCGTGACCGGGAAGATGAGATTCTTGAAGCGATCGATAATGCGATGAAAAGGGTGAATATTGTTTTAGTGACCGGGGGACTAGGTCCTACTAAAGATGATATAACAAAACAAACGCTATGTAAGTATTTCCATACTAGACTGGTATTTAGTGAAGAAGTTTTTGAAAACATAAAACGGGTGTTGGCCGGAAAAATCCCCATGAATGCCTTAAATAAAGGGCAGGCAATGGTTCCCGAGGGCTGTACCGTTATAAATAATCCGGTAGGGAGTGCTTCTGTTAGTTGGTTTGAAAGAAACGACAGAGTTCTCGTTTCAATGCCGGGAGTTCCGCAGGAGATGAAAGTTGTGATGACGGAATCCATATTGCCCAAGCTGCATGAGAAATTTCAAACGGATGTGATTATGCATCAAACATTTCTTGTACAACACTATCCAGAGTCTGTATTGGCTGAAAAACTGGAACTATGGGAAACTGCACTGCCGGAAAGCATCAAACTGGCCTATTTACCAAAACTTGGAATAATCCGCCTGCGATTGACTGGACGCGGACAAGATAAAAAAGAAGTGCGGGCGCTTCTAGATAGCGAAAAAGCTAAATTAGAGAAAATTTTGGGTGAAGATATCTTCTGTGAGGAAGATACTCCTTTGGAAGTTATTATCGGCGAATTACTAAAAAAGAAGAAAATAACCGTTTCCACCGCAGAAAGTTGTACTGGAGGAAGTATTGCCGCACGATTAACATCTATTGCCGGAAGTTCGGAATATTTTAATGGAAGTATAGTGGCTTATTCCAATGAAGTAAAGATGAATCTCTTGTACGTTTCTCCCGAAACTTTGGAACGGCATGGAGCTGTTAGTGAAGAAACTGTGATTGAAATGGTAAAAGGTGCGATGAAAGCATTGAAAACCGACTGTGCTGTGGCAACTTCAGGCATAGCCGGTCCCGGAGGAGGAACTCCTGAAAAACCGGTAGGGACAGTTTGGATAGCTGCTGGTTATAAAAACGAAATTCGTACTTACAAGCAGGAAACAAATCGCGGAAGATCCATGAATATTGAAAGAGCCGGCAATAATGCGTTATTAATTTTACGGGATTTACTCAAATAAGGGAAAATTGGTATTCAGAAGTGAATTATTTTAGGAATTTCTTGTTTTATACGGATAAAAGTGCTTACTTTGCGTCCTGTTTGAAAGAAGTATAGATATAAAACTATAAAAATAAGATAGAAATGTCGAAGATTTGTCAAATTACCGGAAAGAAAGCCATGATTGGCAACAATGTTTCACACTCAAAGAGAAGAACTAAAAGAACCTTTGATTTGAACTTGTTTAACAAAAAGTTCTATTATGTAGAACAAGATTGTTGGATCAGCCTTAGCATTTGCGCTAACGGGTTGCGTATTATCAACAAAAAAGGACTGGATGCTGCGCTGACTGAAGCAGTGGCTAAAGGTTATTGTGATTGGAAAAGCATTAAAGTAATCGGCTAAACGTAGAGGAGAAAACTTACAATGGCAAAGAAAGCAAAAGGTAACAGAGTGCAGGTGATTCTGGAATGTACAGAACACAAAGACAGTGGAATGCCGGGAACATCTCGTTATATCACAACTAAGAACAGAAAGAATACTACAGAAAGACTTGAGTTGAAAAAATACAACCCAATTCTGAAAAGAGTAACAGTACACAAGGAAATTAAATAATAAAGAAGTATAACCCATGGCAAAGAAAACAGTAGCAAGTTTGCACGAAGGCTCTAAAGAAGGTCGTGCTTATACTAAGGTTATCAAAATGGTAAAATCTCCTAAGACTGGAGCATACGTTTTTGATGAGCAAATGGTTCCGAATGAAAAAGTACAAGACTTTTTCAAAAAATAATTGAAATAGCATACGCGCTATAAATACAAAATCCTCTCATTGACAAACAATGAGGGGATTTTTTATTGCTTCTTTTTTTTACTTTTCAATCCTTTGTTATATCTTTGTAGCATTATGTATTATACAAACAACTGTCAATATGGGATTTTTTAGTTTTTTTTCAAAGGAGAAGAAGGAAACTTTAGATAAGGGGTTATCTAAAACCAAAGAGAGCGTGTTTAGTAAAATCGCTCGTGCCGTGGCTGGTAAGTCAAAGGTAGATGACGAAGTGTTGGATAATCTGGAAGAAGTGTTGATTACGTCGGATGTAGGCGTAGAGACGACTTTGAATATTATTAAGCGCATCGAAAAACGTGCCGCTGCGGATAAATATGTGAATACTCAGGAATTGAATCATATATTACGTGACGAAATAGCCGCTTTGTTGACCGAGAATAACTCGGATGATGTAGCTGATTTTGATGTTCCGATCGAAAGAAAGCCTTATGTGATTATGGTAGTAGGGGTCAATGGAGTGGGAAAGACTACAACTATCGGCAAACTGGCTTATCAATTCAAGAAAGCCGGTAAATCTGTTTACTTGGGAGCCGCTGATACATTCCGTGCGGCTGCTGTAGAACAGTTGATGATTTGGGGAGAGCGGGTAGGGGTGCCTGTCGTTAAACAGAAAATGGGTGCTGATCCTGCATCGGTAGCTTATGACACCCTTAGCTCTGCTGTTGCCAACAATGCTGACATCGTTATTATTGATACAGCCGGACGCTTGCACAATAAAGTCGGCCTGATGAACGAGCTGACCAAAATTAAAAATGTAATGAAGAAAGTAGTGCCTGATGCACCGGATGAAGTATTACTTGTATTGGACGGCTCTACAGGACAGAATGCTTTTGAACAAGCCAAGCAGTTTACTCTGGCAACGGAGGTTACCGCTATGGCTATCACTAAACTTGATGGGACTGCTAAAGGCGGTGTTGTAATTGGTATTTCCGACCAATTTAAGATTCCTGTTAAATACATCGGTTTGGGTGAAGGAATGGAGGATTTACAAGTATTCCGCAAAAACGAATTTGTTGATTCCTTGTTTGGAGAAAATGCATGAAAAGAAAGAGAATAGATATAATCACTTTGGGATGCTCTAAAAATTTGGTGGACTCTGAGCAGTTGATGCGTCAACTGGAAGAAGTAGGATATAGCGTGACTCATGATACTGAAACTCCACAAGGGGAAATTGCAGTCATCAATACATGCGGTTTCATCGGCGATGCCAAAGAAGAATCTATCAATATGATTCTGGAGTTTGCCAAAAGAAAGGAAGAAGGTGACTTAAAGAAACTTTTTGTAATGGGTTGTCTTTCTGAACGTTATCTCAGGGAGCTGGCTATTGAAATACCACAAGTAGATAAATTCTATGGTAAATTCAACTGGAAGGAACTTTTGCATGATTTGGGGAAAAGCTATCATGAGGAGTTGTATATTGAACGGACGCTGACCACTCCGCAGCATTATGCTTATCTGAAAATATCGGAAGGATGTGATCGTAAATGTTCGTATTGTGCTATCCCGATTATTACAGGACGTCATATATCTAAACCGATAGAAGAAATCTTGGATGAAGTCCGGTATCTGGTGTCGCAAGGCGTGAAAGAGTTTCAGGTTATAGCACAGGAGCTAACTTATTACGGAGTTGATTTGTATAAGAAACAAATGCTTCCGGAATTGATTGAACGCATTTCGGAAATACCAGGAGTAGAATGGATTCGTCTG
The DNA here is from genome assembly GCA_959606905.1 of uncultured Bacteroides sp. The sequence goes on along the minus strand of CAUHML010000005.1, from coordinate 11,089 downwards.
CATTATGCGTATCCGGCACATTTCCCGATTGACTTGTTTCGTGTAATGCGTGAACGTGGCAATGTTTGCAAGTATATGGATATAGCTTTGCAACATATCAGTGACAATATGTTGAAGCTGATGCGTCGGCAAGTGACAAAGGAGGATACTTACAGACTGATTGAACAATTCCGTAAAGAAGTCCCTGGTATTCACCTGCGAACAACTTTAATGGTAGGACATCCTGGAGAAACAGAGGAAGATTTTGAAGAGTTAAAGGAGTTTGTCCGTAAAGTACGCTTCGATAGAATGGGAGCTTTTGCTTATTCGGAAGAAGAAGGTACTTATGCTGCAGAAACTTATGAAGATTCTATTCCGCAAAAAGTGAAACAAGCCCGACTTGATGAATTAATGGATATTCAGCAGGGCATATCGGCAGAGTTGAGTGCAGAAAAAGTCGGTAAACAGATGAAAATTATCATTGATCGGTTAGAAGGCGATTATTATATCGGAAGAACTGAATTTGATTCGCCGGAAGTAGATCCGGAAGTATTGATTAATTGTTCTGAAAAAGAGCTTGAGATCGGAAAGTTTTATCAAGTAGAAGTAGTAGATGCAGACGATTTTGATTTATATGCAAAGATAATAAATGACTATGAATAATAAGGAATTTACATCTGAACTAGCTGAAAGACTGGGGTACACCATTAAGGATACTTCCGAATTAATAGGTTCTTTACTGTCTGATATGATACAAGAACTGGAAGAAGGTAACGTGATTGCAGTACAAGGATTCGGTTCTTTTGAAGTAAAAAAGAAAGCGGAACGTATTTCAATTAATCCGGCAAGTAAACAACGTATGTTGGTTCCTCCCAAATTGGTGTTATCTTATAAACCTAGCAATACATTGAAAGATAAGTTTAAATAAATATTTCCCGTTATGAATGAAAGACTAACAATTCAAGACCTTACTGACTTGTTGGCTGCTAAACATAGCATGACCAAGAAGGATGCCGAGGTGTTCGTAAAAGAGTTTTTTCTCTTGATTGAACAAGCCTTGGAAAACGAGAAGACTGTAAAAATCAAAGGATTGGGAACTTTCAAACTTATCGATGTAGATAGCCGGGAAAGTGTCAATGTTAACACAGGTGAACGTTTCCAGATAAAAGGGCATACAAAGGTTTCATTTTCTCCGGACGCGAATTTGAGAGATACAATTAATAAACCTTTTGCACATTTCGAGACTGTTGTGTTGAATGAAAACACAGTATTGGAAGATACTCCGGTAGAAGAAGTGGAAGAGGAAGAAGTAGGTGAGGAAATTCTTGCTTCAACAATAGAAGATTATAATAAAAAGGAGGAAAGTCAAGAGAATACTTCTAATCCTATAGTAGAAAATGAAAGTCAGATTGCTGAACAAGATTCTTCCGAAGAAGTGGATACGGTTCAGGAGGAACGAATAACGGAACAGTCTATTGAAGAAAAAGTAGTGGTTGAAGAATCACTTATGGTTGAACAACAACAGCCAGAACAACCAGTAAAAGAGAAAGAAAAAATTACGGCAGAGCAGATTATTGAACAAGAACTTCTGAAAGCAAATCTAAAGCCCGAAATTCCAATAGTATCACCACAGTCGGAAATTACAAAGCCGACTAAAGCTTCTGTACAAACTACTGTTAGCCCGATATCTAAAAAAGAGGTTGTTAAAAAGGAGAAATCTCCTGTTCCTTATTTGATAGCTGTAATCGTCATAGTATTGTTACTATGTGGAGGTGTGATTTTATTTATCTATTATCCGGACCTGTTTTCTTCTTCATCTGACAAGAATACCCTCGATATGCCGCCTGTAACAACTCAACCTGTTCGAACTGAAGCGCAGCTTTCCGATACTATTGAACATAAAGATACTGTTGTAGAAGTAACTGTTACTACACCGAAGAACGTTGTTGAGCCACAGTCAATTGTAAAAAAAGAAGAGATATTAACTTCTGCAAAGGCTGAGAGTAGGCCTGTCCAGCAGCAACCTTCAGCTTCTGTTTATCCTGATTCTGCATCATATAAAATAACAGGAACAAAGATAAAGTATACAATCAAGGAAGGTGAAACTTTAACAAGAGTTTCTTTACGTTTCTATGGTACAAAAGCGATGTGGCCATATATAGTGAAGCATAATCCGGATGTGATTAAAAATCCGAATAACGTGCCTTATGGTACTACAATCAAAATACCGGAACTTACAAAAGAATAATTATAACTATCTACTCCCCCGGCTATACATTACTTGTACTGGTCGGGGGAAGTGTTATGGATGTACAAAAGCGTATGAAAGTACCTTAATCTAAAGATTTCGCATTGTTTTTTAATAAAAATTAGTTGCAATCGTTAATTATATGGCGTACTTTTGGGAGCGAATTTAGAAGCCTTACACACTAGTAAGTCTTACACCTTAATTAATGAGAATTAAATAATAAAATATTAAGTATTTATGGCTGAATCAATTGATATCCGCGAACTGAATGAGCGGATTGAAAGACAAAGTGCTTTCGTTACCAATCTTACGACAGGTATGGACCAAATCATTGTTGGTCAGAAACATTTGGTTGAATCACTGCTTATCGGATTACTCTCCGATGGTCATGTCCTTTTGGAAGGTGTGCCTGGTTTGGCAAAAACTTTGGCTATTAAAACTCTTGCTTCTTTGATTGACGCTAAATATAGCCGTATCCAGTTTACCCCCGACTTATTGCCTGCTGACGTTATCGGTACAATGGTTTACAGTCAGAAAGATGAATCGTTTAAAGTACAAAAAGGACCGATTTTCGCAAACTTTGTATTAGCCGATGAAATAAATCGTGCTCCTGCCAAGGTTCAGAGTGCTTTGCTGGAAGCTATGCAAGAACGTCAGGTTACTATTGGTAAAGAGACTTTCTTATTACCGGAGCCTTTTCTTGTATTGGCAACTCAAAATCCTATCGAACAAGAAGGTACTTATCCGCTTCCTGAAGCACAGGTTGACCGTTTTATGCTGAAAGTTGTTATCGATTATCCAAAACTAGAGGAAGAAAAGTTGATTATTCGCCAGAATATAAATGGAGAAAAGTTCAATATAAAGCCAATTCTGAAGGCAGAGGAAATTATCGAAGCACGAAAAGTAGTTCGTCAGGTGTATTTGGACGAAAAGATTGAACGCTATATCGTAGATATTGTATTTGCAACTCGTTTCCCGGAAAAATATGACCTGAAAGAATTGAAAGATATGATCGGATTTGGTGGTTCGCCTCGTGCATCTATCAATCTTGCTTTAGCTGCCCGTACGTATGCTTTCATTAAACGCCGCGGTTATGTGATTCCAGAGGATGTACGTGCTGTTGCGCATGACGTGCTCCGTCACCGTATTGGACTGACATACGAAGCCGAAGCAAACAGTATGACTTCGGACGAAATCATCAGTAAGATTTTGAATAAGGTTGAAGTACCTTAATTGGTAGTTAACTACTTACCACTTAACTACTTTATAAATGGAAACAAGTGAAATACTAAAAAAGGTTCGCCAAATTGAAATCAAGACACGAGGATTGTCTAACAATATTTTTGCAGGCCAATATCATTCGGCTTTCAAAGGTAGAGGAATGTCCTTTTCGGAGGTTCGTGAGTATCAATTTGGGGATGACATACGTGACATAGACTGGAACGTGACGGCGCGCTTCAACAAACCTTATGTGAAAGTGTTTGAAGAGGAACGCGAACTGACAGTTATGTTGATGGTCGATGTTTCCGGAAGTTTAGAATTTGGTACGGTCAAGCAATTAAAGAAAGACATGATAACGGAAATTGCCGCTACTCTTGCTTTCTCTGCTATCCAAAACAATGATAAAATCGGTGTGATATTCTTTTCAGACCGGATAGAAAAGTTTATTCCTCCCAAGAAGGGACGTAAGCATATTCTATATATTATTCGTGAATTGATTGATTTTCAGCCGGAAAGTCATCGCACTAATATACGTCTTGCATTGGAATATCTGACTAATGTTATGAAAAGACGCTGTACTGCGTTTGTTTTATCCGACTTTATCGATCAGGAAAGTTTCAAAAATGCTTTGACTATTGCTAACCGGAAACATGATGTAGTAGCATTACAGGTTTATGATAGGAGAGTCAGTGATCTTCCTCCGGTGGGATTGATGCGGATAAAAGATGCAGAAACAGGACATGAGCAATGGATTGATACTTCTTCCAAAGCTGTACGTCGGGCACATCGCGACTGGTGGATACAAAAACAGACAGAATTGAATGATACATTTACTAAAAGTAACGTAGACTCTGTATCTGTAAGAACTGACCAGGATTACGTAAAGGCATTGTTGAATTTATTTGCCAAACGAAACTAATGAAATCAAAGATGAATAAAAATATTATTCTGATAGCATTGTTATGTTTACTGTCTATTGATAGAGTAGGAGCACAATCTGTAACAGTGGAGGCAAAGATAGATTCTTTGCAGATACTGATTGGTGAACAAGCGAAAATACAATTACAAGTAGCTATGGATGCCAAGCAACGGGCTGTTTTTCCCGCTTATACCGATACACTGGTACGAGGGGTAGAAATTATAGAAACTGCCAAGCCGGATACTCAGTTCTTGAACGATCGTCAGCGTATGATGATTACTCAAGAGTATACTGTTACTTCTTTTGACTCGGCTTTGTATTATCTACCACCAATGCCTGTTACAGTAGATGGCAAAGAGTATAGATCAAGAGCTTTGGCATTGAAAGTATATTCAATACCGGTTGACACATTACATCCAGACCAATTTTTTGGACAGAAAACCGTGATGAAAGCTCCTTTCGCATGGGAAGACTGGTATGGGTTAATTGGCTGTTCATTCTTGGCTTTGCCTTTACTTGGTCTATTGATTTATCTCATAGTTCGTATCCGGGATAACAAACCTATTATCCGCAAAATAAAGGTAGAACCTAAATTGCCGCCCCATCAGGCTGCAATGAAAGAGATAGAGCGTATCAAGAATGAGAAAGTATGGCAGAAAGGACAACCGAAGGAATATTACACAGAATTGACTGATACACTTCGCACCTATATAAAAGATCGTTTTGGTTTCAATGCGCTTGAAATGACTTCATCTGAGATTATTGACAAGCTATTAGAAATGAAGGATAAAGAAGCTATTTCTGATTTGAAGGAGCTTTTCCAGACAGCCGATCTAGTGAAGTTCGCGAAGCACGATCCGCAAATGAACGAGAATGATGCCAATCTGATCAATGCTATTGACTTTATTAATGAAACGAAGCAACCTGAAGAAGAAAATCAAAAACCGCAACCAACGGAAATTACAATTATAGAGAAGCGTTCTTTGCGGACAAAAGTATTGTTAATTTGCGGAATCGCAATTTTGTCAACCGCATTGATAGGTACCTTTATATATATAGGTATGCAGCTATATAATCTTTTTGCTTAAAAGTATATATAGCTTGAATACTAAATAGTAAACTGTTAAATCATAAATGAAATGATTTTTGCCAATATTGAATATCTGTTTTTGCTATTATTACTTATACCTTATATTGTATGGTATATTCTGAGGCAAAAGAAAAGTGAAGCAACTCTTCAAATTTCGGATGCTCGTGTATATGCACATACACCTAAAAGCTATAAGAACTATTTGTTGCATGTTCCATTCTTATTGCGTGTTATTGCCTTAGTGCTGGTTATTCTAGTGCTTGCACGTCCGCAAACGACTAATAAATGGCAGAATAGCGAAATAGAAGGGATTGATATAATGCTCGCTATTGACGTATCTACTAGTATGTTAGCCGAGGATTTAAAGCCGAATCGGTTGGAAGCTGCAAAGGATGTAGCTGCTGAATTTATTAACGGCCGCCCTAACGATAATATCGGTATAACTTTATTTGCAGGTGAAACTTTCACTCAATGTCCGCTTACTGTCGACCATGCTGTTTTATTGGATATGATTCATAATATCAAATGTGGCCTTATCGAAGATGGTACAGCAGTAGGTATGGGAATAGCAAATGCAGTAACCCGACTGAAAGATAGTAAGGCAAAGTCTAAGGTGATTATTTTATTGACAGACGGTACTAATAACAAAGGGGATATTTCTCCATTGACGGCTGCTGAGATAGCCAAAAGTTTTGGTATTCGCGTGTATACTATTGGGGTGGGGACGAATGGTATGGCACCTTATCCCTATCCAGTTGGAAATACGGTGCAATATGTAAATATGCCGGTGGAAATTGATGAGAAAACGTTGACACAGATTGCAGGTACAACCGATGGTAACTATTTTAGGGCTACGAGTAACTCGAAACTAAAAGAAGTATATGAGGAAATTGATAAACTGGAAAAAACTAAACTGAATGTAAAGGAGTATAGTAAGAGGGACGAAGAATATCAGTGGTTTGCATTGGCGGCTTTCCTTTGTGTGTTATTAGAAGTGTTATTGCGTAACTCAATACTCAAAAAGATTCCATAAGGATGTTTGTCAATCGTTATTTGTCAATCGTAAAATAAGAAGAAAATGTTCCGATTTGAAGAACCTACATATTTATATTTATTGTTGCTATTACCTTTTTTAGCAGTTTTCTACTTGTATTCCAATTACAGGAGAAGAAAAAATATTCGACGTTTTGGTGATCCGGTTTTACTGGCCCAGTTGATGCCTGATGTATCCAAATATCGTCCGGATATAAAATTTTGGATAATATTTGTTGTTATCGGCTTGTTCTCTGTATTATTAGCACGTCCTCAGTTTGGCTCCAAACAGGAAACAGTGAAGCGTAAAGGGGTAGAAGTTATTATTGCTTTGGATATTTCAAATTCGATGTTGGCACAGGACGTACAGCCAAGTCGTCTGGAAAAAGCTAAAAGATTAATTTCCAGGTTAGTTGATGAACTGGATAATGATAAAATCGGTATGATTGTATTTGCAGGAGATGCATTTACACAGTTACCGATTACCAGCGACTATATTTCTGCCAAGATGTTTTTGGAGTCGATTAGTCCTTCATTGATTTCTAAACAAGGTACGGCTATTGGAGAAGCTATTAATTTGGCTGTACGGAGTTTTACACCTCAAGAAGGAGTGGGACGTGCCATTGTTGTAATTACAGATGGTGAAAACCATGAAGGCGGAGCTGTAGAAGCTGCTAAAGTTGCAGCTGAAAAAGGTATTCAAGTAAGTGTATTAGGGGTGGGTATGCCTGATGGTGCACCTATTCCCATAGAAGGTACAAATGATTATCGTCGTGACCGTGAAGGGAATGTTATTGTCACACGCTTAAACGAAGCTATGTGTCAGGAAATTGCCAAAGAAGGAAAAGGTATTTATGTACGAGTAGATAATACTAACTCTGCTCAGAAAGCTATTAATCAGGAAGTGAATAAAATGGCGAAATCAGATGTTGAGTCGAAAGTGTATACAGAGTTTAACGAACAGTTTCAAGCTATTGCATGGATTATTTTAATATTATTGTTAGCAGAATTGTTAATTCTAGATCGTAAAAATCCTTTGTTCAAAAACGTTCACCTATTTTCTAATAAGAAATAGCTATGCATATGTTAAGAAGTAAATATATTTTATTCACTATTTTTCTACTATCGGTAGCCAGTGTCTCGGCACAGAAAGCAGAGCGTGACTACATCCGTAAAGGAAACCGTTTGTTTAATGACAGCGTATTTGTAGATGCGGAGGTGAATTATCGGAAAGCTTTAGAAGTAAACCCTAAGTCGACAGTATCCATGTATAATCTGGGGAATACTCTCTCACAGCAACAAAAGTTTCAGGATGCTATGGAACAATATGTAGCTGCCGGCAAAATCGAAAAAGACAAAATGAAACTGGCTCATATTTATCATAATATGGGGGTTCTTTTTCAAGCTGGTAAAGATTATGCAAAAGCAGTAGAAGCGTATAAAATGTCGTTACGCAATAATCCAGCTGACGATGAAACTCGATATAATTTGGCACTTGCCCAGAAAATGCTGAAAGATCAACAGCAGAATCAGGACCAAAATCAAGACCAAAACAAAGACCAGCAACAGAAGCAAGATCAACAACAAGATAAGAATAAAGACAAACAGAATGATCAAAAACAGGATGAAAAGAAAGATCAGCAACAACCTCCAAAATCTGAAAAGAAGGACAATCAAATGTCGAAGGAGAATGCAGAACAATTACTTAATTCTGTGATGCAGGATGAAAAGGATGTGCAGGATAAAGTGAAGAAACAACAGAAAGTGTTGCAAGGTGGGCGTTTGGAAAAAGACTGGTAATATTAAGTTGACGATATAAATTTCATAAGCAATGAGAAAACTAATTATTATATTAATGACATTGATGGCATATAGCACCCAAACTTTCGCTGATAAAGTGTCGTTTGTTGCTTCTGCTCCGGACGTGGTGGTGGTAGGCGATCAATTTAGGCTATCGTATACGGTTACAACACAGAAAGTAAAAGATTTTCGTGCTCCTTCTATCAAAGGATTTGATGTTTTAATGGGGCCAAGCCGATCAGAACAAAGTAGTACTCAGATTGTGAATGGTAGTGTATCATCTACTAGTAGTATTACTTTCACTTATATATTGATGGCCAATACTGCCGGTGAGTTTACTGTTCCTGGTGCTTCAATAGTAGCTGACGGTAATCAAATGATATCTAACTCAGTGAAAATAAAAGTATTGCCACAAGATCAAAATCATAATAGTAGCAGGAGGAATAATGATAATAGTTCTTCCATACAGCCTTCGTCGAATGCAAGTGTATCTAACCAAGATTTGTTTATTACAGCAACTGCAAGTAAGACAAATGTTTATGAGCAGGAAGCGTTCGTATTGACATATAAAATATATACCAGAGAATCTAACTTACAGCTTAATAATGCCAAGTTACCTGACTTCAAGGGTTTTCATTCACAGGAAATCGAAATGACTACAAATGCTCGATGGACACCTGAGCATTATAAAGGTCGTAACTACTATACAACTGTTTATCGCCAATTCGTGCTCTTTCCACAACAGTCGGGCAAACTATTTATAGAGCCTGCACAGTTCCAAATGACGGTAAATAAACCAGTACAGTCAGCCGATCCTTTTGATGCTTTTTTTAACGGAGGAAACAATGTTATAGAGATTAAGAAGCCTATCACAACTCCTAAAATAGCCATCAATGTTAATCCGCTTCCGGCTGGTAAACCGACAAACTTCTTAGGTGGAGTAGGAGAGTTCAACATTTCTTCTTCTATCAACAGTAAGGAGTTAAAAACGAATGATGCAATAACTATTAAATTAGTGATTTCCGGAACGGGTAATCTGAAACTTATTTCCAATCCGGAAATCAAATTTCCAGATGATTTTGAAGTGTACGATCCTAAAGTTGATAATCAGGTGAGATTAACAAAAGAAGGGCTTACTGGGAATAAAGTTATTGAATATTTAGCAATCCCTAGACATGCCGGAACATATAAAATTCCGGGTGTATCTTTTAGTTATTTCGATATCCGTTCCAAATCTTATAAAACTCTGAATACAGAAGATTATGTAATAAACGTAGAGAAAGGTGCAGGAAATGCAGATCAAGTTATTGCTAACTTCACCAATAAGGAGGATTTGAAAGTCTTGGGTGAAGATATTCGCTATATTAAACAAAACGAAGTGACTTTTCAACCTAAAGGAAGCTTCTTCTATGGTTCAATGTCGTACTGGCTATTCTATATTATTCCGGCTCTTGCCTTTATTCTTTTCTTTATAATTTATCGCAAACAAGCAGCAGAGAATGCCAATGTAGCGAAGATGAGAACGAAGAAGGCTAATAAAGTAGCAATAAAACGTATGAAGCTGGCTGGTAAACTGCTTTCTGAAAATAAGAAAGATGCTTTCTATGATGAAGTTTTGAAAGCATTGTGGGGCTATATCAGTGATAAACTGAATATTCCGGTATCCCGTTTGTCTAAAGATAATATTGAGGAAAAATTGAGAAATCATGGAGTGAGTGAAGAGCTAATTAAGGAATTTCTGAATGCATTGAATGACTGTGAATTTGCCCGTTTTGCTCCGGGAGATGAAAATCAGGCAATGGATAAAGTTTATTCATCTTCAATAGAAGTGATAAGCAAAATGGAGAATTCAATAAAACATTAACCTAGAAGAGATTGTGTCATGAAAAAAATATTATTTTTTATATTCTTATCAATGTCGGTAACTTGCTTCGCGCAAGATTCACTGAGCATTGAACCCAGACAAATAAACGAAGCTGATTCTATCCATGTCGATACACATACACTTCTTGATAACAAATTGGAAGATGTGACAAAAACTAAAGGAGATTCCGCATATATAAAAGAAGATTATGCGGCTGCCATTCAAATATACGAAGCATTACTAAAGAATGGAGAAGCATCTGAAGTTTATTATAACCTCGGAAATAGTTATTATAAAATAGGTGAAATAGCAAAGGCGGTTCTTAATTACGAACGTGCCTTGCTTTTGCAACCGGGAAATAGCGACATCCGTGCTAATCTCGAAGTAGCACGTGCCAAAACAATAGATAAAGTAGAACCTACTCCTGAAGTCTTTTTTATCTCATGGACTAAGTCTTTGATTAATTGTATGAGTGTAGATGCATGGGCCACATGGGGAATTGTTTCTTTCATTCTACTGATAGTATCTCTCTACTTCTTTATATTTTCAAAACAGATTATGTGGAAAAAGATAGGCTTCATTTCAGGGATTATCTTTTTAATAATCACAGTATGCTCTAATCTTTTTGCTTCACAACAAAAAGAAAATTTGGTAAACCGTAACGAAGCGATAGTTATGAATCCGAGTGTCACAGTGCGAAGTACTCCAAGTGAAAGTGGTACTAGTTTATTTATTCTTCATGAAGGAAGAAAGGTAAACGTCAAAGACAATTCTATGAAAGAATGGAAAGAAATTCACTTAGAAGATGGAAAAGTAGGATGGGTCCCAGCTTCTGCTATTGAAGTGATATAAAAGGCATTAATAGATTTTATCAATTTTGAAAAAAAAGATAAGCAAATAATTTGTTTTATCTTTTTTTTTGCTTAAGTTTATAGC